>NZ_AP024545.1:981195-1308260 GCF_018406605.1 Noviluteimonas caseinilytica | reverse complement strand
CGACTGGGCCGAAGTGCGCATCGACACGCTGGGCCCGCGCATCGATCCGGCGGGGCTGCTGCGCTACCTCGTCAGTTTCCGCGACCACGCCGAATTCCACGAACAGTGCGTGGAGCGCATCTTCATCGACGTGCTCGCGCGCTGTCGTGCCGAGCGCGTGTCGGTGGAAGCGCGCTACACGCGGCGCGGCGGGCTGGACATCAACCCGTGGCGCGGCACGCCGGGCCTGTCGCCGCCACCGGCCGTCCGCGCACTGCGGCAATAACGCACGGCACAGCCGGCGACGATGCGGATTTAACGGGGCGCGTGGTCCCCTGCGCTGCGCCCGGCCCCCGCCGGGCCGGAGCAATCCCATGAGCAACGACAAACCCGACTTTTCCCAGGTCAAGGGAACGGTGCGGAGCACGTCGGGCGAAGTCCCGGAAAAACCGGACTTCAGCCAGGTCAAAGGCACCGTCAGCGGTGAAGGACTCACGCCCGAAGCCACCAGCTACACCGTCGTCAAGGGCGACACGCTCTCGCACATCGCCAAGGCGCACTACGGTCGCGCGAGCAAGTGGCACGCGATCTTCGACGCCAACCGCGATGTCCTCGACGATCCCGACCGCATCCAGCCCGGCCAGGTCCTGAAGATCCCGGCGATCGACGCCGACGGCGATGGCGACATCGACCCGACGCGCGCCGCCTGACGTCCTCCCGCTTCCCACTCCAAAGGAATCTCCCCATGCAATCCATCCGATCCCCGCTCGCGCAGGCCGTGCTCGTCGCCCTGCTCGGCACGCTCGCCCTGGCGGGCTGCAAGAAGAAGGAAGCCGAGACGATGACGCCGCCGGCGTCGACCACCATCGCCACCCCGCCGCCGGCGATGCCGGCCACCGTGGCCTCGCCGGTGCCGACCACCTCGGCCGTCGGCGTGTCCGGCGTGGAGCTCGGCAATGCCGCCGGTCCGGACATGAAGATCACGGCGCCCACCGCCACCTTCTCGACGAAGGACAAGATCATCGCGGCCGTCAGCACGTCCACCACCGATGCCATGGCCACCGTCCCGGGCAAGCTCGCGGCGAAGTGGAGCCACCAGGACAGCAACCAGGTGGTCAACGAAGAGTCGCGCGACATCCAGTTCCACGGCGCGCAGGTCTACGACTTCCAGATCGAGAACAAGCAGCCCTGGCCGGCCGGCAAGTACAAGGTCGAGATCATGCTCGACGGCAACATGGTCCAGGCCCGCGAGTTCGAAGTGAAGTAAGCGGCCGCCCCCTGGGCCCCGGAAAGGCGCGGCTTTGCGGCCGCGCCTTTTTTCATGCGCGACAAACCCTGAAAATGGTCGGCCCAGCGCCCCCAGCAGCGAGCGACCCCATGTCGAAGTCCCCGAAGATCCTCTACACGCTCACCGACGAGGCGCCGTTCCTGGCGACGCAGTCGCTGCTGCCCATCGTCGCTGCGTTCGCCGGCACCGCCGGCATCGCCGTGGAAACGCGCGACATCTCGCTCGCCGCGCGCATCCTCGCGCTCTTCCCCGAAGTGCTCGACGCCTCGCAGCGCGTGAACGACGACCTCGCCGAACTCGGCACGCTCGCCACCACGCCGGAAGCCAACATCATCAAGCTGCCGAACATCAGCGCCTCGGTGCCGCAGCTCAAGGCCGCGATCCGCGAGTTGCAGCAGCAGGGCTTCAAGCTGCCGGACTATCCGGAAGAACCGAAGGACGACGCGCAGGCCGACATCAAGGCGCGCTACGACCGCACCAAGGGCAGCGCGGTGAACCCCGTGCTGCGCGAAGGCAACTCCGATCGCCGCGCACCGCTGTCGGTCAAGCAGTACGCGCGCAAGCATCCGCATCGCATGGGCAAGTGGGCCAGCGATTCCAAGTCGCACGTCGCGCACATGGACGAAGGCGATTTCTACGGCAGCGAGCGGTCGGCCACGATCGCCAACGCCGGCGCCCTGCGCATCGAATTCGTCGGCGCCGACGGCAGCACGAAGGTGCTCAAGGACAAGGTGAAGGTGCAGGCCGGCGAGATCGTCGACGGCGCGGTGATGCGCGCCAAGGCGCTCGCGCGCTTCGTCGATGCGCAGATCGAGGACGCGAAGGCGCAGGGCGTGCTGTTCTCGCTGCACCTGAAGGCCACGATGATGAAGGTCTCCGACCCGATCATGTTCGGCGTGGTCGTCGAGCGGTTCTACCGCGACGTGCTGGCGCGCCACGAAGATGCGCTGGTGCAGGCGGGTTTCGATCCCAACAACGGCATCGGCGATCTGTACGCGCGCCTGCCCTCGTTGCCGGAAGACCTGCGCAAGGCCATCGAAGCCGACATCGCCGCCGAATACGCGCAGCGCCCGGGCCTGGCGATGGTGAATTCCGACAAGGGCATCACCAACCTGCACGTGCCGAGCGACGTGATCGTCGATGCCTCGATGCCCGCGATGATCCGCGACTCCGGCCGCATGTGGAACGCGAAGGGCGAGCTGCAGGACACCAAGGCCGTCATCCCCGATCGCTGCTATGCCGGCATCTACCAGGCGGTGATCGACGACTGCAAGGCGCACGGCGCGTTCGATCCCGCGACGATGGGCAGCGTGCCCAACGTCGGGCTGATGGCGCAGAAGGCCGAGGAATACGGTTCGCACGACAAGACGTTCCACCTCGACGCCGACGGCACCGTGCGCGTGGTCGACGACGCGGGCAAGGTGGTGTTCGAACACGCGGTGGAAGCCGGCGACATCTGGCGCATGTGCCAGACCAAGGACGCGCCGATCCGCGACTGGGTGAAGCTCGCCGTTTCGCGCGCGCGCCTGAGCCACACGCCGGCGGTGTTCTGGCTGGACGAAAAGCGCGCGCACGACGCGCAGGTGATCGCGAAGGTCAACGCGTACCTGAGGGACCACGACACCAATGGCCTGGATCTGCGCATCCTGCCGCCGGTGGAGGCGATGCTGTTCTCGCTCGCGCGCATCCGGAAGGGCGAAGACACGATCTCCGTCACCGGCAACGTGTTGCGCGATTACCTCACCGACCTGTTCCCGATCATGGAACTGGGCACCAGCGCGAAGATGCTGTCGGTCGTGCCGCTGATGGCAGGCGGTGGCTTGTTCGAAACCGGCGCGGGCGGTTCGGCGCCGAAGCACGTGCAGCAGTTCACGGCGGAGAATTACCTGCGCTGGGATTCGCTCGGCGAATTCCTCGCGCTGGCCGCGTCGCTGGAACACCTCGCCGAGAAGTACGGCGACAAGCGCGCGCAGGTGCTGGCCGATGCGCTGGATGCGGCCAATGCGCAGTTCCTGGAAAGCGATCGTTCGCCGTCGCGCAAGATCGGCGGCCTCGACAATCGCGGCAGCCACTTCTACCTCGCGATGTACTGGGCGCAGGCGTTGGCGGCACAGGACGACGATGCGGGCCTGAAGGCGCTGTTCGCGCCGCTGGCGAAGACGCTGGCGGAGAACGAACAGAAGATCGTCGGCGAGCTGGCGGCGGTGCAGGGCTCGCCGGTCGACATCGGCGGGTATTACCGGCCGGACATGCAGAAGCTGGCGACGGCGATGCGGCCGAGTGCGACGTTGAACGCTGCGTTGGCTTCGCTCGGGAAGTAACAACTCGGGACCGGGGACCAGGGACCGGGGACCAGAGAGCAAGTGCGCTCTTCCCTGGTCCCTGGTCCCCGGTCCCCGGTCCCTGCTTTCAGCAATGCGCGACCCGCTGGTCGTTCGACACGACCGGCTTGCGCACGGCGGCTTCGCGCTTGGGTTCGATGCGCGGCTTGCCGAAGGTGCGTTCGGACGCGATGCGGTTGCCGTAGCTCGGGTTGAAGCCGGTCTCTTCGTCCTCGACGCGAGGATCGATGGACGCCAGGCCGCCGAGCAGCCAGAAGCTCTTGAACAGGTTCATGTGGGACTCCTCGGGGATGCCCGGCGTTGTCGCGGCCTGGTCCGTGGCGGCTTGCTCCGTGTCGTCCGCCAGCGTGGCGCCGAGCCGGGGGTCGGCGACGTGGCCATGGAGGAACAACAGGTCCTTGAAGAGGCGTTGCGTCTGCACGTTCATGGCGGTCTCCCTGGGGGACATTGCTTGAGTGGGATCGAAGATAGGCGCATCCTTTCGCCCTGAAAATCGCAAGTTCGGCAAGGGACCTTTCGATTCCATTCAAGGCTCGCCTCCAATGAACCGTCCGCCGCTGCATGCCCTGCAAGGGTTCGTCGCCACCGCGCGCCTCGGCAACCTGTCGCGGGCGGCCGAGTCGATGCACCTGACCATCAGCGCGCTCAGCCACCAGATCAAAGGGCTCGAGGAACGCCTCGGCCAACGCCTGTTCGTGCGGCAGCCGCGCGGGGTGGAACTCACCGCCGACGGGCAGCGCCTGTTCGACCGCGTCGCCGATCACCTCGATGCGATCGAACACGCGCTGCGTCCCTTCGGCATGCGTCGCGACGACGTGCTGACGGTGACGCTGATGCCCTCGTTCGCGACGAGCTGGCTCGTGCCGCGATTGCCGACCTTCCTCGCCGCGCATCCGCAGTTGGAGATCCACCTGCAGTCGACGATCAACGTCGTCGACTTCGAACGCGACACCGACGTGGACGCGGGCCTGCGCTACGGCCCCGGGCATTGGCCCGGACTGGAAGCCGTGCACCTGTTCGACGACTGGCTCACGCCGATCGCGAGCCCCGCGCTGATCGAACGCCTGGGCCGGCCCACGCTGGAAACGCTCGGCGACTTCCCGCTGCTCGGCGCACCCGGCGGGCGCTGGAGCGATTGGTTCACGCGCTTCGGCGGCAAGGCACCCAAGCGCTACGTGGCCAACTTCGACGATTCCGAAACGCTGCACCGCGCGGCGGTGGAAGGCATGGGCATCGTGCTGGGCCGGCTCACGCTGGCCTGGCCGCTGATCGATTCGAACCGCCTGTGCCTGCTGTTCGACGAGAAGCTCAAAGCCGACTTCGCGCATTACCTGGTCGCCCCGCCCCGCTCGCGCGGGCACGCCGGCCTGGCCGCGTTCCGCGCCTGGTTGCTGGAACAGGCGCGGGTCTACACGGACGCCCAAAGCTGACGCGCTACCCTGTCGCTCCTTTCCGAGGAGCCGACCCCATGGCACGCCCGACGTTGTCCGCACGTCCCCTGCTGTCCTGCTTCGTCGCATCCCTGCTGGCCGCGTGCGCGTCCACGCACGACGGTGCTTCCGCTTCGGCGAGCGCATCGGCGGACGGCGGCGCCGCATCGTCGAGCGCGTCCTCTTCGATGGTCACCAACGCCACGGGCGCAGCGCTCGACGAATCGATCGCGGGCAGCTGGCGCACGCCGGCGTGGGCCGCGCGCGACGTGTATCGCCATCCGAAGGAAACGCTGTCGTTCTTCATGGTCAACGCGAACCAGACCGTCATCGAGATCACGCCCGGCGGCGGCTGGTACACGGAGATCCTCGCGCCCTACCTCCGCGACAACGGCCACTACGTTGCCGCGGTGTGGGACGACGCGATCACCGGGCAGCCGCAGTACCGCTACAACCTCAACAAGCAGTTGCGCGAGAAGGTCGCGGGCAACGGGGCGTTGTACGGCAAGGCGGAGCTGCGCAAGTTCGATGCGAAGCACCCGAACTTCGGGCCGGCGGGCTCGGCCGACGTCGTGCTGACGTTCCGCAACGCGCACAACTGGGTGGAGGACGGCAACGCGCAGGATTACTTCAATGCGTTCTTCGCCGTGCTCAAGCCGGGCGGCACGCTGGGCTTCGTCGACCATCGCGCGAAGGCGGGCACGGACCTGGCCACGCAGATCAAGACCGGCTACCTCACCGAGGAGTTGGTGACCGGTTACGCCAAGGCCGCGGGCTTCGTGCTCGAAGACCAGAGCGAAGTGAACGCCAACGCGAAGGACACCAAGGATCACCCGAACGGGGTGTGGACCTTGCCGCCGACCAACCAGCACGACAAGGCGGACGACGCGAAGTACAAGGCGATCGGCGAAAGCGATCGCATGACGCTGCGCTTCCGCAAGCCCGCCGCCTGAGGCGAGACGCCCCGCGTCGATGCTCGTGGCGTTCAACAAGCCGTACGGGGTGCTGTCGCAGTTCACCGACCGCAGCCGCCCGCCACGGCCGACGCTCGCGGGGTTCGGCCTGCCCGCGGGCGTCTATGCCGCGGGCCGGCTCGATGCGGATTCGGAGGGCTTGCTGCTGCTGACCGACGACGGTCCGCTCGCACACCGGCTCAGCGATCCGCGCCACAAACAGCCGAAGACCTATTGGGTGCAGGTGGAAGGCGTGCCATCTGACGCGCAGGTCGAGCGGTTGCGCGCGGGCGTGCTGCTCAACGATGGGCCCACGCGTCCGGCCCTGGTGGAAGCGATCGATGCGCCCGACCTGTGGCCGCGCGACCCGCCGGTGCGGTTCCGCAAATCGGTGCCCGACGCCTGGCTGTCGATCACGATCACCGAGGGCCGCAACCGGCAGGTGCGGCGGATGACCGCTGCCGTGGGTCTTCCCACGTTGCGTCTGGTACGGGTCGCCGTCGGCCCGCATCGGCTCGAGGGGATCGGGCCCGGCTTTTGGCGCGAGATCGTCTGAATGGTTCAGCCGCCCGGGGGCGGCTGTGGGAGGTTTCTGATAACTTGCGCGGCCCGTTCAGGTTTTGCAACGAGATGGATCTCGTTGCCTGATACACAGGAAACGAATGGCTGAGTCGCTACAAGGTTCGGGCAGGATCCTGGTGGTCGACGACCAACCAGCGAACCTGCGCGTCGTCAGCACGTTGCTCTCGCGCAACGGGCACGACGTCGTGCCTGCGCTGACGGGCCCCGAAGCGCTCGAACTCGCGATCGCGCATACCCCCGACCTCGTCCTGCTCGACATGCTGATGCCCGGCATGGACGGTTTCGAACTGCTGCGCGAGCTGCGCCGCCTGCCGCAATTCCAGGACATGCCGGTGATCTTCCTCACCGCCGCGCAGGATCGCGAGCTGCTGCTGCGTGCCTTCGACAGCGGCGCGGTGGATTACGTCACCAAGCCCTTCATCCCGGAAGAACTGCTGGCGCGCGTCGGCACGCACGTCGCGCTGAAGCAGGCGCGCGATCGCCTCGAACGCGTGGCGCGCGAACGCCAGGAGCTGGTGAACCTGGTCGCGCACGACCTCAAGAATCCGTTGAGCAGCGTGTTGTTCGCCAGCGACATCCTGATGCAGAACGGCTGCAAGCCCGAGCGCATCCCGCGCTACCTGCAGATGATCCACGACAGCGCGCACGACGCGATCGGTTACATCCGCCGTTACCTCGAAGGCCAGGAACGCATCGCGCAAGCCGAAAGCGGCGAAGCGCAATCGCATCCGGCCGACCTGCGCGAAACGCTGGAGTGGTTGTCGCATCGTTACGAACTGCAGCTCGAAAGCCGCGGCATGCGCCTGCATGCGCAGGTGCCCGAGGCGTGCGGCACCGTGGCGATCGACCGGCGCGTGCTGCGCCAGGTGTCGGAAAACCTGATCACCAATGCGATGAAGTACGCGGCCGATGGCGGCGAACTCACGCTCGAAGTGCGTTCCGGCAACGGCGCCTACTGGCAGTTGCGCGTGCTCGACCGCGGCAACGGCGTGCCGGGCGAAAAACGCTCCGACCTGTTCAAGCCGTTCATGCGCCTGAGCGGGCGCGAGGACGGCCTGTCCAGCGGACTGGGCCTGTCGCTCGCGCGGCAGATCATCGTCAATGCGGGCGGCGACCTCTGGTACGAGGATCGCGAAGGTGGCGGCGCGGCGTTCGTGATCGAACTGCCCGCGATCGCCACCTAAAGAACGAATCAGCTTTCGTCGGTGGCCGGCGTGCTGCGCGCGCGCGTGGTCTTGCGTGCGGTCGTCGTGCGCGTGGCGCGCTTGGCGCCATTGCTGCGACGCGCATCCACGCGACGCGAGCTGCCTTCGATCGCCGCGCGGCCATCGCCGTTCTCGGCCTGCTTCGCCTTGCGGCGCGCGAGATACCACAGCAGTCCGGCGCCGGCGACGGTGGCCACGGTGACGATGGGATAGCGCCGCACGACCTTCGTCGCAGCCTTGGTGCCCGCGCGCAGGGCGCCGAGCTTGGCGCCGGTTTCGAGCCACTTCTCGCCGCGCGAACTGATCTGCGAACCCAGGTCGAGCAATTCGCCGCCCCACTTGCCGGCCATTTCGACGGCGCGTTCGGGCAATGCGATCAGCTGCTTGTTCATGGCGGAACTCCTGGTGCCTGGCGATTGGGCCGCAGTCTCGGCAAGGCGGCGTTGAGCGCATGTGATCGGCGCGGCCGACCGCGTTTTCGCATTCAGGTGCCGCGCGGTTTGGCGCGGTGCGTCGCGGTGGCCGACCACGGATCGTCCGGCCAGGGATGGCGCGGGTAGCGGCCTTTCATTTCCTTGCGCACGTCGGGATACGTGCGGTCCCAGAACCCGCGCAGGTCCTGCGTGACCTGCAACGGACGGCCGCCCGGCGAGAGCAGGTGCAAGGTGAGCGGTACGCGGCCATCGACGATGCGCGGCGTGTCGGCCAGGCCGAACAGTTCCTGCAGTTTCACGGCGAGCACCGGCGGACGCGCGCCTTCGTGCGCATCGAAGGCGTACTCGATGCGGCGTTCCATGCCGGACGGAACGACGATGCGCGTCGGCGCGAGCGCTTCGATGCGGCGGCGGAGGTTCCAGTCGGCTTTCGAATGCAGCGCGTCGGCGAGCGCGGATTCGTCGAGCGCGTCGAGGCGCGTCTTGCCGGCGAAGGCGGGCAGCAGCCAGTCGTCGAGCGTGGCGAGCAATGCATCGTCCGACAGATCGGGGAATGCGTCCGCATCGTCCGGCAGCCATGCGCGCAGGCAGCGCACGCGGGCACGCCATTGTTCGAGGGATTCGCTCCAGGGGAGTGCGTCGAGGCCGAGTTCGCGCACGGCATCGGTCAGGGCGCGCGCGGCTTGCGCGGGATCCACGCGGCCGGCCGGGCGCGCATCGAGGACGATGTTGTCGAAGCGGCGTTCGCGTTGCGCGACGAGGGCGCGGCGATCGGCGTCCCAGCGCACGGTGCCGCGTTCGACGAAGCGTTCGGGGAAATCGCGTTGCAGGCGCGTTTCGTCCACCGGCGCGCCGCGCAGCAGCAAGGCGTCCTTCGCGTCGAAGCGCAATTCGCTCGCAACGAGCCAGGGTTCGCCGAAGAGCGCGCTGTCGTCGAACAACGTGGCCATGCGGCCGTTCGCGAGCTGGTAGCGACGCGGCTGCGTGGCGTGCTGGTGCGCAATGCGATCGGGGAAGGCGTGCGCCAGCAGATCGCCGAGGCGGTGCGCATCGACTTCGCGCGGTGGCGTTGCATCGACGTGCAGGCGACGCCGCCATTGTTTCGCGGCGGCATCGATCGCAGCGAGCGCGCCGCGGTTGCCGTCGGTGGCGTGGCCGGCGCGGAAGGCGGCGAGGGCGCGCCAGCGTTCGGCGATCGCGTCGCTGCGCGAACGCAAGGGATCGCGCGCTTCGACGAGCGCGGCGAGGTCGCAGGCGAGGGCGCGTTCCTGTGCATCGCGCGGTGCGAGCAGCATCGCGGACAAGCGCGGGTGCGTGCCGAGCGCGAGCATGCGGCGGCCGAGCGGCGTGATCGATTCGCCATCGAGTGCGCCGAGGCGACGCAGCAGGTCGCGGGCGGCGGCGAGGGCGCCGGGCGGCGGCGCATCGACGAAGCGCAGGTCGGCGCTGCCCCACGCCGCGAGTTCGAGCGCGAGCGACGCGAGTTCGACCTGCGCGATTTCGGGACGACGCTGCGGTTCGAGACGTTGCGATTGCGGCCACAGCCGCAGCGCCCAGCCGTCGGCGACGCGACCCGCGCGACCTGCGCGCTGGTCCGCGGAGGCTTGCGCGATCGTCACGATGTCCAGGCGTGCGAATCCGGAATTCGGGTCGTAGCGCGGCTCACGCGCCAGGCCGCTGTCGATCACCACGCGCACGCCCGGCAAGGTCACGCTGCTCTCGGCGACATTGGTCGCGAGTACCACGCGGCGCTTGCCGTCGGTGGCGGGTTGCAGCACGCGCGATTGCTGTTCGACGGGGAGTTCGCCGTGCAGCGCGAGCACATCGATGTCTCGCAATGCGTCGCTGCCGGCGAGCGCGGCGTCGACCTGCGCGATCTCGCGTTGGCCCGGCAGGAACACGAGGACATCGCCGGGATGCGTCGCCACCGCCTGTTCGACGGCGCGGCGCGCCTGCGGCACCAGCGCTTCGTCGCGCCGCGCGGGGAAGTGGGCGACCTCCACCGGATAGCTGCGCCCTGCACTCGACAAGCGCGGCGCGTCGAGGAACCGCGCGAGGCGTTCGCCATCCAGCGTCGCCGACATCACGACGATGCGCAGGTCTTCGCGCAGGCCGGCCTGCACGTCGAGCGCGAGCGCGAGGCCGAGGTCGCCGGCGAGATGGCGTTCGTGGAATTCGTCGAAGAGCAGGGCGCCGACGCCGTCGAGCATCGGGTCGTCCTGCAGCATGCGCGTGAGGATGCCTTCGGTGACCACTTCGACGCGCGTGCGCGCAGAGATGCGGCTTTCGAACCGGATGCGATACCCCACCGTGTCGCCGGGCGCTTCGCCGAGTTGCTTCGCCATGAACCCGGCGGCGGCGCGCGCGGCGACGCGGCGCGGTTCCAGCATCACGATCTTGCGGCCGGCGAGCCACGGCGCATCCAGCAGCGCCAGCGGCACCTGCGTGGTCTTGCCGGCGCCGGGCGGCGCTTCCAGGACCAGGCGCGGATGTGCGGCCAGGCTCGCGCGGAGCTCCGGCAACAGGGCGGCGATGGGGAAGTCGGGGCTGCGCACGCGCGAAGTCTACGGGGGTGGCCGGTAGACTTGCGCCCCATGCTCATCGACATCGGCGCCAACCTCACCCACGACAGCTTCGACCACGACCGCGACGCCGTGCTGCAACGCGCGCGCGATGCGGGCGTGCGGCGGATGATCGTGACCGGCGCCAGCCGCGCGCACTCGCCGCAGGCCGCGAACCTGGCGCGCCAGCACCCCGGCGAATTGTTCGCCACCGCCGGCGTGCATCCGCACCACGCCACCGAGTACACCGCCGAATGCGACGCGGAGATGCGCGCGTTGCAGGCGTTGCCGGAAGTGGTCGCCGTCGGCGAGTGCGGGCTGGATTACTTCCGCGATTTCTCGCCGCGGCCGGCGCAACGTCGCGCATTCGAGATGCAATTGCAGATCGGCGCGGACACCGGCAAGCCGCTCTTCCTGCACCAGCGCGATGCGCACGACGACTTCATGGCCGCGATGCGCAACTTCGACGGGCGCCTCGGGCCGGCCGTCGTGCATTGCTTCACGGGGACGCGCAAGGAACTGTTCGATTACCTCGACCAGGACTGGTACGTGGGCATCACCGGGTGGCTGTGCGACGAACGCCGCGGCCTGCACCTGCGCGAACTGGTGAAGCACATCCCGGCCAACCGCCTGATGATCGAAACCGATGCGCCCTACCTGCTGCCGCGCACCGTGCGACCGCAGCCGTCGCATCGCCGCAACGAACCGATGTACCTGGCGCACATCGTGGAGGAGCTCGCGCGCGATCGCGGCGAGCCCGTCGAGACCGTGGCGGCGGCGACGAGCGCGGCCGCGACGGCGTTCTTCCGCTTGCCCGGTTAGCTGCGCAGCCCGACGCCGCGCTTCAGCAGCCACAGGCCGATCGCGGACAACGCGGCCACGAAGCCCAGCATCAACGAATACGCGACCCACAACGGCACGTCGCTCACGCCGAGCAGGCCGTAGCGGAACGCATTGACCATGTAGAAGATCGGGTTGAGGTGGGTAAGCGTTTCCGCCCAGCCCGGCAGCAGCTTCACCGAATAGAACACGCCGCCCAGGTACGTGAGCGGGGTGAGGATGAAGGTGGGGACGATGGCGATGTCGTCGAACTTCTTCGCGTACACCGCGTTGACGAACCCGGCGAGCGAAAAGATCGTGGCGCCCAGGATCACGGTGGTCAGCGTGACGAGCGGATGCGGCATGCGCACCGGCGTGAAGAACATCGAGATCAGCAGCACGATCACGCCGACCATCAACCCGCGCAGCACGGCGCCGGCGACGTAGCCGCCGAGGATCACGTGGTTGGGCATCGGGCTGACGAGCAGTTCCTCCACGTGCCGGCCGAACTTGGCGCCGAAGAACGACGAGGAAATGTTGCCGTAGCTGTTCTGGATGACGCTCATCATCACCAGGCCCGGCACGATGAAGGCCATGTAGCTGATGCCGTCCATCTGTCCCACGCGCGAGCCGATCAGCCCGCCGAAGATCAGGAAGTACAGCGTCATCGTGATCGCGGGCGGCACCAGCGTCTGCGCCCAGATGCGCAGGATGCGCGTGACTTCGCGGCGCACGATGGTGCCCAGCGCCACCCAGTTGCGGCGCGCGGGCGTGGCGGGGACGGGCGCGATCATGCCCTTGGCTTGCACGTCCTTCGAGGGGATGTCGTTCACTGGGCCTGCTCCTGCCCCGTGAGGCGGACGAACAATTCTTCGAGACGGTTGGACTTGGTGCGCATCGAACGCACGCGGATGCCGGCGGCATCCAGTCGGGTGAACACGCCGTTGAGGTCCATGGCGCGCGGCATTTCGAGGTCGAGCGTGTGGTCGTCCGCGGCGGACAGCGTGGCGCCGGGGATTTCCGGCAACGCTGCCGGCAGCTGGCCGTCGATGTCGAACAGGAAGCCTTCGATGTCGAGCTTGGCCAGCAGCGCCTTCATCGTGCCCTGCGCCACGATGGTGCCCTTGTCGATGATCGCCAGGTTCTTGCAGAGGCTCTCGGCTTCCTCCAGGTAATGCGTGGTGAGGATGATCGTGGTGCCGGCCGCGTTGATCTCGCGCAGCGTGCGCCACATGCCGCGGCGGATTTCGATGTCCACGCCGGCGGTGGGCTCGTCGAGGATGAGCAGGCGCGGCGCGGTCATCATGGCGCGCGCGATCATCAGCCGGCGCTTCATGCCGCCCGACAGCGTGCGCGACATCACCTGCGCCTTTTCCCAGAGGTGCCCGCGCTTGAGTTCCACTTCGGCGCGCGCCATCGCTTCCTCGCGCGGGATGCCGTAGAAGCCCGCGTAGTTGACGAGGATGTCGAAGGGCTTCTCGAACAGGTTGAAGTTGATTTCCTGCGGCACCAGGCCGAGCAGGCGCATGGCCTCCGACCGGTGGCGGGCGATGTCCGTGCCGAACACCTCGACCTGCCCGGCGCTCTTGTTCACGAGCGAGCTGACGATGCCGATCAGGGTGCTCTTGCCGGCGCCATTGGGGCCGAGCAGGGCGAAGAAGTCGCCGGGACGCACGTCCAGCGACACGCCCTTCAGGGCCTGCACGCCGTTGTCGTAGGTCTTGCGGAGGTCGGACACGCGCAGTGCGGGCGCGCTGTCGAGCGCATGGGTCTTGGCGTTTGCGTCGGGGGGCATGGAAAGGCCTTCGGCCGCAGCCTGCGCGGCGAAGCCGGTAGTATAGGCGGCCCCGCGGCGGCCCCGGCGCCAACGCTCCGTTGCACTGACGACCCCCGACACCTTGGCCATCACGCACTTTCCGCTCAAGCTCGTCGCGCGCCGCATGCTGGCGCCGACGGTTGCGCACCTGACCTTCCAGCGCGACGACGGGCAGCCCCTGGATTTCATCCCCGGCCAGTTCGTGCAGGTGCACTTCCATTACGCCGACGGCACGGCCACCAAGCGCAGCTACTCGCTGGCCACCATCCACGACCACGCGCTGGGCCCGGGCGAGGCGGTGGAGATCGCGGTCAGCTACGTGGCGGGCGGCGCGGCCACGGCCCTGTTCGAAGGCCTGCCCGAGCACGGCCTGATCGACGCGAGCGGCCCCTACGGGCGCTTCTGCCTGATGCCGGCCGACACCAACCAGCGTTACCTCCTGATCGGCACGGGCACCGGCGTCACGCCGTACCGCGCGATGCTGCCGCAGCTGGAGCGGCTGATCGTGGAGCGCGGCATCAAGGTGGTGTTGCTGTTCGGTGCGCGCACGCCGGTGGAGCTGTTGTACGGCGACGAATTCCGCGCCTTCGCCGACAAGCACGGCGAGCACTTCCGCTTCGTGCCGTGTTTCTCGCGCGAACTGCCGGCGCCGGGTTCGGCGCAGGCGCATGCCGACGTGCGCCATGGGTACGTGCAGCAGTTCCTGGAGGAATTCGCACCGCACGCCGACACCGACATCGCCTACCTGTGCGGCAACCCCAACATGGTGGATGCCTGCTTCGAGACGCTGAAGGGCTTCGGCCTGCCGGTGCCGCAGGTGCGCCGCGAGAAGTACGTCAGCAGCAAGTAGCTCCCTCGTCGGTCACGTTCCGCGCCGCGCAGCGTCCTGTCATGCTGACGCCATCGCTCGGAGGGGACGCACCACGATGAACCGCAAGACCCGATTCCTGCTCGCACTGGCGCTGGTCGCGGCCGTGCTGGGCTGGCGCGCCTGGCAAAGCCGCGCACCGAAATCCGCGCCCAAGGCCACCGCCTACGCCGCCGAAGCCGCGCCCGAACGCAAGCTGGGGCGCATCGCCTTCAAGCCGTGCACGCTCGCGCCCGCGCTGGGCGCCGCCAGCGTCGAGGCCGAGTGCGGCACGTTCACGGTCGCGGAAAATCCCGCGCTGCCGAACGGCCGCAAGATCGCGCTCAACATCGCGTGGGTGCCGGCCAACGAATCGGGCGACCACATGCCCGATCCGGTCTTCATGCTCGCCGGCGGCCCGGGCCAGGCGGCGGCGGAAACCTATCCGCAGGTCGCCCCCGCGTTCCGCGAGGTGCTCAAGCATCGCGACGTGGTCCTCGTGGACCAGCGCGGCACCGGCAAGTCCAATCCGCTGAAGTGCAAGGACGAGGGCGCCGAGGACAAGGCGGACGACGCGAGCGTGCAGGCCGACGCGGTCGACGAATCGCCCGCCGCCATGCGCGCCGCCGCCGAGAAGTGCCGCGATGCGCTGGCCAAGCACGCCGACGTCCGCTTCTATTCCACCACCGACGCGATCCGCGACCTCGACGCCGTGCGCGCCGCCATCGGCGCCGACAAGATCAACCTGATGGGCGTGAGCTACGGCACGCGCGTCGCGCAGCAGTACGCGATGCGCTATCCGCAGCACACGCGCACCATCACGCTGGATTCGGTCGCGCCGAATGCGATCTACCTCGGCAACGATTTCGCGCGCAACCTGGAGTCCGCACTCGACCTGCAGTTCGGTCGCTGCACGAAGACGCCGGGTTGCGCGAAGTCGCTCGGCGATCCGCGCCAGCGCTTGAACGCGTTGATGACGAAGCTGCGCGCCGACCCGCCGATGGTGAAATACCGCGACGCCAGCACCGGGCAGATGAAGGAAGAACGCCTCACGCCGGACCACGTCGCGGGCCTGACGCGCATGTATGCGTACGTGCCGGTCGCGGCGTCCATCCTGCCGCTGCTGCTCAACGAAGCCGACCAGGGCCGTTACGAAGGCCTGATGGCGCTGTCGAAGATGCTCGGCGGTTCGCTGGCGGACCAGATGATGTACGGCATGCAGTTGTCGGTGATCTGCACCGAGGACAGCGCGGGCATCCACGGCGACGATGCGATGTCGCAGTCGCTGCTCGGCAACCAGCTCGTCGAAACGCTGCAGCAGCAGTGCGCGGTGTGGCCGAAGGGCGTGGCGCCGAAGGATTTCCACGCGCCGCTCGCCACCAACGTGCCGGCGTTGCTGCTGTCCGGCGAACTGGATCCGGTGACGCCGCCGGCCTACGCCGAAAGCGTGGTCAAGACGTTGCCGAAGGGCCGCGCGCTCGTGCTGCGCGGCCAGGGCCACAACGTGATCGGCGCCGGCTGCATGCCGAAGCTGTTCGCGCAATTCCTCGACACGGCCGATGCGAAGGCGCTCGATGCGAAATGCCTCGACACGCTCGCCTACACGCCGCCGTTCACCTCGTTCAATGGATGGGAGCCGTAAATGATCGTTGCCGAACACCTGCGCAAGACCTTCCCCGGCACGGGGAAAGGCAAGGGGCCGGTCGTTGCCGTCGACGACGTGGGCTTCGAAGCGCGCGATGGCGAAATCACCGGGTTGCTCGGGCCGAACGGCGCGGGCAAGACGACGACGCTGCGCATGCTCTACACGCTGATGCGCCCGGAAAGCGGGCGCGTGCTCGTCGATGGCAAGGACGTGGCGAGCGATCCGGAAGCAGCGCGACGCGCGCTCGGCGTGTTGCCGGATGCGCGCGGCGTGTACAAGCGCCTGACTGCGCGCGAGAACATCCGCTACTTCGGCGAGCTGCACGGGCTGGATGCGGCAACCATCGCGGCGCGCACCAAGGCGTTGTCGGCGGCGCTGCAGATGGACGATTTCCTGGATCGCCAGACCGAAGGCTTCTCGCAGGGCCAGCGCACCAAGACCGCCATCGCGCGCGCATTGGTGCACGACCCGCGCAACGTGATCCTGGACGAACCCACCAACGGGCTCGACGTGATGACCACCCGCGGGCTGCGCGAATTCCTGCGCCAGCTGCGCGGCGAAGGCCGTTGCGTGATCTTCTCCAGCCACATCATGCAGGAGGTCGCCGCGCTCTGCGATCGCATCGTGGTGATCGCGCACGGGCGCGTCGTCGCGCACGGCACGTCGGATGAATTGCGGAAGCAGACGGGCGAGGAGAACCTCGAGGATGCGTTCGTTCGGTTGATCGGTTCGGAAGAGGGGTTGCACGCATGAAGGCCGGCATGATGTCTTCCATCCGCACGATCCTGATGAAGGAACTGCGCGAGTTCGTCCGCGACAAGCGCACGCTGATGCTGGCGCTGGTGCTGGGCCCGCTGCTCACGCCCGCGATCATGCTCGGCATCCTCACGCTGGCCGAGTCGCGCGCGAAGAGCCAGATCGAAAAACCGCTCGACATCCCGATGGTCGGCGTCGAACACGCGCCCAACATGGTGAAGTGGCTCGCTGGCCAGGGCATCCGCCAGCGCAAGGTCACCGGCGACCTGGACGCTGCGGTGCGCAACCAGGCCGAGGACGTGTACCTGAAGATCGGCGACGACTTCGACAAGGACTGGCGCGAAGGCCAGCCGGCGCTGGTGGAGATCGTGCACGACAGCACGCGCCAGGATTCGGACATCCCGGTGAAGCGCATCGAGGATGCGTTGTCGCGTTACGGGCAGCAGGTGGGTGCGTTGCGCTTGCTTGCGCGCGGGATGAACCCGGGCGTCGCATCGCCGGTCGTCGTCTCGCACAAGGATCTGTCGACGCCGGAAGCGCGGCGCGGCATGGTGATGTCGATCCTGCCGTACCTGCTGATCCTCGGTGCGTTCCTCGGTGGTGCGTACCTGATCATCGACACGACCGCGGGCGAACGCGAACGCCAGTCGCTCGAACCCTTGCTCGCCACGCCCACGCATCGCGGCGCGGTGGTGACCGGCAAGATCTCGGCGGCGTGCGTGGTCGGCCTGACGTCGCTGCTGCTGACGCTGCTCGCGTTCAAGGTGGGCTCGCAGTTCTCGCCGGGCATCGGGCGCCAGATGGACGTGAGCATGCCGGCGATCGGCAAGATGCTCGTGATCCTGCTGCCGATGCTGTTCATCGGCACCTCGCTGCTGACGTTCATCGCCGCCGGTGCGAAGTCGGTGAAGGAAGCGCAGAGCTACATGAGCATGCTGATGCTGCTGCCGATGATCCCGACCATCGCGCTGATGGTGAGCCCGGTGAAGAACCAGCTGTGGATGTTCGCGGTGCCGTTCCTGGCGCAGAACCAGATGCTGCTGAAGGTGGTGCGCGGCGAAGACATCCCGATGGCGTTCTGGGGCGTGTACATGGCGGCGGGCTTCGGGGTGGCGATCGCGTTGTGGTTCGCGGCGACGCGGCGTTACCACCAGGAGAAGCTGGCGATCTCGGCCTGACGTTCCGGCCGGATTGCGCGCAAGAAAAAAGCCCGGCGATTGCCGGGCTTTTTTCGTTCCACGTGTTGCGCGAGATCAGCCGCCGGGACGGAAGTTGATCGTGCGGCGCGTGGTGACCGGTGCATCGATCGGCGCGAACTTCCAGCGCTTCACCGCCGCGAGGGCTTCGCGGTCGAAGATGCGCGCCGGGTTGGCGTCGACGACGCGGGCGCTGGTGACCGACCCATCGGTGCCCACGGTGATTTCCACCTGGACCTCGCCGCTCTGCTGGCGACGCGCGGCTTCGGGCGGATAGCGCGGGGCCGGCGTGGAGACGGCGCGCAGGCTGCCACCACCACCGGACGATGCCGGCGCCGAGGCCTGCTGCTGCGCCGGGGCGCTGGCGGCGGGCTGCTGGGCAGCGGCGGCGCGCTGGGCGGCTTCCTTCTGGTCGGCTTCGCGCTGGGCGGCGGCCTTCTTGTCGGCTTCGGCTTGGGCGGCCTGCTGCTGCGCGAGCTGCGCGGCGGCCTGCTGCTGGGCGGTGGCCTGCTGGGCGAGGCGCTGCTTTTCGAGGTCGGCCTGCTTCTTCAGGTCTTCCTCGGACTTCACCTTGTCCTGTTCGGCGCGTGCGGCGACGGCCTGCTGGGACTGGGCGATCGTCGTCTTCAGGCGCGGGAGCGCCGGCGCCGAGGCGTCGGTCTTCTCCATCAGGGCGTACAGGCGCTGGGCTTCGGTGAAGTCCTCGCGCTGGATGCTCTGCTCGGTCGCGATGAGGGCGTACGGCATCAGGTCGGTCAGGGCGCTGGCCACGGCGGGGTCGCTCGGCGCCTTGTCGCGCAGGGCGAGGTAGTACTCCATGGCGTTGTTGCCCGCCGGGGCGTACAGGCGCTGCTCGCGGAGCGCGCCGCTGGCGGCCTCGCGGAGCTGGTCGGCGCTCATCGCGGCGACGGCTTCGGACACGGCCGGCGGCGGTGCCGCGACCGCGGCGGCGGTGGCGCTGGTGGCCACGCCGGCATCGGTGGCGGCTTCCTGTTTGCCGCCGCAAGCGGCGAGCGTCGCGCACCCCAGCGCGACCAGGACGTAGAGATTCAGGCGCGCCACGCGCGGGCGCGACGACTTGGACATTGCGTGCATAACGGAACCACTCCCCTGTCTGTGCGCCAGTTGCGGGCACGTGCGCGTAGGACGCGACAGCGGCGGGCGTTTGTCAAGCGTGCGTGACGAAACCCGGGGCAAATTTCGGACATTCCGCATGGCGGCCCATGCACGGATCGTGCCGGGGGGCTATTCAGGCGGCGGGCGCGGGCCGCGGCGTTGCCTTACTTGCCGATGCAGAAGCTGCCGAAGATATGCCCGAGGAGGGCGTCGGGGACGACGCGGCCGGTGATTTCGCCGAGGGCGTCGTGGCCGGCGCGGAGGGATTCGGCTGCGAGTTCGAGCGCGTCGGCGTCCAGTTGCGCTGCGGCGTCGTGCAGGTGCGCGGCGGTGCGGGCCAGCGCGTCGACGTGGCGGGCGCGCGCGGTGAAGGTGCCCTCGCCGGCGTCGGCGGCTTCGGCGCCCGACAACGTGCGCAGGCGCGCGTGCAATGCGTCGAGGCCGGCACCGGTGCGCGCGGAGACGTGGACAGTATCGGGGTCCGTGTCGTGCGGCGCGTGCGGGAGCAGGTCGGACTTGTTGTGGATCCACAGGCGACGCGGGACGTCGGCGATCGCGTCGGCGACGGCGGTGCGTCCGGATTCTGGATCGCGCGCATCGAGCACCACGATCGCCAGGTCGGCGCCCTGCAGTTCGTCGCGCGCGCGGCGCATGCCTTCGCGTTCGATCGCATCGCCGCCTTCGCGCAGGCCGGCGGTGTCGACGAGCGTGAGTTCGGCGCCGTCGAGGCGAACGGTTTCGTGCAGCAGGTCGCGCGTGGTGCCGGCGATGTCGGTGACGATCGCGCGTTCGCTGCCGGCGAGCGCGTTGAGCAGCGAACTCTTGCCGGCATTCGGCGGGCCCACGATCACGGCGTGCAAGCCATCGCGCAGCTTGCGGCCGCGTTCGGCTTCGGCGAGGAGCGTGGCCACGGTGGAGGTCGCGCGGGCGAGGCCTTCGCGCAGTTCGCGGCCGCCGAGGGTGTCGAGGGACTCGTCGGCGAAATCGATCGCAGCCTCGACGTGGATACGCAGGTGCAGCAGTTCGGTGGCCAGCGCGTCGACGCGTTGCGAGAACACGCCATCGAGTGCGCGACGGGCGGCGCGTGCAGCGCGCGTGTCGCCGGCGGCGATGAGGTCGGCGACGGCTTCGGCCTGCGCGAGGTCGAGCTTGCCGTTGAGGAAGGCGCGTTCGCTGAATTCACCGGGCCGCGCGTGGCGTGCCCCGCGCGTGCAGCACTCGGCGACCAGGCGTTGCAGCACGACGGGGCTGCCGTGCGCCTGCAGTTCCACCACGTGTTCGCCGGTGAAGCTGGCGGGCGCGGCGAAATACAGCGCGAGACCGTCGTCGATGGTTTCCTCGCCGGCGCGCAACCGCACGTAATGCGCGTGGCGCGGGACGAGGGCGCAGCCGCACAGGGCTTCCGCGATCGCGCGGCTGCGCGGGCCGGACAACCGCACCACGCCGACGCCACCGGCGCCTGGCGCGGTGGCGATGGCGACGATGGTGTCGGTGTCCGTGGCGGTCACGCCTTCGCGAGTTCGGGCTTGTCGCCGTAGCGGCGCAGCATGAACCACTGTTGCAGCAGGCCGAGCGCACCGTTGGTAACCCAGTACAGCACCAGGCCGGCCGGGAAGAACACCATCGTGACGCCGATGACCAGCGGCATGAACTGCATCATCTTCTGCTGCGTGGGATCCATGCCCTGCATCGGCGTGAGCCGCTGCGTGGTGTACATGATCAGCATGTTGAGGATGGGCAGGATGAAGTACGGATCGCGCGCGGAGAGGTTGGTGATCCAGCCGATCCACGGCGCGTGGCGCAGCTCGACCGACTCCGACAGCATCCAGTACAGCGCGAGGAAGATCGGCATCTGGATCAGCATCGGCAAGCAACCGCCGGCCGGGTTGACCTTCTCTTTCTTGTACAGCTCCATCGTCGCCATCTGCAGCTTCTGGCGATCGTCGCCGTAGCGTTCCTTCAGCTGCTGCATGCGCGGCGCGAGCTTGCGCATCTTCGCCATCGACTGGAACTGCTTGGCGGCGATGGGATACATCGCCAGGCGGATCAGCACGACCAGGCCGATGATCGACCAGCCCCAGTTGCCGAGCACGCCATGGATCATCGTGATGATGGCGAACAGCCAGCCGGCGAGCGTGGCCATGAAGCTGAAGCTGCTGAAATCGACGGCGCGCGTCAGGCCCGGCACGTGCTGCGCTTCGATGCCTTCGACGAGCTTGGGGCCGACCCACAAACGCGCGGTGGTTTCGGCATGCGCACCCGGCGCAACGTTGACGCCGGGGCCGAGCGCGCGCACGAGGTAGTTGGTGGCGCCGGGGACCTGGCGCGTGGACAGCGAGAACGTCGCTTCGTCCTTGTCGCCCGGGATCCACGCGGTGAAGAAGTAGTGCTGCAGCAGCGCGATCCAGCCGCCGGTGACTTTCTTGTCGAGCGTGCCGTCGTCGACGAACTTGTCGTACTTGCGCTTCTCGTACTTGTCGGTCGGGCTGTACCAGGCGGCGCCGTGGAAGGCGAGCGCTTCGGGATTGGTGTAGCCGGACTTCTGCGGCGGCGGGTTGCGCTCGAGCTGGCGGTACACGTAGCCCTGCCACGGCGCGCTGCCGTTGTTGGTGACGTCGTCGCGCACCTGGATGGCGTAGTTGCCGCGGGTGAACGTGTACGTGCGGCGGATGGTCACGCCGTTCGCACCGGTCCAGGTGAACGGCACGCTGAGCGTGTTCGCGCCGGGCTGCATCGTGTAGCTGCGCGCGGCTTCGGCGGGCACGAATCCGTCGACGTGGCTCGGCGCGGGGCTGTTGCCGGTGGCGACCCAACCGCTCTGCGCTTCGAAGAAATTCTCCGGGCGCGCGTCGAGCAACTGCACGCTCTCGCTGCCGGCCTTCGCTTCGGTCGGATAACGCAGGAGCTGCGCGGTGTGCACGCTGCCGCCATCGAGCGTGAGGCGCAGCAGGTCGGTGTTGACGGTGACGATCGGCGCGGCGGAAGGCGTCGCGGTGGTCACGGCGCCCGGTGCGGTCGGCGTGGCCGACGAGAGGGCGGTCGACGCGCTCGGCGCGACGGGAATCGCGGGTGCGGCGGTGGCGGCCGAGGCGGTCGTGGTGGTCGGCACCACGCTCGGGGCGTGTTCCTTCGTCCACTCCATGTAGAGCAGCGTCGCCACGGCGATCCAGGCGAAGAGGAGGAACATGCGGGTCTGGTTCATGCAGGCACTCGGGCAGCAATCGGAACGGCGCGGCGCCAGGCGCAGCGCGCGAAGTTCAAGGGGATGGGGGCGGAGCGCCCGGTGGGCAAGCGGCGGGCATTGTGCCGGTGGGGCCGGCGGGCGGCAACGCGCCTGCGCGGCGCAGCAGCGAGGAAAACGCGGTGCGCAGCGCTTCCGCGTTCGCATTGCGCGCGGACGGGCGCGCGACGAGCACGTAATCGCCGCCCGGCAGCAGCAGGCGGCAATGACGGAATTCGCTGCGGAGCAAGCGCTTGATGCGGTTGCGGCCGACGGCGCGCGGATCGACCTTGCGCGACACGGCAAGCCCGAGCCTCGCAGGCGATTCGCTGCGAAGCCAATGGAGGCTCATGAGGGGATCTGCGTTGCGAAGACCGTCGGCGAAGACCCGGTCGAAGTCCTTCCCGATGCGGACGCGTGCGCTGCGCGGCAGGCCGGCGTCCACGGGAGTTGTCACGCTGAAGCGAACACGGGCGGCCGCGAAGGCCGACGCGTCAGACAGTCAGGCGACGGCGACCCTTCGCGCGACGACGCGCGAGGACCTTGCGGCCGTCGGCGGTCTTCATGCGCGCACGGAAGCCGTGGTCGCGCTTGCGCTTGAGGTTGCTGGGCTGGTAGGTGCGCTTGGTGGCCATGATTCGACTCGCGAACGAGTTTTCGGCAGAAAAGAGGCGGGAGTCTATGGGGTTGCGCGGGGTCGGTCAACCTCGGCGAACGATTGCGTGCGTGATGCGCGGGCTGCCGACGATCGCACTTGCCATGCCTCGGGGCGGTGGTAGTCTGCCTCGCCCCCCAACTTATCCACAGCGCGATCCCCGTGGTCGCGCCGCTGGGTCGTCGACGAGATCCGCTGCTTTATGGAAGCCTGGCCACGTTGTCTCGAGCGTCTCGAAGCCGAATTCCCGGCCGAGGACGTGCACACCTGGCTCAAGCCCCTGCAGGCCCGGCTCAATGACGAGGGGCTGGTGCTCTACGCGCCCAACGCCTTCGTGATGGAGGAAGTGCGGGAGCGTTACCTGCCCCGCATCCGCGAGCTGGTGGCCCATTTCGCCGGCGACGCCGGGGTGAGCCTGGAAATCGGTGCGATCAAGCGCGCGCCCACCGCCGGCGCCATTTCGATGGGTACGGCGCCGACGATGCGCACGCCGATGGCCGAGGCCTTCCAGGGCAATCTGGATTCGCATTACACGTTCGACAACTTCGTCGAGGGCCGCAGCAACCAGCTGGGCCGCGCGGCCGCGTTGCAGGCCGCCAACAAGCCCGGCGACCGCGCCCACAACCCGTTGCTGCTGTACGGCGGCACGGGCCTCGGCAAGACGCACCTGATGTTCGCCGCCGGCAATTTGATGCGCGAGAACAATCCGCAGGTGCGCGTGATGTATTTGCGCAGCGAGCAGTTCTTCAGCGCGATGATGAAAGCGCTGCAGGACAAGGCCATGGACGGATTCAAGCGGCAATTCCAGCAAGTGGATGCGCTGCTGATCGACGACATCCAGTTTTTCGCGGGGAAAGACCGCACGCAGGAAGAGTTCTTCCACACGTTCAACGCGCTGTTCGACGGCAAGCAGCAGATCATCCTGACGTGCGATCGGTATCCGCGCGAAGTGGAAGGCCTGGAGCCGCGGTTGAAGTCGCGCCTGGCGTGGGGCCTGTCGGTCGCCATCGAACCGCCGGACTTCGAGACGCGCGCGCAGATCGTGCTGTCGAAGGCGCGCGAGCGCGGCGCCAACCTGCCGGAAGACGTGGCGTTTTTGATCGCCAAGAAGATGCGGTCGAACGTGCGCGACCTCGAGGGTGCGCTCAACACGCTGTCGGCGCGCGCCAACTTCACGGGCCGCGCGATCACGCCGGAATTCGCGCAGGAGACGCTGCGCGACCTGCTGCGTGCGCAGCAGCAGGCGATCGGCATCCCCAACATCCAGAAGACCGTGGCAGACTACTACGGCTTGCAACTGAAGGATCTGTTGTCGAAGCGGAGGACGCGTTCGCTGGCTCGTCCGCGCCAGGTGGCCATGGCGCTGACGAAAGAGCTGACCGAACACAGTCTTCCGGAGATTGGCGACGCGTTCGCCGGTCGCGACCACACGACCGTCCTGCACGCCTGCCGGCAGATCAAGGGGCTGATGGAGACCGACGGCAAGCTGCGGGAAGACTGGGACAAGCTGATCCGCAAACTCAGTGAATGAGTGCGGGGGAAGCTGTGGATAAGGCAGGGTGCGACCCAGGGCCTGAAACTTTATCCACAGCTTGTCCCGGAACCGCAGGATCAGTTGTACACGCTTTGCTCACGTCGATAAACGCAACAGGATCAACGAGTTAAGCGAGTTCCACCCAGATTTTCGAAACACCAAGCACCACCAGTTTTTGATTTATCCATCCTTCCAGAGCTTGGATCCGGGGAACCAGACCGCATGCGTTTCAGCCTGCAACGCGAAGTCTTCCTGAAGCCGTTGGCGCAAGTCGTCAATGTCGTCGAACGTCGCCAGACCTTGCCGGTCCTTGCCAACCTGCTGGTGCAGGTCAAGCAGGGCCAGCTCTCGCTGACCGGCACCGACCTGGAAGTGGAAATGGTGGCGCGCCACGCCGTCGACGATGCGCAGGATGGGGAAACCACCATCCCGGCACGCAAATTGTTCGAGATCGTCCGTGCCCTGCCCGATGGCAGCAAGGTCACGGTCTCGCAGTCCGGCGACAAGATCACAGTGTCGGCGGGTCGCAGCCGGTTCACGCTGGCCAGCCTGCCGGCCAACGATTTCCCGTCGGTCGATGAAGTCGAAGCCACCGAGCGCGTGCGCGTGCCGGAGGCCGGGCTGAAGGAACTGATCGAACGCACCGCGTTCGCGATGGCCCAGCAGGACGTGCGCTATTACCTCAACGGCTTGCTGTTCGACCTGCGCGACAAGTCGCTGCGCTGCGTGGCCACCGATGGCCATCGCCTGGCGTTGTGCGAGTTGCCGCTCGAGGGCGGTGCGCAGTCCAAGCGCCAGATCATCGTGCCGCGCAAGGGCGTGCAGGAATTGCAGCGCCTGCTGGAAGGCGGCGACCGCGAGCTCGAACTCGAAGTCGGCCGCAGCCACATCCGCGTCAAGCGCGACGATGTGACGTTCACCAGCAAGCTGATCGACGGCCGTTTCCCGGATTACGAAGCGGTGATCCCGATCGGTGCGGACCGCGAGGTCAAGGTCGATCGCGAAGTCCTGCGTGCGGCCCTGCAGCGCGCAGCCATCCTGTCGAACGAGAAGTACCGCGGCGTCCGCGTCGAGGTATCCCCGGGCCAGCTGCGCATCAACGCGCACAACCCGGAGCAGGAAGAAGCGCAGGAAGAGATCGAAGCCGATACGCGCGTCGACGGCCTGGCGATCGGTTTCAACGTCAATTACCTGCTGGATGCGCTGTCGGCATTGCGCGACGAGCAGGTCGTCCTCCAGCTGCGCGACGCCAACTCTTCCGCCCTCGTCCGCGAGGCGGGCAACGAGAAGTGCCGCCACGTGGTGATGCCGCTCCGGCTCTGATGCGGACGGTTGTGTTCCACGTGGAACGGATGCGAACGCCCGGCCTGGTCCGGGCGTTCTGCTTTGCGCGGGGTGATGTGTGCGCGTGACCCGGCTCGACATCGGTGGATTGCGCCGGTTCGGCCAGGTCACGCTGGCCCCGGGCCCCACGCTAAACCTCATCACGGGCGATAACGGCGCCGGGAAGACCTCGATCCTGGAAGCCATGCACCTGATGGCCTACGGGCGCAGCTTCCGGGGCAGGGTGCGGGATGGGCTGATTCGCGAAGGCGCGCCTGCCGTCGAAATCTTCGTGGAATGGATCGAAGCGGCCGGGCGGATCCGCCGCGCCGGGCTCCGGCATTCCGGCCAGTCGTGGGAAGGCCGCCTGGATGGCGCCTCCGTGGGGCATCTGGGCGAACTCTGCGCGGCCTTGGCCGTCGTGACCTTCGAACCCGGCAGCCACGGCCTGGTGACGGGCCCGGCCGAAACCCGCCGCCGCTTGCTCGATTGGGGCCTGTTCCACGTGGAACTTGATTTCCTCCGGGTCTGGCGGCGGTATGCACGGGCCCTGAAGCAGCGGAACGCTTTGCTAAAGGCCGGCGCAAGGCCCGCTGAACTCGACGGTTGGGAGGCGGAACTCGCCGACAGCGGTGAAACCATCACCCGCAGCCGCGAGGCCTACCTCCAGCAATGGCAGCCGTTGTTCGCCACGGAGGCTGCTTCGCTGGCGCCGGCACTGGGCACGACCTCACTGACCCTCCAGCCCGGGTGGCGCCACGAAGAGATGCGCCTGGCGGATGCGCTGCTGCTGGCCCGCGGCCGCGACCAGCTGGCGGGCTTCACGAGCGTCGGCCCGCATCGCGCGGACTGGAAGATCGGGCTTTCCGCGCTGCCAGGTCGCGAAGCGCTCTCGCGCGGACAGGCGAAGCTCACCGCGCTGGCGCTCCTGTTGTCGCAAGCCCGCCTGCACGCCGAGCTCGCCGGCGAGTGGCCCGTGATCGCGCTCGACGACCTGGCCTCCGAACTCGATCGCCACCACCAGGCCCGCGTCGTGCAGGGCCTCATCGACACCGGCGCGCAGGTCTTCGTCACCGGCACCGAAGCGCCCGCGGCCTTCGAACACCTCACCGAAGCCGGCGGCCATCCGATCGCGCGCTTCCATGTCGAACAGGGCCGGCTGCGCGCTGAAGGCGACGCGCGCTGAGGCGCAGCGGGACGGCCTTGGCGGCCTGCGTTTGGTAGACTGCACGCCATCCATAGCTAATGTGTCTCGACGCGCGCCACGCGCGTCGCGGGAGCCCCAAGCCGAATGTCGCAGCAAGAGCACGATGCGGGCGAAATGCCCAGCGTTCCGAACAGCACGTACGACTCCAGCAAAATCACCGTCCTGCGCGGCCTCGAGGCCGTTCGCAAGCGTCCCGGCATGTACATCGGCGACGTGCACGACGGCACCGGCCTGCACCACATGGTGTTCGAGGTCGTCGACAACTCGATCGACGAAGCGCTCGCCGGCCACGCGACGGAAGTCAACGTCACGCTGCACGAAGACAACTCCGTGTCGGTGTCAGACAACGGGCGCGGCATTCCCGTGGACATCCACAAGGAAGAGGGCATTTCCGCGGCGGAAGTGATCCTCACCGTGCTGCACGCGGGCGGCAAGTTCGACGACAACAGTTACAAGGTGTCGGGCGGCTTGCACGGCGTGGGCGTGTCGGTCGTCAACGCGCTGTCCGAGCACCTGTGGCTCGACATCTGGCGCGACGGCCACCACTACCAGCAGGAATACGCACTCGGCGAATCGCTGTATCCGCTGAAGCAACTCGAGGCCTCGCCCAAGCGCGGCACGCTGCTGCGCTTCAAGCCGGCCAGCGCGATCTTCACCGACGTCGAATTCCACTACGACATCCTGGCCAAGCGCCTGCGCGAACTGTCGTTCCTCAACTCCGGCGTGCGCATCACGCTGACCGACCTGCGCGTGCGCGAGGACGGCAGCGAGGGCAAGCGCGACGTGTTCGAGTACGAGGGCGGCATCCGCTCCTTCGTCGAGCACCTGGCGCAGCTCAAGACGCCGTTGCACCCCAACGTGATCTCCGTGTCCGGCGAAATGAACGGCATCACGGTGGACGTCGCGCTGCAGTGGACGGACTCGTACCAGGAAACGATGTTCTGCTTCACCAACAACATCCCGCAGAAGGATGGCGGCACGCATCTCATCGGCTTCCGTGCCGCACTCACGCGCACGCTGTCGAACTACATCGAACAGAACGGCATCGCCAAGCAGGCCAAGATCACGCTGTCGGGCGACGACATGCGCGAAGGCATGATCGCCGTGCTGTCGGTGAAAGTGCCGGATCCCAGCTTCTCGTCGCAGACCAAGGAGAAGCTGGTCTCGTCCGAGGTTCGCCCCGTCGTTGAGAGCACGTTCGGTGCACGTTTGGAGGAGTTCCTGCAGGAACACCCCAACGAGGCCCGCGCCATCGCCGGCAAGATCGTCGACGCCGCCCGCGCCCGCGAAGCCGCCCGAAAGGCCCGCGACCTGACGCGCCGCAAGGGCGCGCTCGATATCGCCGGCCTGCCCGGCAAGCTCGCCGACTGCCAGGAAAAGGATCCCGCGCTCTCCGAACTCTTCATCGTCGAGGGTGACTCGGCGGGTGGCTCGGCGAAGCAGGGCCGCAACCGCAAGACCCAGGCGATCCTCCCGCTGAAGGGCAAGATCCTCAACGTGGAACGCGCGCGCTTCGACCGCATGCTCGCCAGCGCGGAAGTCGGCACGCTGATCACCGCGCTCGGCACCGGCATCGGCAAGGACGAATACAACCCGGACAAGCTGCGCTACCACCGCATCATCCTGATGACCGACGCCGACGTGGACGGCTCGCACATCCGCACGCTGCTGCTGACGTTCTTCTATCGACAGATGCCGGAGCTGATCGAGCGCGGCCACATCTACATCGGCCTGCCGCCGCTGTACAAGATCAAGCAGGGCAAGAACGAGTTGTACCTGAAGGACGATGCGGCGCTCGACGTCTACCTGGCGAACAACGCGGTCGACGGCGCAACGCTCATCCCCGCCGACGGCGAACCGCCGATCGACGGCGCAGGCCTCGAGAAGTTGCTGCTTGCCTACGCCGGCGCGCGCGATGCGATCTCCCGCAACGCGCATCGCTACGAGTCCGCGCTGCTGGAATCGCTGATCGATTTCGTGCCGCTGGATGCCGCGCAACTCGCCGATCCGGACGCGCTGCGCCCGCAGCTCGACGCGCTCGAACAGCGCCTCAACAAGGGTGGCCTGGGCAAACCGCGCTATCGCCTCGAAGTGCACGGCGCCACCGAAGCGCGTCCGGCCGCGCTCGTCATGCGTCGCATGCACATGGGCGAAGAGCTGGTGCAGATCCTCCCCGTCGCCGCGTTCGAAACCGGCGAGCTGCGTTCGGTGCGCGAAGCCGCGACAATGCTGCACGGCCTGGTGCGCGACGGCGCGCAGATCGTGCGTGGCAATCGCGCGCAACCGATCGCGCGCTTCGCCGATGCGCAGGCATGGCTGATGGACGAAGCGAAAAAGGGTCGCCAGATCCAGCGCTTCAAGGGCCTCGGCGAAATGAATCCCGAGCAGTTGTGGGACACGACGGTCAATCCGGAAACGCGTCGCCTCCTGCAGGTGCGCATCGAGGACGCCGTCGCCGCGGACCAGATCTTCTCGACGCTCATGGGCGACGTTGTCGAACCGCGTCGCGAGTTCATCGAAGACAACGCGTTGAAGGTCGCCAACCTCGACGTGTGATCGCTCGAACCGGGGCCCGCAAGTGGCCCCGACCTGACCGGCCCCCCAACGGGGCCGCTGTCGAAGCGGCGGTTTGACACCGACTTCAGGCCCGTTGGCCTATTAAGCTCCGCATCCCACACTGGAACGGAGTCCCCGACGCCCATGCCGCAGCGCCTGAAGCTTGCCGTCCTCGCCGGTGCCATCGCGATCTCCGTCGTCGCCTGCGCCACCACGACCTCGCCCACCGGGCGCACCCAGTACGTCGGCGGCGTCTCGCAGGAGCAGCTCAACGAGCTCGGCGCGCAGGCCTTCAATGAGGTGAAACAGCAGAAACGGCAGAGCACCGACGCACGCCAGGTGCGCTACGTGCAGTGCGTCGTTTCCACGATCACGCGCCAGCTTCCGCCGAACTGGCAGGGCGGTTGGGAAAGCGCGGTGTTCGTCGATCCGGAACCCAATGCCTTCGCGCTGCCCGGCGGCAAGGTGGGCGTGTACACCGGCATCTTCACCGTCGCGCGCGACCAGGATCAGTTGTCGGCCGTCATCGCGCACGAGATCGGCCACGTCGTCTCGCGCCACCACGACGAACGCATCACGCGCCAGATGGGCGCGCAAGGTGCGGTGCAACTCGTCGGCGCATTGTTAGGTTCCCGTTACGGCGAAGGCGCAGGCAACGCCGCGATGCAGGGCGGCAGCGTGCTCGCGCAGACGGGCTTCCTGTTGCCGGGTTCGCGCGAACAGGAATCGGAAGCCGACATCGTCGGCCAGCAACTCATGGCGCAGGCGGGCTTCGATCCTCGCGGCGCCATCGCGCTGTGGCAGAACATGATTGCGGCCACCAATGGCCAACGACCGCCGCAGTGGCTGTCGACGCACCCGAACCCCGAAAGCCGCATCCGCGAGTTGCAGCAACGCGCTGCGTCGTTGATGCCCGTGTTCGAACAAGCCCGCGCGGCAGGACGTCGTCCCGCCTGCGGGTGAATCTTTCCACCCCCGTCGCGGGCATGGTGCTGTAACTCCGCGACGGCTTTCTGCTAGCGTGACGCCCCCCCGGCCTTGCGCCCCCACCAGCAGCGTCGCTGCCGCATGAGGTTTTCGCCATGACCCGATCCTTCCGCCATCGTCCGCTCGTCATCGCGGCTGGTGTTTTCCTCGCCGCTTCCTTCGTCGCCCCCGTGTTTGCGCAGAACAGCGGCGCCGCCGCGCCGACCATGCGCGAGCAGCGCGAAAAGCGCATGCAGGAACTGGGCAAGGCCAAGGAATCGAAGAAGGAAGCTGCAGCCGAAGCCCAGATGTATCCCAACGCCACGCGCCAGTCGCCGGAAGCGAAGGCGAAGGGCAAGAACCTCAAGGCCCTGCAGGAATTGCAGGACCTTTACGCGAAGGAAGACCACGCCGCCGTGCTCGCGAAGGCCGACCAGATCGCCAACGCGGCCGACGCCAATGCGTACGAGAAGTCCTTCTCGTGGCAGCTCGCCGCCGCCACCGCCGCCGACATGCACGACGACGCGAAGGCCGCCGACTACTTCAAGAAGTCGCTCGACGCCAACGGCCTCGAGAACAACAGCCACTACCAGGTGATGTACAACCTGGCGGTCGAGCAGTACCAGCTCAAGCAGTACGACGCCGCGCTCGCCACGCTCGATCGCTTCTCGGCGGAAACCAAGTCGGACAAGCCGGAACTGCAGCAGATGCGCGCCGGCATCCTCGCCAACCTCGGCCGTACCGATGACGCGGTGAAGGCGTACGAAGACCAGTTGGCGAAGAATCCGAACGACAAGAAGGCGCTGATGAACGCCGTCGCCACGTACCAGCAGGCGAACCAGTTCGACAAGGCGAACGCGTTGCTCGAAGGCGCGTACAAGAAGGGCATGCTCACCGACGCGAAGGAAATCCGCGCGCTGTACGTGGGCTACTTGAACGCCGAGCGCTTCAAGGATGCGCAGGCCGTGATGGAAGAAGGCCAGGCCAAGGGCATCCTCACGCCGGGCCCGGAATTGGCGAAGGATTACATGGTCCTGGGCCAGAACGCTTATTACAAAGGCAGCGACAGCGACGCGATCGGTTTCTACAAGAAAGCCGCGTCGATGGCGAAGGATGGCGAGGCCGATCTCAACATGGCGAAGATCCTCCGCGACCAGGGCAAGACGGCCGAAGCGAAGGCTGCTGCTCAGGCTGCGCTCTCCAAGGGTGTCCAGAAACCGCAGGAAGCCAAGGAAATCCTCGGCGGATGAGCACCATCACAGACCGCGGGTTTGGCATTGGTGTCAGCCCGCGGAGTTGGTATATCCTTGGAAATTCCCGCGGCCGCCTACGTGACGGCCTGCATTGCAATCCGGCGCGACCATGGCGTCGGGCCCTCACCCCCGAGCCTCGCGCATGACGGAACACTCGCCGCATACCGACAAGAGCGACCGCCAGTCCCTCAACTGGCCTCGCATTGCCGGCATCTCTTTCGTGATCGCACTGCATGTGGCGGCGCTGATGCTGCTGCTCATGCCGGTGGCCCCCCCGGGCGCCCAGGTGGAGGAGGAGGAAGTGACCCTGGTCAACTTCATCAAGCCGCCGCCGCCGCCCCCGCCGCCGCCGCCGCCGCCGCCGGAACCGCCCAAGACGATCCAGCTCAAGCCGCAGACCGTGCCGAAGCCGAGCCCGTTGCCGCCGCCGCCGGAAGAGCCGCCGGTCGTGTTCGACGAGCCCTCGCCGGTCGACGTGCAGGCCCCGCCGCCGGCGCCGCCCGCGCCGCCGGCCGCGCCCGCAGGTCCTGCACGCGATTCGAGCGACTTGCGTGCGAGCATCTGCGTGATGCCCCCGCTGGCACCGTTGCAGGCCGCAGTCGGCCGTGCGCGGATCCAGGGTTCGATGAAGCTGCTGCTGGCCTTCCAGGCCGACGGCACCGTCACCAGCGCCGAAGTCCAGCAGAGCAGTCGCGACCGCAACGTGGACCGTGCCGCACAGAGCTGGGCCCGCCGTATCAAGTTGTGCCCGGGCGCTCCTGGCTCGGGTGTGTTGCCGCTGGACCTCAAGTAACTTTGCTCCCCTCGTAATTCCATTCTTTCCAGACAGAAGGTAAGCGTCATGCTGCAGGAAACCACCAACGCCGTTGCTGCGACCGGAAGCAACGCCGACGCGCTCAAGCAGATGGGCGTCGACCATCTGGCCCGCGAGATGCTTGCGCATCCGGGTGACTACGTCGTCCAGCTGGTCGTGGCCACCACCCTCGTGATCATGTCCGCGATGTCGTGGTACTGGATCGTGATCAACCTCATCAAGAACGTCCGCCTGCGTGGCAGCGCCGATCGTGTCGTCACCACGTTCTGGGAAACCCCGAACGCGCAGGACGCGATCCGCTTCATGGAAGAGCAGAACAAGAGCGAACCGTTCTCGAAGATCGCGCTCGACGCTGCCCAGGCCGCCGCGCACCACCAGCGTCACGAAGGTTCGCGCCTCGTCGAGTCGCTGAACCGCTCGGAGTTCGTTGACCGCGCGCTGCGCCAGGGCGTGACCCGCGAATCCTCGCGCCTCGAGAACGGCCTGACCGTGCTCGCCACCGTCGGTTCGACCGCGCCGTTCGTCGGCCTGCTCGGTACCGTGTGGGGCATCTACGGCGCGCTGATCAAGATCGGTGCCACCGGCCAGGCGTCGATCGACGCGGTCGCCGGCCCCGTGGGTGAAGCGCTGATCATGACCGCCGTCGGTCTGTTCGTCGCCATCCCGGCGGTGCTCGCGTACAACTTCTTCGTGCGCCTCAACCGCGTCACGAACAGCAAGTTCGACACGTTCGCGCATGACCTGCACGACTTCTTCGCCACCGGCGCGCGCGTCGGCGAAATCCCGGTCAAGCGCTGAGCAGTCGAGCAACCTGACGGAGTACGCCCATGGCCTTCAGTTCTGGCAACGAAAGCGGCGGCCCCATGGCCGAAATCAATGTGACGCCCCTCGTGGACGTCATGTTGGTGCTGCTGATCATCTTCATGATCACCGCGCCCTTGATGTCGCATAAGGTCAAGGTGGAGTTGCCCAAGGCGACGCTCAACAACATCGAGACCAAGCCGATTGTCGTGCAGCCGATCACCATCACGGTGACGGAGGCCGGCAACCTGTACTGGAACGATCAGCCGACCACGAAGGACCAGGTCGAGAGCAAGCTCTCGGTCGAGGCCCAGAAGACCCCGCAGCCGCCCATCAACGTGCGCGGCGACCGGACCACGAAGTACCGCGTGGTGCAGGAAATCGTGCAGATCGCCCAGAACCAGGGCATGCGCAAGGTCGGCTTCGTCGCCGAGAAAGAACGGCAGTGAGCCGGGAGGAATAAGACATGGCATTTAGTTCCGGTGGCGGCGGTGGCCCGATGGCCGATATCAACGTCACGCCGCTCGTCGACGTGATGCTGGTGCTGCTGATCATCTTCATGGTGACGGCGCCCACGTTGTCGTACCCGATCGACATCGACCTCCCGCAGAAGTCGACCAACCCGCCGCCGCAGACCAAGGAACCGCCGCCGCCGATCGCCCTGCGCATCGACGCTTCGGGCCAGGTGTTCTGGAACGAAGCGGCGCAGCCGATCTCGGCGCTCGAAAACCTGATGGAGGTCGAAGTGAATCGCGACCCCACCAACCAGCCGCAGCTTGAAATCGATACGAGCCCGGACGCCGATTACGGCGTGCTGGCCAAGGTCCTGGCCTCCGCGAAGAACGCGGGCATGATCAAGATCGGTTTCGTGCAGAAGGGCTGACGCACCAAACACAGACGCATACGCTTTACCTATCTGGTTTCGACGCCGCCGCAAGGCGGCGTCTTTTTTTGTGCGCGCGACGGAATCCCGTGTCGCACAAGCGCACGCGCCTCACCCGTGCGCGATCGCTTCCAGGTAACGTCGCACTGTCGCATCCAGCCCGGCATACAAGGCATCGCCGATCAGCGCGTGCCCGATCGACACCTCGAGCACGTCCGGCACGCCCTGCAGGAACGCCGCGAGATTCCCTTGGCTCAAGTCATGCCCGGCATTGACGCCAAGCCCCACGGCCTGCGCACGCCGCGCCGTTTCCGCGCACAACGCGATCGCCGCGCGCGCATCGCCGCCCGCATGCGCCGCCGCGAACGGCCCCGTATACAACTCGATGCGCTGCGCGCCGACTTCAGCGGCGCGCTCCACGTCCGGGCATCCCGCATCGACGAACAAACTCACGCGACATCCCAACGCACGCAGCTCCGCGACGCGTTCGCGCAACGCGCCCAGGTCGCCTGAAAAATCGAACCCGTGGTCCGACGTGATCTGCCCGTCCGAATCCGGCACCAACGTCGCCTGCGCCGGGCGGACATCGCCGCACAAGGCCGCGAACCCCGGATATCCCACGCGCGGCGGCGCGAACGGATTGCCTTCGAGATTGAATTCCACGCCGCGCGATTGCGTGAGCACCGCGAGCGCGTAGACGTCTTCTGCGCGGATGTGCCGCGCATCGGGCCGCGGATGCACCGTGATCCCGTGTGCGCCCGCATCCAGGCACGTGCTGGCCGCACGCACGACATCCGGCTCGTCGCCGCCGCGCGAATTGCGCAGCACCGCAATCTTGTTGACGTTGACGCTCAGCTGGGTCGGCATGGCGCGGAGCTTACCGCGCCGCGGAACTCACGACGCGGGCGGCTCGGCCTGCGAGGCGGCGGCCTTGCGCGCTTCGGCCTGCTCGCGCAGTCGGCGCAGTTCGACCGGATCGATCATCGCGATGTCGTCGCGGCTGCGGGCGCCGGCGCGCGCCGCGTACAGGCCCAGCACCCACGCGACCATCAGCAGCAGCGCGGCCAGCAGGCACACGCCCATCAGCACGCCGGAGCTCGTCGTGGCAGCGACCGCCATGGCCCCGATCGCCAACGCCAACATCAGCCAATGCATGTGGTGACCCCTCGTCTGGACGGGTCGGAGTTTACGCCGCTCACAGCAGGGGCGACACCAGCCGGGCGAGCGCTTCCGGCAATCGTGACCGCCATAACGGACGCGCCCGGTCGTCGCGCACGCGGGGCGCCAGGGCGAAATCCAGTTCGATCACCCGTTCCAGTTCCGAGGCCACCCGCGCGTCGTGGAACAGCAGCGACACCTCGAAGTTGAGCCGGAAACTGCGGTGGTCGAAATTGGCGCTGCCGATGATGGCCAGCGTGTCGTCGACCAGCAGCGTCTTGCTGTGGAGCAGGCGCGGGCCGTATTCGTACACGCGCACGCCCGCGGCCAGCAGGTCGTCGAAATACGACCGCGCCGCGTAGGTCACCAGCTTCGAATCGCTCATCTTCGGCACGAGCAAGCGCACGTCCAGACCGCCCAGCGCCGCGGAGGTCAGCGCCATCATCGCTGCCTCGCCCGGCACGAAATACGGCGTGGTCAGCCACACGCGGCGCTGCGCGGAATGGATCGCGCCCACGTGCAACCGGTGGATCGCCTCCCACGGCGAATCCGGGCCCGAGGCCACCACCTGCACCGGATAGTCGCCCGTCGCGAACGCCGGCGCCGGCGGCATCACCGGCGGATGCCCGGTGGCATACGCCCAGTCTTCTACGAACACCGCCTGCAGCGCGCGCGTCACTTCGCCTTCGACGCGCACGTGCACGTCGCGATACGCATCGCTGCGCAGGCGCTCGTCCTCTTCGTCGGTGACGTTGATGCCACCCGTGTAGCCGATGCATCCGTCGATCACGACGATCTTGCGATGCGTGCGCATGTTGAGCCACGGCCGGCGCCAGAACCGCCCGAGCCGCATCGGATGGAACCACGAGAACTGCCCGCCCGCTTCGAGCAGCGGGTCGAAGAAGCGCGACTTCGTCTTCGCCGAGCCCACCGCATCCAGCAGCAAGCGCACCTGCACGCCTGCAGCAGCGCGTTCGATCAAGGCATCGCGCAGCGCCGTGCCGGTGCGATCGGCCAGGAAAATGTAGTACTCGACATCGATCGAATGCTGCGCCTTCGCGACGTCCTCCAGCAGCGCGGTGTACTTCGCACCACCATCGAGCAGCAGGCGCACGTCGGTCGCGGTGGTCGGCGGCAGGCTGGTGGTCGACACGCCCAGGCGCGACAACTCGCGCGCGATGAGGTCGCCCGGCGTCGTCGCCGACAGCTTCGGCGCACGGCTGCGCGCGCGCCGGATCCGGTGCCGCGTGATCCGCTGCGGCCCGAGGTAGTGGTAGATGATGAAGCCCACGTACGGCAGCAGCGCCAGGCCCAGCAGCCAGCTCATCGTCGCCGCCGGCTCGCGTTTCTGCAGCACGATCCAGCTGCCCAGGCCCACGAGGTACGCCGCCCAGCCCACCGTCAGGTAGACGCCGAGGTTCGGGATCGCGAGCAGCCAGTGCCAGGCAGCGACGAGGGTGGCGAGCATGAAAGGTTCAGGCGTGTCGCACGCGTTGCGACCGCGCGAGCGTACCCTAGCGCCGTGGACGACGCGCGCAAGGCAACCGCGCCGATCAAGGGCCGGGGTGCGGCCTCGCGGGTGGCGGGACGGTTCGAGAAAACGACCCGTACCGGCGAGGACGATGGCTGGGGATCGGTGTACGACGAATCGATCGACGGCAGCGATGCGCTGCCGCCGCACCCCGCCACGCACGTCACCGAAGAACGCGCGCGCTCCATCGTCACGCGCAACGACTCGCCTGACGTCGGCTTCAACGTCTCGCTCAATCCCTATCGCGGCTGCGAGCACGGATGCGTGTACTGCTTCGCGCGTCCCTCGCATGCGTACCTGGATCTCTCGCCCGGCCTCGATTTCGAAACGAAGCTCTACGCGAAGACCAACGCCGTCGAACGCCTGCGCGCGGAACTCGCCAAACCCGGTTACGTCGCCGAACCGATGGCCCTCGGCATCAACACCGATGCCTACCAGCCCATCGAGCGCCGCTACCACATCACGCGCGATGTCCTGGAAGTGCTCGCCGAAACGAAACACCCCGTCAGCTTCGTCACCAAGAGCGGCCTGATCGAACGCGACGTCGACCTGCTCGCCCGCATGGCGAAGGACCGCCTCGTCAGCGTGTACTTCTCGATCACAACGCTCGACAACCACCTGGCATCGAAGATGGAACCGCGCGCCACCGCACCGCACGGCAAGCTGCGCGCGATGCGTGCGCTGCACGAGGCCGGCGTGCCGGTCGGCGTCATGGTGGCGCCCGTCATTCCGATGATCACGGACCACGAACTCGAACACATCCTCGAAGCCGCGAAGGATCACGGCGCCGGCGCCGCGGGCTACACGCTGCTGCGCCTGCCGCACGAGCTCAAGGACGTGTGGCGCGAATGGCTCGAGCTGCACTATCCCGAGCGCGCCGCGCACGTGATGAGCCTGATCCGCCAGATGCGTGGCGGCAAGGACTACGACAGTCGGTTCGGCACGCGCATGCGCGGCGAAGGTCCGTTCGCCCAGCTGCTCCAGCAGCGTTTCCGCAAGGCGCATGCGCGGCTCGGGTTCGGGCGCCTGCCGCCCCTGGATGCCAGCCACTTCGTCCCGCCGCGCAAGCCGTCGCCGCAGGCCGAATTGTTCTGAGGCCACCCCGGCCGCGCGCCGGTTGCGTACACTCGGGCCTTCGTCGTCGCCGGCCCCCACCGTGACTTCGCACCTTCCGCCGCAAACCGATGCCTTCACCGACGCCGCGCTCGCCGACCGCGTGCGCGCGCTCGAAGCCGAATGCGCCGCCCTGCGCGCCGAACACGCCACGCTCGCGCTGGGCCTGTCGCACGACCTGCGTGCACCGCTGCGCACCATCGACAGCTTCGCGTACCTGGTCGAACAACGCAGCGGCGACGCATTGGACGACACCGCGCGCGACCACCTGCGCCGCGTGCGCGACGCCGGCGCGCGCATCGCGCGGCTCACCGCGCGCCTGCAGGCCTACCTCAATGCCGGCAGCGCCCCGATGCAACGTGCGCCCGTCGACCTGACATTGCTCGCCGACTGGTGCGTCGCCGAACTGCGCGACGCCAGGCCCGCGCGCGACGCCGACATCGCGATCGCCCCCGGCCTGCAGGCGATCGGCGACGAACGCCTGCTGAAGACCGCGCTGCACGAACTGCTCCACAACGCGTGGACCTACGCGCGCCCAGACGCCCCCGTCGCCTTGCGCATCGACGGCGAACGCACGCCGGACGGCATGCGCCTGCACATCCGCGACGCGGGCATCGGCTTCGACATGCAGCACGCGGGGAAGCTCGGCGAGCCGTTCCAGCGCTTGCACGCCGCCGATTTTCCGAACGGCGCCGGCCTCGGCCTCGCCATCGCGCGCCGCATCCTCGCGCGGCACGGCGGCACGCTCGCGCTCGAAGGCGTGCCGAACGGTGGCGTGCACGTGCAGGCGTGGCTGCCCGATGGAGACGCGTCGTGACGCTCGCACCCGTGCTGCTCGTCGAAGACAACCTCGACGACATCGAACTCACGCGCCTGGCGTTCGACGAAGCCGGCATCGTGCATCCGCTGGTGGTCGTGCACGACGGCGCGCTGGCGCTCGACTGGCTGTTCGCGCGCGGCGTGCATGCCGGCCGCGATCGCACACTGAAGCCCGCGCTCGTGTTGCTGGACCTCAACCTGCCCAAGCTGGACGGCCGCGACGTGATGCAGGCCATCCGCGCGGAAGACGCCTTCCGCGACCTTCCGGTGGTCGCGCTGAGCAGCAGCGGCGAACCCTTCGACATCGACACCAGCTTCGCGTCCGGCGTCGACAGTTACCTGCAGAAACCCGTGGACTTCGCACGCTTCGTCGAAGACATGCGGCGCCTCAAGGGGCAGTGGCTGGAAGACTAGCCGCCGAGGTCACGCGACCGCGGGCGCGCCCTTGGCGTCGTGCGCGCGATGGTACTGCGTCGCCGCTTCCACTTCCTCGCGCGAGCCCAGGAACACCGGCACGCGCTGGTGCAGGTGCGTGGGCGCGACATCCAGCAAACGCGTGCGGCCGTCGGTGGCGGCGCCTCCGGCCTGTTCGATCAGGAGGCTCATCGGGTTGGCTTCGTACATCAGCCGCAGCTTGCCGGCCTTCGACGGATCCTTGCGATCCCACGGATAGATGAAGATGCCGCCGCGCGTGAGGATGCGATGGACGTCGGCGACCATGCTGGCGATCCAGCGCATGTTGAAGTTCTTGCCGCGCGGGCCGGTCTCGCCCGCGAGCAGGTCGCGCACGTAGTCCTGCATCGGCGCTTCCCAGTGGCGCTGGTTCGACATGTTGATCGCGAATTCCTTCGTCGCCGCCGGCACGCGCATGTCGCGCGTGGTGAGCACGAACGACCCCTGCTCGCGATCCAGCGTGAACGCATGCGTGCCGTGGCCGATCGTCAGCACGAGCATCGTGCTCGGCCCGTAGATGCAGTAGCCGGCCGCGACCTGCGCGGTGCCGGGCTGCAGGAAGTGCACGTCTTCCGGCTGCGTCACGCCGTCCGGGCAACGCAGCACCGAGAAGATGGTGCCCACCGACACGTTGACGTCGATGTTGCTGCTGCCGTCGAGGGGATCGAACAGCAACAGGTACGCGCCGCGCGGATAGACGTCCGGGATCGGCTGGCAGTGGTCCATCTCTTCCGACGCACACGCGGCGAGATGGCCGCCCCATGCATTGGCTTCGAGCAGCACGTCGTTGGCGATGACGTCGAGCTTCTTCTGCGCCTCGCCCTGGATGTTGCCGCTGCCGGCTTCGCCGAGCACGCCACCGAGCGCGCCCTTGGCGACGGATACCGAGATCGACTTGCACGCACGCGCGACGACTTCGATCAGCAGGCGCAGGTCGGCCTGGATGTGGCCGGCGCGCTCTTCCTCGATGAGGTGGCGGGTCAGCGAGATGGAAGGAACGGAGCGGGGCGTATCAACCATCGGCGTGGTCTCGGGGGCGGCGTGGGACGCCTATTGTCGCCCAGCCCGCGGCCCCGGTGCCTCGCGTCGCCGTGATCCTCAGCCGGCCGGCGGGTGCACGCGGAACACCGCGCGGTCCCGGTACGGCGGCAGCGGGTCCACCACGTACCCGGCCGCTTCGATGCGGGCGCGGATGGCCGGCCACGTGGCAAGCTTGCAGATCCAGACCGAGCCCGCCTCGTGCTCGGCCAGTTCCTGCTCCAGCAGTTCGTCGTAGACGCGGTTGAACGGCGACTGCGGCAGCGGCGCGAGCGCGATCTTCTCGATGTGCGTGCCCGTGCCCAGGTGCAGGTGCATCCCGTAGCGCGCCATGTCTTCGACGAACACCACTTCGTGCACCGGCCCGCCGTTGCGTTCGCGGATGGCATCGGCCCACTTCGCCGCATCCTTGTGCGTGGGCCACAGCCCGGCGGCGAACTGCACGCCCAGCAACAGCACCACCCACGCCCCGATCCAGCGCAGGCGCGGCAGCGGCCGGCCTTCGCGCGTGCGCTGCATCCCGACCAGCAACGCCAGCGGCGCGAACAGCGGCAGGATGTACAGCGGCATGCGCGAACGCGCGATGCAGAACACGAGCAGCGGCACCAGCACCCACAACGCCAGCAGCAACCACGGCGCATCGGTGGCGCGCGCTTGCGGCTCGCGCCACCAGCGCCGCACGCTCGCGGGCAGCGTGCGCGCCCAGCGCAGCAACGTCATCGTCCACGGCAGCGTGCCCACCAGCAGCGTCGGCACGTAGATCGCGGCCCATCCGTACCATTCGCCGTGGCGCGCGAATTCGTTGGTGGTGACGCGATTCACCACTTCATCGCCGATGAAGTAATGGAACAACCCCGGATTGTTGAGCACCACCGCGACATACCAGGGCAGCGCCAGCAACGCGAACACCAGCAGGCCCGACCACTGGAACAGGCGATGCATCTGCCGCCCCGGCATCACCAGGTCGTACGCCAGCAACGCGAGCATCGGCAGCAGCGCAGGCGGGCCCTTCGTGAGGAACGCGAGCGCGAAGCCCGCCCACATCGTCGCCAGCCACCAGCGTGGATGCGCGCTGCCGAAGCGCGCCTGCACGAACCCATGGATCGCCAGCGTCGAACACGCCGCGAGGATGAAATCGGTGGTGATCAGCCCCGCTGCACCGATCGGCAGCAACATCGTCGCGTACGCGAGCGCGGCCGGCGCTTCGCTGCCGGGTGCGATGCGGCGTCCCATGCGCCACACCAGCCACGCGCACAACAGGAACGACACCGCCGACGGCAGGCGCGCGGCCCAGGGGTTCGGACCGAACACCGCAACGCTGGATGCGATCGCCCAGTACGTGAGCGGTGGCTTGGTCCAGTGCCCGACTTCTTCGTTGCGACGTGGATTGAGCCAGTCGCCGCTGTCGAGCATGTTGAGCGCGACGTTGGTGTAGCGGCCTTCGTCCGGATCCCAGATGCCGCGCTGGCCGAGGAACAACAACCCGAGCACGAGCGCGATGGCCGCGATCCAGATGGCGGGCCTGCCCAGCACGGCGTTGCGAATATCGGTCACCCGGTTCAACCCTGCGCGATCTGGGAGAACCATTCTTGCAGGTTGTAGTGGTCGCTGACCCGCTGGATGCGTCCGTCGCGCAGTGCGAAGAACGCGGCGCCCGGCATCCGATAACGCTGGCTGTTCGCGGGTGGCATGCCGATGTCGTCCGCGATGTATTCGCCGACGACCGTGTATTCGGCGGCCGCGTGCGTGCCGTCGGCCGAGGCGAGCAGGCGGATGTCCACCAGCTGCTCGAGGTAGCAGTACTCCATGCGCTGCAGGAATTCGCGGAACGCGGCCTTGCCGACTTCGCGCGGGCCCTGGTTGAGCTCGTGCACCACGTCTTCGGCAAGCATCGCCACCGCACCGGCGGGGTCGTGCCGGTTGAGCGCTTCGTAATACGCGCGCAGCGTGGTGAGCGCGCGCGCGTGCGGATCCGGGTGGCCGGCGTCGTTCACGCGCGGCTCGCGAACCACGTCGCGGCGGCAGCCAGGTCGACGTTGCCGCCCGAGAGGATGGCGCCGACGCGCAGGCCCTGCAGCCGTTGCCGATGTTGCAGCAGCGCAGCGAGCACGGTGGCCGACGAAGGTTCGACGACTTGCTTCAACCGCGTCCACAACAGGCGCATCGCGTCGATCGTCGCGGCGTCGTCGACGACCAGCACCTGCGGTGCATGCGCCTGCAGCAACGCGAAGTTCGGTTCGCCGAGCGTGCCGCGCAGGCCATCGCAGATGGTGTCCGGGGTGAAATCGACGACGCGATGTCCCGCGGCAAGCGACGCCGCGGTTTCCGCCGCGCCCGCGGGCTCGGCGAGGAACAACATCGACTGCGGCGCCATCGCGCGCAAGGCGAGCGCGGTGCCGGACGCAAGACCGCCGCCACCGACGGGCACGATCACCGCGTCGAGCGCGCCGTCGCACTGGTTGAGCAGTTCGAGCGCGGCGGTGCCCTGGCCGGCGATCACGCGCGGATCGGTGTACGGATGCACGAGGACCGCGCCGGTGTCGCGCTGCACGGCGGCGCAGGCGGCTTCGCGCGCGGCGATCGTCGCGGCGCAGTGGTGCAACGTGGCGCCGTAGGCTTCGATCGCGACCAATTTCGACAGCACCGCGCCCTCGGGCACGACCACGTGGCACGCGATCCCGCGCGAACGCGCGGCCAGCGCGAGTGCCGCGCCATGGTTGCCGGAGGAATGCGTGACCACGCCGCGCGCGGCCTGTTCGTCGGTCAGCGACCACACCGCATTGCACGCGCCGCGGAACTTGAAGGCGCCGCCACGTTGCAGGTGTTCGGCCTTCCAGTGGACTTCCGCGCCGATCAGCGTGTCCAGGGTGCGCGAACGCAGCACCGGGGTGACACTGGCGAACGGCACGATCCGCGCCGCGGCGGCGAGGACGTCGCCGAACGCCGGCAAGGTCTGGGCTGGGGGGTTCATGGCTCCGAATGCTAAACGCTGATCACACGAAGCAGGGAGTACAACGGCGTTGCCGGGAAAAATTAAGCACGGATTCAACGCCCCGGGCGGAACCTCCGTCCACGAACAGGGGATCGACATGACCATCCAGAGAATCCTGCCGCTCGCGGCCGCCCTATTCCTCGGCGGCTGCGCGGGGGCCTACACCTACCAGTCCGGCAACGGCAGCGGCGACTACTACTACGGCGACCCGCGCGTGGAATACCGCTACCACACGCCCAGCGGCGTCTACGGCAGCTACAGCCCGTATGGCTACGGCTACGGTTACGGCGCCTATGGCTACGGCTACGGCGGGTACTACGGCGCCTGGGATCCCTATCGTCATTCGCGCCACTACGTCGGTCCGCGCTACTACCACGGGCCCTACGTGTACGGGCCTTATGGCTACCCCTCCGGATACACGGGTCCGAACCACTACTACCCGCAGCAACGCTACGTCCCGCGCCAGCCGCGCCCGAACCACGGCTATCGCCCATATCGCCCGCCGGGCGTGACCGGGCCGAACATCGGTGTCTCCCCGCCGCCCCCGCCGCCGTCCTTCCCGGCGCCGCAGTCGTTCCCGACCCCGCAGTCGTTCCCGACGCCGCGCAGCCAGGGCAATGCGGCCGAAGGTCGCACCGAACGCGCAAAGATCCGGACCGAAGGCAAGGAAGAGTGACGCAGGAGGGTTGCACCCGGGGGAAGACAGTCGCACAGTAGGCCCCGAGTGACCGGCTACGTCGCTTTGCGACGCAAGCCGCGGCAGGCCGCCCATGTCGACGCCCCTCGGGGACCCACGGATCCCCCCTGTTCCGCACCTCGCGGGGCGTCGGCCACCCAACGCGCAAGGCGGCCCTGCGCGCATCGCGCCTGGTGCCAGGCAAATCGCAGACAAAAAAAGGGGCCGAACGTCCCCCGACATTCGGCCCCGCGCTTCCCCTACATGTAACGCTGCCGGCCCCTGTTCCAATCCGGCGGCGCACTGGGCGCCTTGTCATGTCGGGTGCATGGGATATGTCGCAGGAAGCGTGCCAACTTTTTCGCAAGCACGTTCAGCAACCTTGACGCACACGCGCGGGACTAGAATGCGCGCGCCCGGAGCCTTTCGTTTTCGCCATGACGTCCCCTTTCTTCCGCCATGACGTGATCGTGATCGGCGGCGGCCACGCCGGCACCGAAGCCGCGCTCGCGGCCGCCCGCGCCGGCGCACGCACGCTGTTGCTCACGCACAACGTCGAGACGGTCGGCGCGATGAGCTGCAACCCCGCGGTCGGCGGCATCGGCAAGGGACACCTGGTCAAGGAAATCGACGCACTCGGTGGCGCGATGGCGCGCGCCGCCGATGCCGCCGGCATCCAGTGGCGCACGCTGAATGCGTCGAAGGGTCCCGCCGTGCGCGCCACGCGGTGCCAGGCCGATCGTTCGCTGTATCGCGCCGCGATCCGCCGCATCGTCGAAACGCAGCCCAACCTCACCGTCTTCCAGGCGGCCGTCGACGACCTGTTGATCGACGGCGACACCGTCCGCGGCGCGATCACGCAAACCGGCCTGCGCTTCGAAGCGCCCGCCGTCGTGCTGACCGCCGGCACCTTCCTCGCCGGCAAGATCCACGTCGGCGAAACGCAGTACGCCGCCGGCCGCGCCGGCGATCCGCCCGCCACCACGCTGGCCGCGCGCCTGCGCGAGCGTCCCTTCGTCGTCGACCGGTTGAAGACCGGCACGCCGCCGCGCATCGACGGCCGCACGCTCGATTACGCGGTGATGGAAGAACAACCCGGCGACGATCCGCGCCCGGTGATGTCCTTCGTCGGTTCGCACGACGACCACCCGCGCCAGGTCTCGTGCTGGATCACGCACACCAGCGAACGCACGCACGACATCATCCGTGGCGCGCTCGATCGCTCGCCGCTGTACACCGGCCAGATCGAAGGCATCGGCCCGCGCTACTGCCCCTCGATCGAAGACAAGGTGGTGCGCTTCGCCGAAAAGGCCTCGCACCAGATCTTCGTCGAGCCCGAAGGCCTCGACGTCGCCGAGATCTATCCCAACGGCATCTCCACGTCGTTGCCGTTCGACGTGCAGCTCGCGCTCGTGCAGTCGATCCGCGGCTTCGAGCGCGCGCACGTCACGCGCGCCGGCTACGCGATCGAATACGACTTCTTCGATCCGCGCGGGCTGAAGGCCTCGCTGGAAACCAAGACCGTGTCCGGCCTGTTCTTCGCCGGCCAGATCAACGGCACCACCGGTTACGAAGAAGCCGCCGCGCAGGGATTGCTCGCCGGCCTCAACGCCGCGCGCCACGTGCAGCAGCGCGACGCGTGGTCGCCGCGCCGCGACGAGGCGTACCTGGGCGTGCTGGTCGACGACCTCGTCACCCACGGCACCAACGAGCCGTACCGCATGTTCACCTCGCGCGCCGAATACCGCCTGCAATTGCGCGAAGACAACGCCGACCTGCGCCTCACGCCGACCGGCCGCGACCTCGGCCTCGTCGACGACGCACGCTGGTCGCGCTTCGAAGCCAAGCGCGAGGCGATCGAACGCGAATCGAATCGCCTGCGCAGCACCTGGGCCACGCCGACCAACGCGCTCGGCCGCGAACTCGAGGCCACCCTCGGCATCACGCTCACGCGCGAAGCCAACGCGCTCGACCTGATGAAGCGGCCCGAGCTCGACTACGCGAAGCTGATGACCGTGCCCGCGCTCGCCCCCGGCGTCGACGACGCCAAGGTCGCCGAGCAGGTCGAAATCGGCGTGAAGTACGCCGGTTACCTGGATCGCCAGCGCGACGAAATCGCGCGCCAGCAGAAACACGAAACCACGCCGATCCCCGACGCGTTCGATTACGCCGGCGTGCGCGGCCTGTCCGCCGAAGTGCAGCAGAAGCTCGCGCGCGTGCGGCCGCAGACGATCGGCCAGGCGCAACGCATCCCCGGCATGACGCCCGCGGCGATCTCCTTGCTGCTCGTGCACCTGTCCCGCGCACGCGCCACGCGCGTCGCCTGATCCTGACGCCGCCTGCGCCGCGGCCGGAGTACGCTCGCGCCATGAACCGACCGGCCCCCGTTTCGATCGCCGCAAGCACGCTCGCCTGCGCGCTGCTCCTCGCCGCCTGCCAGCGCGACGCGGGCACCGCACCCGCCGCCGCGGTCACGCCGGCCACCGCTGCGAAACCCGGCACGCTGGTCGTCAACGAATGGGCGCTGCCCACCGTCGACGGCGCCGCGCAGCCGGATCTCGCCGTCGGCCCCGATGGCCGCCTGCTCCTCAGCTGGATCCGGAAACTCGGCGATCGCAACGCGCTCGTCTATGCCACCTACCTCGGCGACGACACGTGGGAATCGGCGCCAAAGACCATCGTCGTCGGCCGCACGCTCAGCGCCAACTGGGCGAACACGCCGCACATCCTGATGACCGAAGACGGCGGCCTGTGGGCGCACTGGTTGCAGGCGCCGGCCAACGCCGCCTCGCCGCACGCCTCCGACGTGCTGCTCACGCGTTCGCCCGACAACGGCGTGCACTGGTCCGCGCCCGTCGCCGTCAACGACGATGCCACCGGCACCGAACACGGCTTCGTCGCGTTGTGGCCCGCGGGCCAGGACACCCTCGGCATCGCGTGGCTCGATGGCCGCAACACCGCGGGCGCCGGGCACATGCACGGCGGCGAAGCGACGAAGGTTGCGATGTCCACCGCACACGCCGGCCACGACGAACACGACGAGCACGCCGGCGAAATGACCGTCCGCGGCGCGATGTTCGACGCCGCGATGAAGCGCAGCGACGACGTCGAGATCGACGCCTCCACCTGCGACTGCTGCGGCACCGACGTCGCCGCCACGCCGCGCGGCGCCTTGCTCGTGTACCGCGATCGCACCGCGGACGAAATCCGCGACATCGTCGCCGTCCGTCGCGGCGCGAAGGCCTGGGGCACGCCCGTCGTCGTGCATGCCGATGGCTGGAAGATGCCCGCGTGCCCGCTCAACGGCCCCGCGGTCGCGGCCAATGGCAACAACGTCGCGGTCGCCTGGTATACGGCGCCGGGAGAACACCCGATCGTGCGCCTGGCGCGCAGCGCGGATGCGGGCGACCACTTCGACGCCCCGCTCGACGTGGATGCCGGCCCGATGGTGCAGGGCCGCGTCGACGTCGCGATGGACGACAGCGCCACCTGGCTCGTGTGGCTGCGCGAAGACGCCCGCGGCCAGTCGCTCCAGCTCGCGCGCTTCGACGCCAAGGGAAGCAAGCCGCAGCAGATCGAAGTCGCGCGCCTGCAGGGTCGCGGCCGCGGCACCGGATTCCCCAAGCTCGCCGTGCGTCGCGGCGTCGCCTTCGTGGCGTGGACCGACATCGTCGAAGGCCGCACGCGGCTGGCCGGCGCCAAGGTCGGCCTGGCGCCCTGAGCGCGAAAAGCGAGACGCGTCTCCCAGAACCTGACTGCGAGCCACCGACCCATGACCGGTGGCACTGTGACGTTGCGTTTCGCGCAACGGCCTGCTGCGGTGCAACAACGCCCCCGTTAGCACCACGTGAAACGCAAGCGGCTGCTATTGCAGTGCAGCGCCCGTTATTCCTGCAGAAAAAACGGTTTCCCGAGCAACATCCTGTTGCGTCGCGACAAGCGGTTGGATGAACGCGACAGCCGGCGAGCGCGCCCGCGTTGACGATTCGCGCAAACGTCTCCTAGCGTCCGCCGACCGATCGCGACATTTCGAATTAGAAGCGAGCGGGATCCGAGCGACGCAGGTCCGCTGCAGGGGTGGACCGACGACAGGGGCCGGAGGCAGGACCGCAAGGAACGCAAGCCGCGGACTTTTCCGCGGTTCACTTCAAAACACCATTCGGGGGTACCACCTAGTGAATCACCACCATCGCCTGGCAGCGTTGGCTGCTGCCGTTTCCCTCGCGCTCACCGTCGGCAATGCCGCCGCGGCACAGCGCGTGGACCTGCAGAAGCTCAATGCAGGCCAGCTCAACCAGCAGTACAAGGCCGCCTCGGCCCGCATGGGCGTCGCCGCCACCGCGCGCGATCGCCACGCCGAATTCCTCGGCATGGATTCCAACTCCACGCTGCGCGAGCTGAACTCCAGCACCGACCGCGACGGCACCAAGCATTTCCGCTACCAGCAGACCTTCCGCGGCCTGCCGGTGTTCGGTGAGCACGTGGTGGTCACCGAAGGCAAGGACGGCAACGTCCGCAACATGTTCGGCCGCATGGTCAACGGCCTGGCCGGCGAACTCCCGGCGATCGCGCCGAAGATGACCGCCGCCAACGCCCTCGCGCTCGGCAAGAGCGCCGGCCTCGGCAACCGTGTCGGCTTCATGCACACGGAGAACGAGAAGTCCGAGCAGATGATCTTCATCGACGACAACGACCGCGCGCACGTCGCGTACGTCGTGTCGTTCTATGCCGACACCGCCGGCGGTGGTTCGCCGACGCGTCCGTTCGTGATCATCGACGCCAACAGCGGCCGCATCCTCAAGCAGTGGGACGGCCTGACGCACGCACTCATCGGCACCGGCCCCGGCGGCAACGCCAAGACCGGCCAGTACGAGTACACCGGCGCGACCGGCCTGCACCCGTACCTGGACGTCTCGCAGTCGGGCACGACCTGCACGATGAACAACGCGCAGGTGAAGTCGGTCGACCTGGCCGGCACCACCGGCACCAAGGTCACCGCGTTCACGTACACCTGCCCGCGCAACACCTACAAGACCATCAACGGCGCGTACTCGCCGATCAACGACGCCCACTTCTTCGGCGGCGTGATCCAGAACATGTACAACGCCTACACCGGCGGCAATGCGCTGTCCTTCCAGCTGATCATGCGCGTGCACTACGGCAGCAGCTACGAGAACGCGTTCTGGAACGGCTCGTACATGTCCTTCGGCGACGGCGCCAGCACGTTCTATCCGCTGGTCAACGCCGACGTGTCGGGCCACGAGGTCTCGCACGGTTACACCGAGCAGCACTCCAACCTGACCTACTCCGGCCAGTCCGGCGGCATGAATGAAGCCTTCTCCGACATGGGCGGCGAAGCGACCGAGTTCTACTGGAAGGGCACGAACGACTTCGACGTCGGCCGTGAAATCTTCAAGTCGCCGACCGGTGCGCTGCGCTACATGTGCAACCCGCCGCAGGACGGTGGCTCGATCGACAACGCGTCGCAGTACACGAGCAGCCTCGACGTGCACTACTCCTCGGGCGTCTACAACAAGGCGTTCTGCCTCCTGGCCAAGACGGCCGGCTGGGATACGCCGAAGGCGTTCAAGGTGATGGCGCGCGCCAACGCCCTGTACTGGACCCCGAGCAGCACGTTCAACTCCGGCGCGTGCGGCGTCGAAACCGCGGCGACCGACCTGGGTTACACCAAGGCCGACGTCACGGCGGCGTTCGCTGCGGTCGGCGTCTCTTGCGCGGGCGGCGGTGGCGGTGGTGGCGGCACGACGGCGCTGACCAAGGGCGTCACGGTCACCGGCATCGGCGCTGCGACCGGCGCGTATGCCAAGTACTCGCTGGTGGTCCCGGCGGGCGCGACCAACCTGACGTTCACCATGTCGGGCGGCACGGGCGATGCGGACATGTACGTGAAGTTCGGCAGCGCGCCGACCGACACCGTGTACGACTGCCGTCCGTACAAGACCGGCAATGCCGAGTCCTGCACGTTCGCGACCGCTTCGGCGGGCACGTACTACGTCAACCTCAAGGCGTACTCGACCTTCTCGGGCGTCAGCCTGACGGGCGACTACACCACTGGTGGCGGCGGCGGTTCGACGCAGACCTACACCAACGGCACCGACGTGGCGATCGGCGACAACACCACGGTCAGCAGCCCGATCACGGTGTCCGGTCGCACGGGCAACGCGCCGAGCAACGCGCAGGTCGCGGTCAACATCGTCCACACGTACATCGGCGACCTGAAGGTCGACCTGGTCGCGCCGGACGGTTCGGTCTACGTGCTGAGCAACCGTGCTGGCGGCAGCACGGACAACATCAACACCACCTACACGGTGAACCTGTCCACCGAAGCGCTGAACGGCACGTGGAACCTTCGCGTGAACGACAACGCCGCGGGCGACACCGGTTACATCAACTCGTGGTCGGTGACGTTCTGATCGGATAACAAATCCAACGCAACTCCTGCGGATCCCAAGGATCCGCTTCGACCCCGGGCCGCAAGGTCCGGGGTCTTTCTTTGCGCGGTTACTTCTCCTTCCGCCAGTTCACCGAGCCGCGGTTCTCGACCGTGCTCGACTCGATCTGGATGTCGAAGCCCTTGCGCAGCAGGTACTTCAGCGTGAGCACCTGGCCGGTGCCGAGCAGCGACACGCCGTAGCCGACGTACAACTTCGGCGAGAGGTACTTGCCCACGCCGAACACACTGCCGCCCAAGGTGCGCGAATCCATCACCCCGGCATCGTCCAGGCCGATGCGCGCACCGAGTTGCGACGCCAGCAGGCTGCCGCCGGCGGACAACGCCGCGGACGCGGCATTCAACTGCTTGCCTTCCTCGTTGCTCGCCGTGCTGATGGGGCGGCCGAGGGCGAGATACGACAGCGCTTCGGATTCGTCCATCGCCGGATCCGACCACACCTCCGCCTGCGGCGCCGTCGCGCGCCCGCGCACCTGGATGCCGGCGGTGATGTCGCCGACCTGGCGTTCGGCGCGGATGTCGAGCAGCGGGTTGGCGATCGCGGAATTCGACCAGGTGAGTTCACCGCGCGAGATCTCGAGCTCCTGGCCGTACGCCTTGTAGCGCCCCGACACATCGAGCGTGCCGCTGGCGATCATCTCGGTGCCCGGGCGCTGGCGCACGTGCAGCTGGCCATCGAGCGCGCCCGTGAGCCCGAAGCCCGACAACGCGACCGCGTCCTCCGGCAGCACCAGCGTGAGATCGAGCGCGACCGGGGTTGCGACCTGTCGTTCGGGATCGGCGGGATCCAGCACGACGACATCGGGTGAACTCGCCGTGCCGCTGTCGAGGCGTTCCAGGTCGAGCCGCGCCGACGGCACGCGCACCGTGCCCGTCACTTCGAGCGGCTTGCCCGCTGCATAACGCACCACGACGTTCGGATCGATCACCGCACGCAGGTCGCGCGTATCGGCGGCGAGCACGTTCTGCCCGGTGACGTTGAGCACCAGCGGCGTGTCTTCGCCGCGCCAGCCCAGCGTGCCGTCGAGCCGCAGCGTGCCTTCGCCCGAATGCAGGCTGCCATTGATGCGCGCGGTGCCGTCGGGTTGCGCATCCAGGCGCACGTCGCCATCCGACAACGCGATCGCGAGCGCAGGCAACTCGGTCGCGAAGTTCGACAGGTGCGCCTGCCCGCCGAGCGAGGGTTGCGCGCGGGTGCCGCCCAATGCGACGTGGCCTTCCAGCAGGCCGGTGGGCTCGACGATGTCGGGGGAAAGCAGCTCCATCCACGTCAGTGCGTCGGTGCGGATCGCGATGTCGCCATCGAGCGGTGCGTAATCGTCCCAGCCGGTGGCGATGCGCGCGTCGAGGCGGCCGTCTTCGTTGACGCGCGCGCCGACGACGACGGAGATGCGTTGCGGATCGAATTGCGCGTCGAGCGACAGGTCCTGGTACGAGAGCAGGTCGCGACGCGAACGCTCGCTGTTCTTCATGCCGCCGTCGACGGACGTGACGCGCGCGGTGCCGCGCCATGCGTTGCCGACGGGTCGCACCTGGCCGACGAGCGCGATCTCGCCATGCAGCAGCCACGGGCGGCCGTCGGTGCGTTCGGGCAGCCATGGGGTCGCGAGCGTGAGCGGCAAGCGATCGGCGCGGACGTCGAGGCCATGGCGCGGCCAGTCCGCGTTCGCGCACAGGCTGCCGCCGCCGGCCGCGTTGAGGCACGCATTCGACAACGCGCCGTTGCGACCATCCCAGCGCCATTGCGCCGCGTGGTCGAGCGTCCATGGACCGCCCTTTGCCGGCGCGAGCCGCAGGGATGCGAGCGTGCCGCTCCATTGCGCGCCGCGCTTGACCGCATCACCGGAGAGCGTGGCCTGCACCATCGGCGCGGCGATGCTCGCATCCAGCGAGAGCCGTTCGAACGCACCGCGCGCATCGATCACCGCGCGGTCGATCGCAAGGCCCGCCTGCACGTCCGCCGCTTCCACGTGCAGCGTGCCGGCGCCGTTGCGCCACGGCAGGCGACCATGTGCGCGCAACGTGCCGGCGCGCCAGTCGCCCCAGTGCAGGCCGGTGCCGTCGAGGTCGGCGGCGATGTCGGGCGCATCGCGCGCGCCGCGCAGCGTGGCGGTGCCGCGCAGTGCGCCGCCGGCGCCAGGCAACAGGTCGTCGAGGCGCAACGGATCGAACTTCGCATCCAGCGACAGCGTGCGGCCGTACGTGCCCTTCGCGCTCGCATGGCTGCCGCCGAGCGAGAGCACCACGTCGCCTTCGAACTCGTCGCCGTGCATCGCGACGTTGGCATGCGCATCCAGCGCGCGCCCGCGCAAGGTGCCGCGCAGTTGCGGTGCATCGAGCGTGGCATCGAAACCGCCGCCCTTGCGTGCGCGGCCCCGCGTCTCCAGCGTGCCCTCGATGCGGCCCGGGAAGTCCGGCACGAAATAGCCCGGATCGAAGCCCGCCAGCTGCGCGTCGAATTGCCACGCCAGCGCCGGCGACCAATGCACGTCGCCATTCGCCTCCAGCGTGCCCTCCGGCATCTGCGCGTCGAGCTTGCGCAGCAACGCGTGCGTCGTGTCGCCGCGCGCATCGAACTGCACCGTCGCGCGACGATCCTCGCGCAGCAACCTTGCATTGCCGATCGCGGCCCAGGATTCCAGCCGGCCGGCAACACCGAAGTCCGCATCGCCGATCACCGCCGGCGCCGTCGGCGTGCCGCCCCAGCGGAAGCCGCGCGCATTCACCGAGAAGCGCAGCACGCGCCGCGCCGCATCGCGCAGGTCCGCGTAACCGCGCAACGTCGCGCGGCCTTGCAGCGCATCGATCACCAGCGGTTCGACGGTGAGCACGCGATCTTCCAGGCGCACGTTCGACGGTTGCACATCGATGCGCATGTCGCCTTGCACGACGTGTCCCTGCACGCGCGCGCGTCCGCCGGTGCCGTCGGCGATCAGGTCGAACGCATACGGTTCCGCCGCGGGCGGCGCGCCGGTGAACACCGCGGGATCGAACGCCGACGCGACCGCGCGGACATGCCAGCGCGGATCGGGTTCGCCGCGCAGCACCAGCGTGGCGCGCAGCGGCGCCGGGGCGCGGCCTGCGATCGCGACGTCCAGGCGCGCGACATCCCCGCGCGCGACCATCGCAAGGCGCGGCGCCGTCGAACCCGCCGGTGCAGGCAACACCGCGGTGGCGAGGAGGTCGGTGCGGTAGCGCTGGCGCGGCACGTAATCGCCGTGCAGCGTGAAGTGGCCGCGGTCGCTGTCCACCGTCAGGTGTTCGACATGCAGGCGTCCTTGCGATGCCTGCAGGCCGGCGCGCGCGCTGCGGATGTCGATCAGGGGCGCGCCTTCCTGCGACACGCGGAAGCCATCGATGCGGATCGTGTCGGCGATCAGCGCCATCGGCGGCGCGATGTGCGGCAGGGATTCGGGCCAGCGCGGGAACTGGAACGGTTCGTCACTCACCGGCAGGTCGAGCGTCGCACCGCGCACGTCGAGTGCGTCGAGCCGCAGCGTGCGCCCCAGCAGCGGACGCAATGCGGGATCGAGCACCAGCGTCTGCGCGGTGAACACCATGCGCTTCGCGGGCTGCTTCGGATCGGATGCGTAAGCAAAACGCACGCCGTGCAACGTCAGCGGCCCGGACGCCGGCCCCTCCGCGCTCGTCCACGTCAGCGTCGCCCCCGGCGGCAACCGCGACACGATCTGCGACAGCAACACATCGCGCCCGCCGATCGTCGTGAGCAACCAGTACAGCAAGGCGACCACCACGACGCCGAGCGCGAGCGCCAGGATCGACGAGCGGATCGCCACCCGCCGCGCCAGCGCCTTGCGCGCCGCCGTGCGCTGCGCGCGCTGTTCCGGCGTGAGCGGCACGCCCCTCACAGGTCCGCCCCGATGTTGAAGTGCAGCGTGAAGCCCGCATCGGGTCCGTTCAATCCGCGCGCGACGTCCACGCGCACCGGGCCCACCGGCGAGCGCCAGCGCACGCCGATGCCGACGCCGGTGTGGAAGTCCGGCTTCTCGCTGTCGAACGCATCACCGGTATCGACGAACACCGCGCCGCCCCATTCCTTCGTGAAGTAGCGTTCGTATTCGATGCTGCCGGTGATGACGTTCTTCGCGCCGGTGGCCAGGTCGCCGTTGCGCGGGCCGATCTCGCGCCAGCCGTAGCCGCGCACGCTGCGATCGCCGCCGGCGAAGAAGCGCAGGCTCAACGGCATCTCGACGAGCGCGTTGGTGAAGGTGTGCCCGAGTTCGCCGCGCACGAGCAGGCGATCGGTGGGCCCCAGGCCATGGAACCAGCGCGCCGTCGTGTGGATCTGCACGAACGTCGCGTCCGACGCGACGCCTTCCACCGCGCCGCGCAGCAGCACCGTGCCGCCGAGCGCGCGGCGCGGATACAGGCGATCGTCGGCGTCGATGTATTCCGCGCTCACCGACGGGAACAGCATCGATGCGTACTTGTAGTCCTCGATCGGCGCCAGCGGGTCCGAAGACAGGAATCGCCAGCGCTCGCGCAGCACGTGCAACGCGACGACCGCGGTCAGGTACTTGTTGACCTCGCCGCTGCGGCTGCCCACGAGTTCGAGGCGGCGCGTGTCCGAGTCGTCGGTCTGTTCGTCCGCCGCCTGCAGGCTGGCGGTGTACCAACCGTCGAGCCACAGGAACGCGGGCACGCGGTACTGCACCGTCGCGGTCTTGCGGCGCGTCGCGTAGTCGATCTGCGCGAGCAGCTTGTGGCCGCGATCGTTGACGTAACGGCGCTCCAGGCCCAGGCGCACGCCGCCGCCGCTGTCGGTGCCGTAGCTCACGCCGGCGGTGTAGATGTCGCGCTTGGCCGGCGTGAGGTGCACGTCCACCGGCACCTGGCCGTCCACGGCATCTTCGGGCCGCGGCTGGATCTCGATGCGCGAGAAGTAATCCAGCGACGTGAGCGACTTGCGCAGGCGATCCAGTCGGCCCTGGTGGTAGTACTCGCCGGGTTTCCAGTACACGAGTTTCTGCAGCAGGCTGTCGCGCACCACGCGCTTCGGTTTCTGGTCGAAGCCGATCACGCCCATGTCGTAGCGGCGGCCGCTGGTCCAGCGCAGCGAGATGTCGGCCGCGTGGTCGGCGCGCGTGACCTCCACCTTGCGCGTGGCGAAGTCCGCGTCGAAGTACCCGCGTTCGGCCAGGCGCCGCGTGATGCGCGCCTTGGAGTCCTCGTACACGACGTGTTCGAACACATCGCCGTGCTTCGGCTTGAACGCTGCGATCTCTGCGCTGAGGTAATGGTCGCTGGCGCCGTCGCCCGAGATGCCCACGTCGCTGTTGCGCACGCGCACCGGCGTGCCGGGCTGCACGGTGATCGTGACGGTGACCGGCGCATCGTCCGCGCCGCGCGTGCGCTGCACGTCGATGACCGGCGAGTAGTAACCGAAGGGTTCGAGGGCTTCGCGCGTTTCGGCTTCTGCCTCGCGCACGAGATAGGCGAGGCGGCGGCCCGAGACGTCCTTGCCGATGGCATCCACCAGCGACAGCGAGCCGCGCACGTTCTCGGTCATCGCCGGATCCAGGCCTTTCACCTGCACCTGCGCGACCTTGGCCGCCCACGCGGGCAGCACCACGCTCGCGAGGAGCGCGGCGAGGCAAAGGCGTGCGAAAACCGGGCGGGGGACCGGGGGCATTGGCGGCAGGATACCCGGTGGGCTTGTCCTTGCCGCGATCACACGCCCCCGGGGGCTTACGTCGAGAGGTGCTCGATCGCCGCCACGCTGCCCAGGCGATCCGACAGGCGCTGCAGCAACGCCAGCCGGTTGTTGCGCACGGCCACGTCGTCGACGTTCACCATCACGCCGTCGAAGAACGCATCCACCTGCGGACGCAGGCGCGCCAGGCGGCCGAGCACCGAGACGTAATCGCGCGACTGGAGCGACGCGTCGGTGTCGGTGATCGCCGCATCGACGGCCTGGCCGAGATCGCGCTCGGCCGCTTCGGAATACAGCGCCGCATCCACGCGCGAGGGCACGTCGCCTTCCACCTTGCGCAGGATGTTGCGGATGCGCTTGTTGGCGGCGGCGAGCGCGCCGGCTTCCGGCAAGGTCGCGAATTCCGCGATCGCGCGCAGGCGGCGGTCGAAGTCGAGCAGCGACACCGGCCGCAGCGCGGCGACCGCTTCGAACTGCTGCGGCGGCACGCCCTGGTCGGCGTAGTACGCGCGCAGGCGGTCGACGATGAACTCCATCAGCTCGTTGACGTCGGCCGTCGTGGTCGCGCCCTTTTCGCCGGGCACGGCGCCGACGCCATCGCGCGCGCGTTCGAGCAGGCGCACGAGGTCCAGGTCCAGCCCCCCTTCGATCAACGTGCGCGCCAGGCCCAGCGCATTGCGCCGCAGCGCGAACGCATCCTTGTTGCCGGTGGGCTTGAGCCCCGCGGCGAAACCGCCGGCCAGCGTGTCCAGTCGCTCGGCGATCGCGAGCACGCGGCCCAGCATCGACGGCGCCACCGCATCGCCCGCGAAGCGCGGCATGTAGGCCTCGTCGATCGCATTGGCGACAGCGACCGGTTCGCCTTCCACCGCGGCGTAATAACGGCCGGCGATGCCCTGCAATTCCGGGAATTCATTCACGAGGCGCGACTGCAGGTCGGCCTTCGACAGTTCGGCGGCGCGGCGCGCCTGCGTAGCATCGGCGCCCGCATCGCGCGCGATGCCTTCGGCCAGCGCCGCGACGCGCGCGACCTTGTCCGCGACCGAACCGAGCCTGGCCTGGTACGTCACCGTGCGCAGGCCGTCGTGCATCGACGCCAGGCCCTGCTTCATGTCTTCGGCGAAGAAGAACTTGGCATCGGCGAAGCGCGGGCGGATCACGCGTTCGTAGCCCTTGCGGACCTGCGCGACGTCCTTCGACACGATGTTGGCGATGCCGATGAAGTGCGGCGTGAGCTTGCCGTCGCCGTCGAGCACCGGGAAGAACTTCTGGTTGGCTTCCATCGTCGCGACCAACGCTTCCTGCGGCACGGCGAGGAATTCCGCTTCGAAGTCGCACAGCACCGCGCTGGGCCATTCCACCAGGCAATTGACCTGCGCCAGGTTGGTGTCGTCGATGCGCGCGGTTCCGCCCGCCTGCGCGGCGGCGTGTTCGACTTCGCGCACGATCTGCGAACGGCGCTCGTCCGGATCCACCAGCACCTTCGCACCGCGCAGCGCATCCACGTAATCGCCGGGCGCGCCGATCCACACGGGCTTGTCGTGCAGGAAGCGATGGCCGCGGGAATTGCGCCCGGCATTCACGCCGAGGACTTCGCCTTCGATGACGTCCGCACCCAGCAGCAGCACCAGCCAGTGCACCGGCCGCGCGAACGCATGCGTGTGCGCGCCCCAGCGCATCGGCTTGGGGATCGGCATCGCGGCAATGGCTTCGCGCACGACTTCCGGCAGCAGCGTGGCGGTCTGCGCGCCCGGCTTCACCGCGCGATGGACGAAACGCTCGCCCTTCGCGTCGCTGGTGCGTTCCAGCGCGGTCCATTCCACGCCGGCCTTCTGCGCGAAACCTTGCAGCGCGCGCGTGGGCTGGCCGTCGGCATCGAGCGCGACGTTGAGGTACGGGCCCAGCACTTCGCTGCGCTGTTCGTCCTGGCCCACGGCCACGCCCGGCAACAGCACGGCGAGGCGGCGCGGCGAATACAGCGGCTTGGCGTCGCCGCGATCGAATGCGATGCCACGCTTCGACAACCCGTCGATGACGTTGTCGAACAAGGCCTGCGCCAGGCCCGGCAACGCGTTGACGGGCAGTTCTTCGGTGCCCAGCTCGATCAGCAGCGGAAGGTGCACGGCGCTCATCGCACGGCCTCCGCGGTCTTCAGGCCCGGGAAGCCGAGCTTCTCGCGCTGCGCGTAATACGCCTCGGCCACCGACTGCGACAGCTTGCGCACGCGCAGGATGTAGCGCTGGCGTTCGGTCACGGAGATCGCGCGGCGCGCATCGAGCAGGTTGAAGCTGTGCGAGGCCTTGCAGACCTGGTCGTAGGCCGGCAGCGGCAGGCCGAGTTCGACGAGCTTCATCGCCTCGGCTTCGCAGGCGTCGAAGCGATGGAACAGTTCCGCCACGTCCGCGTGCTCGAAGTTGTAGGCCGACTGCTCGACTTCGTTCTGGTGGTACACGTCGCGGTAGTACACCGGGCCCTGCGGGCCGACGGTCCACACCAGGTCGAACACGTTGTCGACGTTCTGCAGGTACATCGCCAGGCGCTCGAGGCCGTAGGTGATCTCGCCGAGCACCGGGCGGCATTCCAGGCCGCCGGCCTGCTGGAAGTAGGTGAACTGCGTGACTTCCATGCCGTTGAGCCAGACCTCCCAGCCCAGGCCCCATGCGCCGAGGGTGGGGGATTCCCAGTTGTCCTCGACGAAGCGCAGGTCGTGCACCAGCGGGTCAAGGCCCAGCGCCACCAGCGAGCCGAGGTAGAGCTCCTGGATGTTGTCGGGATTGGGCTTCATCACCACCTGGTACTGGTAGTAACGCTGCAGGCGGTTGGGGTTCTCGCCGTAGCGCCCGTCCGCGGGACGGCGGCAGGGCTGCACGTAGGCGGCATTCCACGGCTCGGGGCCGAGCGCGCGCAGGAACGTGGCCGGATGGAAGGTGCCGGCGCCGACTTCGAGGTCGAGCGGCTGGATCAGCACGCAGCCTTGTTCCGCCCAATACGCATTGAGGCGTTGGATCAGGGCCTGGAAAGTGATGGTTCCGGACATTGCGTCGGCTTTCGGGCGCGGAAAAGCGGGCTAGTATAGGTGCCGTCGCCGCCACGCCACGCGCTTTTCCCCCGGCCTTGAACGCGCCGCACGCCAAACTTCCCTTCCTGATCCTCGAGACCGGCCAGCCGGTGGCGTCCATGCGCCGCCACGGCACGTTCCCGCACTGGATCCGCGTCGCCGCCGGCCTGGAGCGCGACGAGGCCATCGTGGCCAACGTCGAACGCGGCGATCCGCTGCCCCCGCGCGCGGGCTTCGCCGGCGTCATCGTCACGGGCTCCGGCGCGATGGTCACCGACCGCCACGCCTGGAGCGAGCGCAGCGCGCAGTGGTTGCGCGAAGCCGCGCACGAAGGCCTGCCGCTGTTCGGCATCTGCTACGGGCACCAGCTGATCGCGCACGCGCTCGGTGGCGAGGTCGGCTACAACCCGACCGGCCGCGAGATGGGCACGATCGGCCTGGAGCTGCATCCGCCCGCGGAGGCCGATCCGCTGTTCGCGGGCCTGCCGCTGCAATTCCCCGCGCAGGCCACGCACCTGCAAAGCGTGTTGCGCACGCCGGAAGGCGCCACGGTGCTCGCGCGTTCGCCGCAGGACGATTGCCACGCCTTCCGCTGGCGCGACCACGTGTGGGGTGTGCAGTTCCATCCCGAATTCAGCGGCACGCACATGCGCGGCTACGTGCAGGCGCGGCATGATGCGCTGGCGCGCGAAGGGCGTTGTTCGAAGCAGCTTTCGCGCAGCATCACCGCGGCGCCGCATGCACGGCGCGTGCTGCGCCGCTTCATCCGCCACGCGCGCCACCTGCAGTCGCGGCGCGCGCCGCACGCCTGATCACGGTCGTCCCCCCATCCACGTGGCGCCTGCGCCACGCACCGGAGTTGCCATGCAAGTTCGCCACGTTCCCGCCCGCCAGGGCCTGGCCTGGTTCCGCGATGCCATCAACCTGGGGTCGCGCAATCCGAAGGCGGTGTTCGGCGCGGCGTTGTTGCTGATCGGCGCGATGTACCTGTTCGTGGTGGTGCTCGGGCTGGCGGCGACGTTGTTCGGCCGCGGCCAGGGCGCGGCGGCGTCGGGCGCGCTCATGGGCGTGGCCGCGGTGATGACGCTCGCGCTGATGATGCTGATGCCCATCCTGCTCGGCGGCCTGATGCACGTGATCCGCGAAGTCGAGGCCGGCCGCCCCGCGCGCGCCACCGATCTGTTCGCCCCGTTCAAGTCAGGGCGCCTGCCGCAGCTGGCGACGCTGGGCGTGCTGCAGGTGGTGGTGGCGATCGTGTTCGGCCTGCTGCTGGTGTCGATCACGGGCACCGACTACGTGAAGGAATACATGGCCGCGATGCGCGACATCAGCACGCTGATGACGATGCCGGAACCGCGCCATCCGATCCTGCTGTTCGTCCTGCAGGTGGGCTACAACTACTTCACCTACGTGGCGATGCTGCTGGCGGTGCCGCTGGTGCTGTTCTCGCGCGTGTCGGTGATGGATGCGGTGCGGGGCGCGCTGCGCGCTTCGGTGAGCAACGTCGCGCCCAACCTGCTGGCCGCGGTGCTGTTCGTGCTCGGCACCGTCGTCGCGGTGGTCGTGGTGGTGCTGGTGGCGGTGTTGCTCGGCGCGCTGGGCGCGCTGGTGCATCCGATCGTGGGCGGCGTGCTGTCGTCGGCGGTGCTGCTCGCATTCGGCACGGCGCTGCTGGTCGTGCTGGCGGGCGGTTCGTACTTCGCGTGGCGCGATACGTTCGAAGGCGAGGGCATGCCGCCGCCGCCGTTCCGCGGCATCGAAGCCTGACGAACGCTTATTCCGCCGGTGGCTCCACGGCCGCCGGCTTCGGCGCGACGAAGCGCGACGCGATGATGCCGGCCTCGTACAGCGCCATCATCGGCAACGCCAGCATCAGCTGCGACACGACATCCGGCGGCGTGATGATCGCGGCCACCACGAAGATGGCGACCACGGCATAGCCGCGCCATTCGGACAGCTGCTTCGGCGACACCCAGCCGAGCAGCACCAGGATCACGAGCGCGACGGGCAATTCGAAGCTCGCACCGAACGCCAGGAAGATCACGAGCACGAAGTCCACGTACTTGCCGAGGTCGGGCGTCATCTGCACGACTTCGGGCGTGAACCGCGTCAGGAAGCCGAACACCGACGGCAGCACCAGGAAGTACGCGAACGCACACCCTGCGTAGAACAGCACGACGGCCGAGGCGAGCAGCGGCATCGCCAGGCGCTTCTCGCGCTGGTACAAGCCCGGCGCCACGAACGCCCACGCCTGGTACAGCAGCCACGGCGCGCTGACGAACAACGCCGCGAAGAACGCCACCTTGACGGGCACGAAGAACCCGCCCGCCACTTCGGTCGCGATGAAATGCCCGCCGGCCGGGAGCTTCTTGATCAACGGGGCCGCGAGTTGGTTGTAGAGCTTCTCCGCGAACGGCAACAACCCGAGCAACACGACCATCAGTCCCGCGACGGCACGCAGCAGGCGCGAGCGCAGTTCGATCAGGTGGTCGATCAGCCGGCTCGGCTGCGTGGTGTCAGCGTCCTGCATGGGCATCGTCGGCGGGGTGCGGCGGCGGGGCGTCGTCGTCGTCCAGGTCGTCGGGCGGCGGCGGTTCGTAGAGCGGTTCGCGCGAGGATTCCAGCGGATATTCGCCGTGGTCGTCGGGGAACAGCGAGGGCGTGTGCGGCTCGGCGCCTTCGGCTTCCGCCTGTTCGGCGGCCACGTGCGCGTGGTCCGGGCGCGGCGCGGCCGGCAGCGCGGCGGCCGCATCGTCGAAGCCCGATTCGATCTGCGTCTTGAACCCGGTGACGCCGCTACGGATCTGGTCTTCGGCGTGGCGCAGCGATTCGCGGGTTTCGCGGAGGCTGCGCTTCAATTCTTCGGAGGCCAGGTCGCGTTCGAATTCCGACTTCACCGAATTCCATTGCGAGCGCGCGCGGCGCACCCACAGGCCCACGAAGTGCGCGGCCTTGGGCAGGCGCTCGGGACCGAGCACCAGCAAGGCCACCACCGCGATGACCAGCAGTTCGCTGAAACCGATGTCGAACATCGACCGTCGCTCCCGGGAGGCGCGAGGGAGCCGGCGCGCTTAGCGCGGCGGCTCGTTGCGGTCGCGTTGTTCCTGCTCGCGGCGCTCGCGCTCGCGCTGGTCGATCTCGTCGCGCGTGTTGTTGGCGTCGGGCAGGCGCGCGGACGGCTTGCTGTCGCTGTCGTCCATGCCCTTCTTGAAGCCTTTCACCGCTTCGCCGAGATCCTTGCCGACGCTGCCGAGGCGCTTGGTGCCGAACACCAGCACCACGATGACCAGCACGATCAGCCAATGCCAGATGCTGAAACCACCCATGTGCGCATGTCCGGTCTTGAGGGGAGCGAAAGGATAGCGCAGCGGATGTGAGAGCCGCCGTAAGTGAATGCGGGTGGCGGCCTCAGGGCGTGGGCGGCAACGACTCCGTGCGCGCGGGCGCCTCGTCGCCGGGCAGCACCGGTTGCGCGGCGGTGGTGCTGCCGGTGCCGTCGGTGGCGACCGGTGCAGGCGTTGCCGGCACGGCCGCGGCGGACGCCGTCACCGTGGTCGAGGTCTGCGCCGTGGCGACCGGCGTGCCGGTGCCGCGGTTGGTGCGCGCGATGAGGCTGGCTTCCTCGAGGCGGTCGCGGAACGCGACGACGGCCTCCGACGGACGGACCGGTGCGCGCCCTTCGAAGATCATGCGGGGCGTCGTGCCTTCGCCGTACACGGCCTGGTTGGCCGCGTCGTCGATGGAGAGCACCGCGCCGTCGAGGGCGACGCCCGCGAACAGGCCGCGCGCGCGCGACCACGACCAGATCTCCGCCTTGAATTCGCCATCCGTCGCCGTGGACGCATTGCGCCCCAGCGGGCCGGCCGCGACGCCCGCATCGGCGCCGAGGGTGAACTTGCCGTTGACGATGGAGTCCAGGCCGCGGTCGCTGCGGAACACCAGCACCACGTCGGCCGACTGCACGCCGGCCTGGAAGCCGATGCTGCCCCCGGTGAGGCTGACGAACGCCGGGTTGGACCAGGTGCCGTCGGGATTCTTCACCGACATCATCCCGTGGCCGCGGCGCCCGCCGATGACCAGGCCGGCCTTGATGGTGTCCGGCACGATGACGACCGCGCGGGCCTCGTCGAGCAGCTTGTCGGGGATCGCGTTCTCGGGGATGGCCTGGATGTCGGTGAGCACGCGCACCGCGTTGCGGGCGCGTTCGTCTTCGTGCGTGCCCGCGAAGGCGGTGGACACGCTGGCGGCGAGGAGGACGGAGGACAGGGCGATGGACAACACGCGGCGCGACGGACGGGACATGGCGGAACTCCGATCGGGGGGGCGGGCAACGCAACGACAGCAAAGGCAACGCAAAAGGCAACTTGGACGCAGGCTAGGCGCGATGCGATGAATCGCGCACCAACCGGAGCCGGTTTTCTTCCTGCGTGACATCCTATGCCCCATGAGCGCAGCAGGCATCCCTTCTTCCGACACCGTGGCCGCTGATACGGCCATCGTCCTCGTCAACCTGGGCACGCCCGACGCGCCCACGCCGGGTGCGGTGCGCCGCTATCTGGCCGAATTCCTGATGGACCGGCGCGTCGTCGCGCTGCCGCGCTGGTTGTGGGCGCCGCTGCTGTTCTGCGTGATCCTGCCGCTGCGCAGCACGCGCGTGGCGAAGAAGTACGCGGCGGTGTGGATGGACGGGGGTTCGCCGCTCGCGGTGCACACGCGCCGCCTCGCCGCCGCCGTGCAGCAGCGGATGCCGCAGGTACGCGTGGTGCATGCGATGCGCTACGGGCAGCCGTCCGTGCAGCAGGTGCTGGAGGAATTGCGTCGCGGCGGAGCGGGCCGCGTCGTCGTGCTGCCGCTGTATCCGCAGTACTCCACGACCACGACGGCCTCGGTCGACGATGTGGTGCGCCGCGTTCCCGGCCTTGCGCCGCGCGTGATCGAGGACTACCACCGCGATCCGGGCTGGGTGCGCGCCGTCGCCGATTCGATCCGCGCCCACTGGGCGGCGCAGGGCCGCGGCGACAAGCTCGTCTTCTCCTTCCACGGCCTGCCGCAACGCCTGGTGGACCAAGGCGACCCCTACGCCGCGCAATGCGAGGCGAGCGTGGCGGCGATCGCGGCGGAGCTGGGCCTGCGCGCGGAAGACTTCCTGCTCACGTACCAGTCGCGCTTCGGCAAGGAGCGGTGGCTGGAACCTGCGACCGCGCTCACCCTGCCCGTCCTCGCGCGCGATGGCGTGCGCACGATCGACATCGTGTGCCCCGGCTTCGCGGTGGATTGCCTGGAGACGCTGGAAGAAATCGCGATCGAGAACGCGAAGATCTTCCGCGATGCGGGGGGCGAAGCGCTGCGCTACATCCCGTGCCTGAACGACGCGCCGGCGCATGCGGACGCACTCGCGGCCATCGCGAGGCGGGCGATGACTTCGTGAGCACCGACTTGCACGAGATCACCCTCGACACGCCCTTCGGCCCGCTCACCGGCTTGCGCGGTGGCACGGGCGTGCCCGTCCTCGCCTTGCATGGCTGGCTCGACAACGCCGCGACCTGGGTGCCGCTGTCCGCACACCTGCAGGGCATCGATCTCGTCGCCCTCGATCTGCCGGGCCACGGCCGCAGCGCGCACCTCGCCCCCGGCGCCGAGTATTCGCTCGCCGGCACCGTGCACACCGTGCTCGATGCGGCCGATGCGCTCGGTTGGGAACGCTTCGCCGTGCTGGGCCATTCGATGGGCGCGGCGATCGGCAGCATCCTCAGCGCCGCAGCGCCCGATCGCGTTGCGCGCTTCCTCGCCATCGAAGCCCTCGGTGCGCTGGCCGATCGCGAAGACCGCACCGCCGCGCGCTTGCGCGAAGCCGTGACCGCGCGGCGCGCGCTCGCCGGCAAGTCGCTGCGCGTGTTCCCCGACCTCGACACCGCGATCCGCGCCCGCATGCAGGCCAACGGATTGAGCGAACCCGTCGCGCGCCTGCTGGTGGAACGCGGCATGCGCGCGGTGCCCGGCGGTTTCGTGTGGAGCAGCGATCCGCGCCTGACGATCACCACCGCCGTGCGCATGACCGAAGGCCAGGTGCAGGACCTGCTGGCCCACATCGATTGCCCCACGCGCGTGCTCTATGCCGATCCCGCCCCGTCATATTTCCCCGAAGCCCTGCGCCGCGAGCGCGCCGCGCGGCTGCCGCACGGGCAGGTGCAGGTGATCGCGGGCGGCCACCACTTGCACATGGAAGATCCCGCCACCATCGCCGCAGCGATCGGTGATTTCCTCACTGCCTGGTCGTGACCTGCACGCCGATCCGCACGCCGCCCTTGCCGGGGTTCTCGGAGATCGACAACGTGGCGTCGCGATTCGCCTTCTCGTAGACGACGACCTGCGACTGCGGCGTCTGCTGCATCGCAACGCGTTGCGTCCAGCCTTCGCTCTTCATCTTCGTCACCGCGGCGGCGAACGTGTCGGTCACGGTGCCCGGCGCTTCGACGTCGACCACCATCGCGCCCGGCATCTCCATCGCGCTGCCCACCTTGTAGCCGGCCGGCAGGTACACGTCCTTCGGGAAATTCGCGGGCAACGTCGCCTGGTCGCCCGAGGTGACCTTCATGTCGCCCTTGTCGGTCTTGAACGTGACCGCGCCCTTGTCGGCGTCGACCTCGGCCTTCTGGCCGGTGCCTGCTTCGATGGCCGCCTCGGCCATTTTCTCGCCGGGCGACTTGCCGCACGCGGCAAGCACGATTGCGACGCACACGGCGCCGGAGATGTGGATGAAGGTGCGCATGGGGCGAGTCCTCGAGTGAAGCACTCGGCAGGAAACGTGCGGAGCGGTTTCAACCGGACAGCAGCGTGCGCAGCGTCGCCTTGACGCGTCGTCCTTCGGCGTGGAAATAGTCGCGCTCGTCGCGCCACGACGGGAACCGCAGTTCCACTTCGCGCCAGAACGCACGCGAATGGTCCGCACGCAGCAAATGGCACAGTTCGTGGACCAGCACGTATTCGAACGCCGACGGGCGCGCGAGCACCAGCGCCAGGTCGAGCGCCACCACGTCATTGGGCGCCAGCGAACCCCACTGCGACGACATCACCTTGAACGCGACACGGCGCGGCGGGCGCGGCAGCGACGGCAGGTATTTCGGCAGCCAGCGGCCCACGTCGGCACGCGCCTGGCCCTCGTAGAAATCGCGCAGCGCGCGGCGCAACGCGGCATCGCCGGCGCGCGCGGGCGCACGGACGATGATTTCGCCGGCCAGCGCGTCGAAATCCACGCACGTGAAACGCCCTTCGGACCAGCGCAACGGGACCTGCGCCCCGCGCAGCGGCAACGTGGTCGTGATGTCGCGCTGCAGCGTCGGCAACCCGTCCAGCGTGTAGCGCGCCAGTTGGTCGGCGAGCCAGTCGCGGTGTTCGGCGAGGAAGCGTTCGCCCGACACCAGGCTTGCGCGCGTGGGCAGCGTCAGCCGCGCGCCGCGCTCATCGACGGAGAGGCGCAGCCGACGCGCGCGGGGATTGCGCACGCGCTGGATTTCCACGCGGCGACCGTCGCCGAGCTCGAGCGACGTGACGTCGCGTTCGAGGATGGGCGCGCGCGGCGCCAGCAGGCGACGGAGCAGTTTCGACATTCGTCGTGCGAGGGGCGTTCGGGCGAAGGGCGCGCTGATTGTAGGCGCGTGGTGCGCCCGCGTGCGGTCAGTCGTCGGCGCGCGAAATCTTCAACGCCGGCTCCAGCACGCTGAACAGCCGCTTGGCTTCCGCCGCCATCAGCGCGAAGCGCGCGTCCAGTTCGGCGCGCACGTCGTCGCGTTCGGTGGATTCCAGCGCATCCACCGCACCATCGAGCAGCTTGAACTTGCGCACGATCAGGTCCTCGCCGAGGACGAACGACACGTGGTCGTCCAGCGTCAGCGCGAGCTTGGTGACCTGCTTGCCGGCTTCCAGGTGCTTGGCGATCTCGTCGGACTGCAGTTCCTGGCGCTGGCACTTCACGACGGCGCCCTTGTCGGCGGCGTCCTTGAGCTCGCATTCGTCGCCGATCGTCAGGCCTTCGGGCAGCGGTTCGCCGGCGATCCAGCCCGTGAGGATGCTGCGCGGCGCGACTTCGGCGTTGATCGGCAGCGCGGGGAAGGAGCCCAGCGCATGGCGGATCTCGCTGACGACGTTCTCCGCGGACTTGCGCGAGGACGAATCGACGATGCACAGGCCGTGGCCCAGGTCGAGCAAGGCATCGGTGCGGCCCGGGCGCACGAACGCGCGCGGCAGCAGCTCGTGCACCAGGTCTTCCTTCAGCCGCTTGCGCGCGCGCCCGCCGGGCTTGCGGCCTTCCTTGCGCTCGATCTCTTCGAGCTTGCGCGCGAGCAGGTCGTTCACGATCGCGCCCGGCAGGAGCTTTTCTTCACTGCCCATGCTGAGCCAGATCGCGTCGCCGATGCGGTGCGACAGCGCTTCGCCGTCGCGGCCGAAGGGCGAGATGAAACCGCGCGAGGACAATTCCAGCGCGCCGACGGGCTTGAGCGCGCATTCGGCGAGGCGGGGTTCGAGTTCGTTGAGGTCGAGCGAGGTGGGGAAGCGGAACAGCGTCAGGTTGCGAAAGAACATCGAAATTCCAGTGAAAGTCCGTCATCCCCGCGAACGCGGGAATCCATGGGACGAGGTTTGGATCAATCGGCGGCGTCGTCGCCGTGCGGGTCGCCCGCCAGCCACGCGTGCGCGTCCGGCATCGGCGCATCGCTGCGCGCACCGAGCGACAGGAAATCGAACAACGTCGGATCGGTCAACTGCGAGGGTCGCACATCGCCGAGGGCGCGCGCGATGTTTTCGATGCGACCCGGCGATTCGCGCTCCCACGTGGCCATCATTTTCTGCACCTGCTTGCGCTGCAGGTTTTCCTGCGAGCCGCACAGCGTGCACGGGATGATGGGGAAATTGCGCGCCGCCGCGTAAGCGGTGATGTCGGCCTCGCGCACGTACGCGAGCGGACGGATCACAACGTGCTTGCCGTCGTCCGAGCGCAGCTTCGGCGGCATGCCGCCCAGCCTGGCGTGGAAGAACATGTTCAGGAAGAACGTGGCCACCAGATCGTCGCGATGGTGGCCCAGCGCGATCTTCGTGAACCCCTCGGCTTCGGCGTGCGCATACAGCGCGCCGCGACGCAGGCGCGAACACAGCGAGCACATCGTCTTGCCTTCCGGCACGACGCGCTTGACCACCGAATACGTGTCCTGTTCCAGGATCGTGTACGGCACGCCGACGGACGCGAGGTACTCCGGCAGCACGTGTTCCGGGAACCCGGGCTGTTTCTGGTCCAGGTTGACCGCAACCAGGTCGAACGCCACCGGCGCCTTCTCGCGCAGTTGCAGCAGCACGTCGAGCATCGTGTAGCTGTCCTTGCCGCCGGACAGGCACACCATCACCTTGTCGCCGTCCTCGATCATCCCGAAGTCGGCGATCGCGCGCCCCACCTGGTGGCGCAGGCGCTTGGCCAGGCGCTGGTGTTCGTGCCCGGCGCGACGCGCGCGCGGCTGGGGCTCGAGCAGGGGAAGGGGCACGGTGGACATGCGCAGGTTCGGCGACGACACGACGGGCGGCCGCGCATTCTACTCCGGCGATTCCGGCTACCAGTGGGCTGGTTTTCGTATGGGTTTGCGGCCGGTGTGGATGCGATCGGGCAGGCGGGAACGCGCGAGTTCTGCGTCGAGCAGGTAGTGCCTGGACCAATCCGCGTTCCCTGTCAGCGATCGGCTGATGCCCCGCTGCGTCGCGGACGCCTCCGGCGGACGCACCGGCGTGACGACGCCGAGGATGATCGCGGGGAAGTCGGACCTGATCGCGGCCAGGGTGGGCGCCGCGTCGCTGTCGTTCGTGCAGACCACCAATTGCCCATAAGCGCCGGAACACGCATCCCGATACATCGCCAGCGCGAGGTTCACGTCCGTCTGTTTCTCCTCCAGCTTCCAGACGCGCACGCGATCCTTTCGGTCATACGGCACGCCCTCGACGAACCGGGGCAGGAGCGTGCCCTTGCGATCGAAGGTGTGCGCGCCCCAGGTCACGTCGAACCGCGCTCCATAGCGTTGGCGCATGGCGCGGTGGTAGTCCTGCTGCGCGATGACCGACGCCGCGCCATGCGACGCAAGCCGCGCGATTGCGGGAGCGGAGAAGTACCGGACCTGCGTGATCAAGGACGCGGGATTCTGGTCATGGATCAAGCGGTCGAAGAGCCCGACGAGATCGAGCCATTTGAACGACGTGCCGCGAATCCGGCCGTAGTAGAGGTTGTGGCCGTCCACGTAGACGGCCGTCGGCAAATCCTTTGCCATGGTTGCGTTCCTTCGGAAATGAAAAAACCGCCCGCAGGCGGTTTTTTCGTCCCGGGCCGTGGAGCCAACCTAATGGCGCGGCAGGGAGGAGTGGTGGCGGAAATCCTAGTCCCGTCGCAGTCGCAGGTTCAAGTCGGAATTGCCTCGACGCTCGGCAAACGAATCGCCCGGATCAGCCCATATTCCAACCATTCGTCGCATGGCAGCGCAACAGTTCCCACGTTAAGCTCGCTGCGTGAACCAGCCCACGGACCCCAGCGAACTCGGGCGCATGGCCCAGCGCGTGATCGAGCTCAAGCTCGAGCACCGCGACCTGGACGCTGCGATCGAACGGCTGCAGGACGCGTCCGACATCGACGACCTCACGATCAAGCGACTGAAGAAACGGCGCCTGCAGCTCAAGGACGCGATCGCGAAGATCGAGTCCGCGATGATCCCCGACGAACCCGCCTGATCACGCCGCCGGCGGCGCGGGCGGTTCCGATGCAGTCGCGTCCGCCACCGGTTCCGCCGCGGCCGCGGGCTTCGCCGCTTCCGGGCTCACCTTCTCGATCGTGTGGCGCAATTCGCGGCCCAGGATCATCCGCGCATCCTTCGCCCACGCATCCAGGCGTTCGTCGAACAGCAACTTGCCGTTCGCATCCGGCCACACCAGGCGCAGTTCGCGCAGCTTCTGGATGAAGCCGCGGAACAACGTGCGGTCGAAGAATTCCGGCGCCGCCGGCGCATACAGCAGCGACAGGCGTTGCGCGGCGAGCTGGCACAGGCTTTCCAGTTCGCCCGACGACAACGTGCCGCCGCCGTTCTTCACCAGCACCGAGATCGCGATGTAATAGCGCTCGAAGGCCTGCTGCAGCGAATGCCCGATCGCGCGCAGGCGGAACACCTCGTCCGTCTGCCCCGCGCTGCGCGACAGGATGCCGCCGTCGTCCTCGCTCACTTGCTTGAGCAGGCCTTCGCGGATGAACACCTCGATCGTGCGATCGATGCGCTCGGCGAATTCGTCCGCATCCCACGGCAGGAACAACTCCGCCTGCAGGAACGGATGCACCGTGCGCCCCAGCCGCAGCACGTGCTGCCGCGCCAGGCGCCGGTTGTTGAGGAAGCACACCGCGATCCACGCCGACGCCGTGAACAGGTGCAGCACGTTGTTGCGGAAATAACTCAGCAGGCCGGCGGTGTCCTCGTCCACGCTGAGCACGTCGCCGAGCGGATGCGCGGTGCGCGACAGCATCGCGATCTCTTCGCCGTGCGCGATGATCTGCTCCGGCGTGTGCGGCGTGACCGTCACGCGGTCGGAGTACGGCACGTCGGCCAGCAGCGTCTTCGACAACGCGATCTGTGCCAGCAGGTCGACTTCGCCCATCGCGTGCTTCGGCGTGGACAGCAGCGCCATCGCGAGCAGGTTGACCGGATTGACGTCGGCGGCGCGGTTAATGTGTTCCTGGATCTTTACCGCCGTGGCATCCACCGTGGTCGACAGCCAGTCCGGGCGATCGTCTTCATGCAGCGGCGTGCCGTCCCACGCCGGCGCGTGTTCGGCCAGCATGTCCGACAGCTTGATGGGCTCGCCGAAATTCACCACGACCTGGCCGTAGTTGCTGCGCAGCACGGCGGGGATGCCCATGAGCAGTTGCCAGATGGATTCCTTCTGCTTCGGCTTGCCGATCAGCTCGTCGAGGTAGCTGTCGCCTTCGAGCAGTTTTTCGTAACCGATGTAGATCGGCTGGAACAGCACCGGGCGCGTGGGCTGGCGCACGAACGCGCGCACCGTCATCGCGACCATGCCGCCCTTCGGCGGCAACAGGCGGCCCGTGCGCGAGCGCCCGCCTTCGATGAAGTATTCGAGCGAATACCCGCCGGCCACCAGCTGCGACACGTATTCGGTGAACACCGCCGAGTACAGCGCGTTGCCGCGGAAGCTGCGTCGCAGGAAGAACGCGCCGCCGCGGCGCAGGATCGGCCCGATCACCGGCAGGTTGAGGTTGATGCCCGCGGCGATGTGCGGCGGCACGATGCCCTTGGTGTAGAGCAAATAACTCAGCAGCAGGTAGTCCATGTGGCTGCGATGGCAGGGCACGTAGACGACTTCGTGCCCCGGCGCGGCCTGCTTGAGCGTGTCGAGGTGGTGCACGAGGACGCCGCGATAGATGCGGTTCCACACCATGTTGAGCAGGAAGCTCGCCGAGCGCACGACCGGATGCGAATAGTCGGCGGCGATCTCGTAGATGTAGGCGTGCGCCTTCTTCCACGCTTCGGCCTTGCCCTTCTCCGGATCCTTGGCGTTCTCGCGGCGCGCCTGGTCGGCGATGGCTTCCTTCACCGAATCGGCGGAGAGCACCTGGTCGGCGAGCAATCGCCGCGTCGAGAGATCGGGCCCGATCACCGCCGCGCGCAGGCGGCGGAAATGCGCGCGCAGCACGCGCGACAACTTGCGCACGGTGCGTTCGGGATCCAGGCCTTCTTCGACCGTGGCGCGCAACGCGATCGGCGGCGCGAACTGCACCGTCGTGCCGCGCCCGTTGAGCAAGATTGCTAGCAGGCGGCGGAAGCGGCCGACGATCGTCCAGTTTTCCGAGAACAGCACCGAGAACCAGCCGCTGTGCTTGTCCGGCGCGCGGCCGACGAAGATCGACACGGGGACCAGCTGCACGTCGAGCGCCGGATCGTCGCGGTGGGCCTGCAGCAAGCGCGCCAGCGAGCCGGAGTGCGTCTTGTGTTCGGGGCCGGGCGTGAGGCCCAGCACCTTCAGCGCGTTCGAATTGCGGCGCGACAGCGCGACGTAGGCCCGCTTGCGACCGAGCGGGTCGCCCGGCATCGGCTGCAGCGGCGACGGCAGCCCGGCTTCGCGGCAGGCGCGCGCCAGGATCAGTGCGTTCGACAGGCCGTAGTCCTCGAGCACGTAGCAGACGGCGCGGCCGTCGGCGTGTTCGGCCGGGGCCTTGGGTTCCAGTTCCAGCTGGATCCACGGGTCGAGCACCTTGCCCATCAGGCGCGCCCACATCGGCGGGCGCGTCGCGACCGGGAGCGACGCGACGGCCGGGGCCGGTGCGGTCTCCGCCGCGGGCGCGGGCGCCGGCGGGGCGAGGGGCAGCTCGGGGGCGTCCGGCGCCGGTTCGCGTTCCGGTTCGATGGTCGGTTCGCGTTCCGCTGCGACCGGGGCATCGGCGGCCGCATCGACGTCGGCCGGCGGCGGCACGGACGGGTCGGCGGGCGGTGCGGGGGTCGCGGCCGCCTGCGGGGCGGGCGGGTCGTCGAAGAGGTTCGGCTGGTTCGGCATCGCCGCCATTATGGCGAAGGTGCCCCGCCGGGGGGCGTCACCCGCTCAGCGGGCCCGGGTGCGCCGGTCGGACGCCGGCATCGCGCGCGCGGCCGGGCGGTCGGGGCCTTCGAGCGAGGCTTCGGCGTTGCGCAGGTAATCCTCGAGGTACCAGCGCCCTTCGATCCGTTGCAGCGTCAGCACCGTGTCGACCGGTTGCTGGCCGAGCTGGTAGCGCACGCGGACGGTGGCGGTGTCGCCGGTCTGCGACACCAGGCGGGCATCGAGCGTCGCGAGCGTGGCATCGAGGTCGAGGCCGTAGGTGGCGAACACCTGCTTGGCGGTCGCGAGGAACGGACCGAGGCGCTCCAGCGATTCCTGCATGCCGAAGCCGGCGAAGTCTTCGTCGTTGTCGATGCCCGTGCGGCGCGCGGCCGTCGTCAGCAACGCGATCGCGCCGCGTGCGCGCTTGCGGTCGGCGAGCGGTGCGTTCGCTGCCCAGCGCGCCACGCCCTGCACGGCCTGCGAATAGTGATCGCGTTCGGCGACGCTGTAGTCGCCTTCCTTGCGGATGTACTGCACGCCGAACAGGCCGAGGGACGTGGCGGCCGAATGCAGTTCCTCGGCATTGTTCGCGAACTGCTTTTCGAACACCTGCTGCAATTCCACCGCCGCGTTCGGACGTGACAGCGCGGCGAGCATCGCGGGCAGGCGATCGTCGAGCGGCAGTTCGTCCAGCGGCCAGCGACTGCGCCCGGTGCGCCAGGCCGTTTCCAGTCGCGCATGCAGTGCGGGCGGGACCGCGACGGTGGCGTAACCCGCCGCGTCATTCGCCCGCAGGCGTTGCGCGAGCAGCAACACCGCCTGCGTGGGACGTTCGCCGCCGGGGGTGGGCGGCGGGGCGCGATCGCACGCGGCCAGCAGCACGAAGGCGAGCGCGAGCCCGGCGAGGCGGACGTTCCGGAAGACGGCGGGCGGCGTGCGCGGCATGGGGCGGATCATGCCCGAGCCGCGGCCCGGGCTGGAAACCGCCCGCAACGCCTTGATTCAACGAGCGTCGTCGAGCGCGGCTTCCTTCGCGGCGCGGCGTGCTTCCTCGGGCTGGCGCCAGTTGTTGTCGAACAGCGCCGGTTCCCAGGACCCGTACATCGGGTTGGGCAGCACCCACCAGCGCTCGCCGATCCAGTCGGCGTAGGGGGCGATCGCCGCCTTCCGTCCCTCGACCGTGTTGCCGAGGATCTGCACGAAGTCGCCGACCTGGTCGCCGAACTGCATCACCACGCGATGCGTGCGTCCGACCAGCTGGCGGCGGCACGACTTCTCCGACCCTTCCTGTTCGCAACCATCGACGACGGTGCCGAGGCCGAGGACCTGGTCGTCGCTGGCGACCGGGAAGCCCGCGCTGCGCAGGTTTGCGATCGTCGCTTCGGTGAGGCTCGCATCGCGATTGGTGATGTAGAAGACGGTGACGCCCTGCTTCGCCGCCGACTGCAGGAATTCCACCGCGCCCGGCAACGGCTTCGCCGCGCGCTGCGCCACCCACTCGCCCCACTTGGCTTCGTCGAAGCCGCGGCCTTCGCGGATCTGGCGCACGTTGTTCGGCGCGTTGTCGAGCACGGTCTCGTCGACGTCCACGATGATCGCGGGCTTCAGGCCCTTCACCGGCGTGTTGCGGTCTTCCTTCGGCAACGCGTCCCATGCCTTGTCGGCGAGCGCGGTGCGCAGCTGGCGGCCGGCGGCGCGATACACCTCGGTGTAGACGAGGTCGCGTTCGGCGGCGGTCTGGAACCACGCGGTCGCGTTGAGCGAATCATCGGCCGCGGGGCCGGCGGGCGCGGGCGAGGCGACGGGTGCATCGGGATTGGCAGGCGGCGCGACCGGCGCGGTGGTGGCGCAGGCGGCGAGCGTGGCGCTGAGCGCGACGGCGAGGAGGCAGGGACGCATCGGCGGGTCCGGTCGGGGCGAAGGCCGGCGAGTGTAGCCGAGCAAAAACGACGATTGCGTGTCGCTCAGGCGGTTGCGCACTGCAGCGACACGCGCTTGCCGCCCGGCAGCGCCTGGGTGCCGACTTCGACGAACCCGTGGCGCGCGTGGAATCGCCGCGAGGCTTCATTGGGCGGCTCCACATCGAACTCGCACGTCACGCGCGGCACGCCGGCGTCGCGCGCGAACGCGAACAGGTCCGCGTACAGCAACGCGCCGAAGCCGCGGCCCTGGCAGGCGCTCGAGACGACGACGCGATCCACGTAGAGGAAGGCGTCATAGTGCGCATCGAACCAGCGATAGTTGACGCTGTCGTAGTCCGCGCGTTCGCGGAAGGCCATGAGGAAGGCGACGACGGCGCCGGCGTCCTCGATCACGCGCAGGTACGCCGCGTGGGCGCGCAACCTTTCGAAGCGTGCCGCGCCCATCGGGCTCAGTACCGCTTCCGATTCGAGGTTCAACGCAACGATGGCAGCCGCATCGGCTTCCACCGCATCGCGCGCGCGCGCGCTCATGCGTCGAGCATCGCGCGGATGGCGGCGAAGCCCGCGCTCGCGCGCTCCTTCTTCTGCACCGCGTCGGCTTCCGGATCCGCACCGTCGCGCTGCACTTCGGCGGCGGGCAGTTCGTCGATGAAGCGGCTCGGCAGCAGGCGCTGCCGTTCGCCCCAGCGCTGCGCCTCGCGCGAATGCGAGAGCCACAGCTGTTCCTTCGCACGCGTGATGCCGACGTACATCAGGCGGCGCTCTTCATCCAGGCGCCCTTCCTCGATCGACGCTTCGTGCGGCAGGTTGCCGTCTTCCACGCCGACGATGAAGACGTAACGGAACTCCAGGCCCTTCGCCGCATGCAGCGACATCAGGCGCACCTGGTTGCCGGCGTCGCCCTTGTCGGCGTGCGACAGCAGTGCGAGCGCGGCCGCGAGTTCGCCCGGGCCGGACGTCTTCGGGCCGTCGAACCAGTCCGCGAGTTCGTCCAGGTTCTGCCGACGGCGCTGGAACGTCGCCTCGTCCTTGCACTGCGCGCGCACCATCGCGAGCAGGCCGGAGCGTTCGTTGAGCTTGCGCACGAGTTCGGCGGGCGGCAAACGCGCCGCGTCCTGGCGCAAGCCGCGCAGCAGGTCGGCAAATGCTTGCAGCGAATTGGCCGCGCGCGGTTGCAGCTGCTTCAACAACCCCACCGATTCCGCAGCGCGCGACAACGGCAGGTGCGCGTGCTGCGCGAGTTCGGCCAGCTTGGCGAGCGTGGTCGCGCCCACTTCGCGCTTGGGCGATTGCACCGAACGCAGGAAGGCCGCGTCGTCTTCCGGGTTGGCGATGCAGCGCAGCCACGCCATCGCATCCTTCACTTCGCCGCGGTCGAGGAACGCCGTGCCGCCCGTGAGGTGGTACGGCACGCGCAGCAACTGCATCGCCTTCTCGAGCGCGCGCGACTGGTGGTTGCCGCGGAACAGCACGCAGAAATCGCTCCATGGCGCGCCGCGCGACTGGTTGAGGAAGTGGATCTGGTCGGCGACCTTCTCCGCTTCGTGCGCCGAATCCTTGCACTCCCACACGCGGATGCGTTCGCCGTCGGCCTGGTCGCTCCACAGCGTCTTGGGATGTTCGTGCGGATTGTTGGCGATCAGCGCGTTGGCCGCGCGCAGCACGCGGTTGCTGCAGCGGTAGTTCTGTTCGAGCTTGACGATCTTCAGCGCGGGGTAGTCCGTGCCGAGCGAAAGCAGATTGTCCGGATTCGCACCGCGCCAGGCATAGATCGACTGGTCGTCGTCGCCCACGCAGGTGAAGTCGCCGCGCGGGCCCGCGATCGCCTTCAGCAAGCGGTACTGCGCGTCGTTGGTGTCCTGGCACTCGTCGACCAGCAGGTAGCCGATGCGTTCGCGCCAGGCCATCACGCACTCTTCGTCCGACTCCAGCAACTGCACGGGCAGGCGGATCAGGTCGTCGAAGTCCACCGCGTTGAAGGCGGTCAGCCGCGCCTGGTAGCGCGCGTACAGCGCGGCCGCCTCGCGTTCCCGCACGGACTGCGCGGCCTCGGCGGCCTGCTCGGGCGACAGGCCCAGGTTCTTCGCGCGGGAGATGAGGTTGCGCGCCGCGTCCACGACGTCCGGCTTGCTGCCCGGGGGCAGCAGGTCCTTGATCTGCGCGTTGCTGTCGTCCGAATCGAAGATCGAAAACCCGCGGCGCAGCCCGAGCTTGGCGTGCTCGATCTGCAGCAGGCGCAGGCCGAGCGCGTGGAAGGTGCAGATCGTGAGGCCTTCGGCCGCGTCGCCCTTGATGCGCTTGGCGACGCGCTCGCGCATTTCGCGCGCCGACTTGTTGGTGAAGGTGATCGCCGCGATGCGCCGCGCCGGCATGCGCCCGGAGGCGACCAGGTGCGCGATCTTCTCCACGATGACACGCGTCTTGCCGCTGCCCGCGCCGGCCAGCACCAGCAAGGGTCCCTCGACGTGCAGCACGGCCTGGCGTTGCGGAGGATTGAGGCCGTGCAAGGGAGGGTCCGGGTGGGGCGAAACGAGGACGGATTCTAATCGACTGCATTCAAATTTACGGCCGGCGCATTGCGCGGCCATAATCGCGTCCATGGCCAAGCTCTATTTCTACTACTCCGCCATGAATGCGGGGAAGACCACCACGTTGCTGCAATCGGCGCACAACTACAGCGAGCGCGGGATGCGCGTGCTGATCTTCACCCCGGCGTTCGACAACCGCGCCGGCGCGGCCGGCATCGTCGCCTCGCGCATCGGCCTGCAGGCCCAGGGCATCGCCTTCGAGGGCAACGACGACCTCGAGGAACGCGTGCTCGCGGACATCGCCGCGCACGGCAAGCTCGATTGCGTGCTGGTGGACGAGGCGCAGTTCCTGCGCAAGCCGCAGGTCTGGCAACTGAGCGAAGTGGTCGACAAGCTGCGCATCCCCGTCCTGTGCTACGGGCTGCGCACGGATTTCCGCGGCGAACTGTTCGAGGGCAGCCAGTACCTGCTGGCCTGGGCCGACGAGCTGAGCGAGATCAAGACGATCTGCCACACCGGCAAGAAGGCCACGATGACCGTGCGCGTGGACGCAGGCGGGCATGCGATGCAGGCCGGCCCGCAGGTGGAGATCGGCGGCAACGATCGCTACGTGTCGGTGTCGCGCGCGGAGTTCAAGAAGATCATGCGCGGCGAAGGCACGATCGAACCGATGCAGCCCTCGCTGCTGGATTGATCGCCGCGCTCAGTGCACCGCAAGCCCGGTGCACGCGGCGCGGATGGCATCCACCTCGCGCGGCAGGCGCCCGCCCTGCGGCAGGCCCACGCGCACTTCGTTCGACAGCACGTCCAGCGCGTCGCGCGATGCGAGGGCCTCGCCGGCGCGGCATTGCGCTTCGGCCAGGTACGCACGCGCACGCCAGCGCAGGTTGCGGGGTTCGTTGCCGCCTGCCTTGTCGGACGCGATCCGCTGCATGGTGGCGAGCGCATCGGGGCGGCCGGAACGCGCGCGCTCGCGCGCCAGCGACAACTGCGCGGCCAGCGTGCGCGGGTGCGACGGGCCGTAGCCCGCGCGCAGCAGGCGCACCGCTTCGGTCAGCGACGCGATCGCGCCCGTCGTGTCGCCCGAATCGGCGAGGATCAGTCCGCGCGCGTGCTCCACTTCGCCGACCAGCGGATGGCCCTTGCCGAGCTGGGCGATCGCGATGAGCTTCGCTTCGCCCACCTCGCGCATCGCATCGTCGTGGCGGTCCATCGCCTGCAGCACGGCCGCATGGTCGGCGATGCCGCGCACCAGGCGCGTGCGCGCCGACGTCGCGCGCCAGATGTGCACCGCATGCGCGAGGTCGCGTTCGGCTTCGGTCATCTTGCCCTGCTCCCAGGACAGCATGCCGAGCGTGTAGAAGCTGCTGCCGACGTCGGTGTGTTCTTCGCCGAGGCGTTCGATCAGCAGCGGCGTGGTGTCGCGCAGGTCGCGTTCGGCGACGTCCAGCCAGCCCTGTTCCATGTATACCGCGGCGCGCTGGCGGTGCAGCGCGAGCGTGGTGGGATGGCGGTCGCCGAGCAGTTCGCCCGACAACACCAACGCGGCATCGAAGGCTTTCGCCGCTTCGTCCGGGTGGCCCAGTTCGCGCTGCAGCATGCCGATGCGGCGCTGGATCTGCACCGCCAGCGGATGGCGTTCGCCGACGCGCTGCTGCAGTTGCTGCAGCGCTTCGTGCATGCCGCGCAGGGCGTCGTTGGTCTTGCCGGCGTCGGCGTCCACGTTGGCGAGGTCGAGGCGGTTCTCCACGATGCCCGCTTCGTCGTCGAGCACGTCGCGCCGCAGCGACAGCGAGTACTCGAGCAACTGGCGCGCGGAGTTGTATTCGCCCATCGCGCTGCGGCAGCGTGCGAGCTGCGAGTAGAACTCCGCGACCTGCGCCGGCAATTGCGAGGCCTCGCGGCGCGCGCGTTCCAGCCACGGCCGCATGATGTTGACGCAGCTGCGCGGGTCGTCGAGCGAGCGATGCGCCAGGCCGATCTGCGTGGCCGATTCCAGTTGCAGGCTCGCCGGTGCGCTGTTGCCGATGGAGGCGAGGATCGCGTTCTGGCGATCCAGCAGCGCAAGCGCTTCGTGGTAATCGCCCAGGCCCAGGCGCAGGCGCGCGATGATGCCGAACACTTCGGCGCGCGCGAGCGGTTGCCGCGACAGTTCGCGGTTGGCGCGCACGATGCCGTTGTCGAGCAGCGAGCGCATGTCGATCGCATCGTCGCGCGGCGCGGCGCCCGCGCCTTCGAACAAGCCGATGACGAAATCCTGCAGCGCCTGCGCGCGCGCGGTTTCCTGCACGGCCTGTTGCGCCTGCCACGCCACGATCGCCAATGCGGCCGCGAGCACGCTCGCCACGGCGAAGCCGGTGGCCAGCGCCCAGCGATGCCGGAAGATGTACTTGTGGAGCCGATACCCGACGCTCTGCGGGCGCGCGAGCACCGGCTTGCCGGCGAGGTAGCGTTCGAGGTCGAGCGCCATCGCTTCGACCGACGGATAGCGCTGCTCGGGCTTCTTCGCCAGCGCCTTGAGCACGATGTTGTCGAGGTCGCCGGACACGTTGCGCGCACGGCGGCGCAGCATCGCGACGTCGCCCTCGCCCGCATCGGCCTGGCGTTGCAGCGCCTGCGACGGACGTGTGGGATCGCCGAGCAGGATCGCTTCCTCCCACTCCGCATCGGTCTGGCGCTTGAGGCGATAGGGCTTGGCGTCGGCGAGCAATTCGTACAGCACGACGCCGAGCGAATACACGTCGGTCATCGTCGACACGGGTTCGCCGCGCACCTGTTCGGGCGCTGCGTAGTGCAGCGTGAACGCGCGCACGCCGGTGCGCGTCTGTTCGGGCGCCGCGACGTCGGCGTCGATCAGTTTTGCGATCCCGAAGTCGAGCAGGCGCACGTCGCCGGCCGGCGTGACCAGGATGTTCGACGGCTTGAGGTCGCGATGGACGATGAGGTTGGCGTGCGCGTGGCTCACCGCGTCGCCGACCTGGCGGAACAGGTCCAGCCGCGATTCGATCGACAGCTTGTGCGCGCGGCAGTAATCGGTGATCGGCTCGCCTTCGATGTACTCGAGCGCGAGGTAGGGCTGGTGGTCCGCGCTGACACCTGCATCGAGCAAGCGCGCGATGTGCGGATGCGCCAGGCGCGCGAGGATCTGGCGTTCGCGCGTGAAGCGCAGGCGCAGGTTCGGATCGACCAGCCCGGGGCGCAGCAGTTTCAGCGCGACGCGGCGCTGGTACAGGCCGTCATTGCGCGCGGCCAGCCACACCTGGCCCATGCCGCCTTCGCCGAGCATGCGTTCGAGGCGATACGGGCCGATCTCGATGCCGGGGCGCGGGCCGGGGAGTGGCGCGACGAGCGGTTCGGAGAGGAAGTCTTCGCGATCCGAGTCGAGCTTCAGCAGTTCCTCGAGGTCGTTCGCGGTCTGCGGATCCTCCTCGCGCATCAGCTGGAGGCTGCGTTCGCGTTCTTCCTCGTCGAGCTCGAAGAGTGCATCGAGCAGCGGGGACAATCGTTGCCAGCGCTCGGGGTCCATGGCGGGAGCGGCGTCAGCCGTCCTTGAGCGAAGCCAGCAGGAACAAGCGGGCCTTCTGCCAGTCGCGACGGATGCTGCGTTCCGAACGCTTGAGCAGCGCGGCGATTTCCAGTTCCGACAGGCCGGCGAAATACCGCAGCTCGACCACCTGCGCCAGGCGCGCATCCACGGCGGCCAGGCGGGTCAGGGCGGTGTCGAGGCCCAGGGTTTCTTCGTCCAGGCGCAGGCCGCCTTCGACTTCCTCGGGGAGTTCGGTCACGCGGTGCAGGTCGCCGCCGCGCTTCTGCGCCAGGCGCTGGCGCGCGTAATCGACCACGACGCTGCGCATCGCCGAAGCGGCGTAGGCGAAGAAGTGCGCGCGGTCATCGAACTGGGCGGAGTTGCGGCCCACCAGTTTCAGGTAGGCCTCGTGCACGAGCGCGGTGGCATCGAGCGTGTGGCCGTGCTGGCCGGCGAGCTGGCGCCGGGCCATCGAATGCAGTTCCTGGTAGAGGGTGGCCAGCACACGGTCGAGCGCGCCGCGGTCGCCATCCCGTGCAGCGTCGAGCAGTTCGGTGATGTCCGCGGTCTCTGACATGCGCCCCCTCAGGAGCGCGGAATATAGCGCTTATAGAGGGCTTGTGAGGCTTTTCAGCGCTGGCAACGGTTACACCAGACCGTCGTGCGTTGCCCGATGCTGGCCTCCTTCATCGGGCGTCCGCAACGCGGGCAGGGTTGCCCGCCTCTGCCGTACGCGGCCAGCTCGAGTTCGAAATAGCCGGGCAGGCCGTCCGGGCTGATGAAGTCGCGCAGGGTCGTGCCCCCGCGTTCGATGGCGTAGGCGAGGATCTTTTTCACGGCGTCGGCGAGCGCGTGGTAGCGGTCGCGCGAGACGCGGCCGGCCTCGCGCAGCGGCGAGATGCTGGCGGCGAACAGCGCCTCGGCCGCATAGATGTTGCCCACGCCCACCACGATGCCCTGGTCCATCAGGAAGGTTTTCACCGGCGCCTTGCGGCCGCGGCTGCGCCCGAAGAGGTAGTCGCCGTCGAAAACGTCGGACAGGGGCTCCGGGCCCAGGCCCTGCAGGAGCGGGTGCGTCTCGCCGGGCGCCTGCCAGAGCAGGCAGCCGAAGCGGCGTGGATCGTTGAAACGCAGCACCCGCCCCGTTTTCCCGGCCAGGACGATGTCCACGTGGTCGTGGGCCTCGACCGGGGTGCTCGCCGGGAGCACGCGCAGGCTGCCCGACATCCCCAGGTGCAGGACGGCGCTGCCGGCGGCCGTGTCGAGGAGGAGGTATTTCGCGCGCCGACGAACGGCGTCGACCCGTTGGCCGGGCAGCAGCGTCGGGACTTCGGGCGGAATCGGCCAGCGCAGGTCCGGGCGGCGGAGCAGGACGGAGGCGATTGTCTTGCCTTCCACGTGCGGCGCCAGGCCGCGCCGCGTGGTTTCGACTTCGGGCAATTCGGGCATGCGGGAGAGTGTGGCAGCCACATCCCGGCAACGGAAACAGGCGCAAGATGTGCGCGTCCCCAGTGTAGGAACGAGTCGCGTGAAAGCGGCCGTTCCCTTTCATCCGGACTGAACATCCCCATCACGGATCGGGGCCGTACCCGGGCGAATGGCCTTGCCGGGGTGGCATGATCCGTCCGGGCCCCTGCGCCCCGTTTCGTTCAATGGAGTCACGATGCACGCTTTCCTCGAATTCCTGGCCGGTGGCCTCGTCCAGACCGGCTGGGTCGGTTGGGTCGTCTACCTGCTGGTCGCCACGCAGCTGACCATCTTCTCGGTCACGCTCTACCTGCATCGCAGCCAGGCGCACCGCGGCGTGGACTTCCACCCCGTGCTCGCGCACTTCTTCCGGTTCTGGACGTGGATCACCACGTCGATGATCACGAAGGAATGGGCCGCGATCCATCGCAAGCACCACGCGAAGTGCGAGACCGAGGAAGACCCGCACTCCCCGATGCACAAGGGCATCAAGACCGTCTTCTGGCGCGGCGTCGAGCTGTACCGCGAAGCGCGCAACGATCGCGAGTCGATCGAGAAGTACGGCAAGGGCTGCCCGGAAGACTGGATCGAGCGCAAGGTCTACACGCCGCACGCCACGATGGGTCCGACGCTGCTGCTCTTCATCAGCTTCGCGCTGTTCGGCCTGCCCGGCATCGCCATCTGGGCGATCCAGATGCTGTGGATCCCGTTCTGGGCCGCGGGCGTCGTCAATGGCCTGGGCCACTGGTGGGGCTACCGCAATTTCGAAACCTCCGACACCGCGACCAACCTCACCCCGTGGGGCGTCTGGATCGGTGGCGAAGAACTGCACAACAACCACCACGCGTTCCCGAGCTCGGCGAAGTTCGCGCTGCGCAAGTTCGAGTTCGACATCGGCTGGGCCGTCATCAAGATGTTCGAAGCGGTCGGCATGGCGAAGGTGCTGCGTGTTGCGCCGACGCTCGACGTGCGCCCGAACATCCCCGTGCCGGACGGCGAGACGATCAAGGCGCTGCTCGCCCATCGTTTCCAGGCGATGACCGATTTCCAGCGCAACGTGCTCAAGCCCGCCTTGCGCGAAGAAGCCGCTGCCGCCGCCGAACTGCCGCGTCCGGTCCGCAAGGGCCTGAGCGACGATGGTCGCTGGCTGAAGCCGGAAGCCCGCAAGCAGCTGCACGACTGGGTGGCCCAGCGTCCGCGCATCCGTGCGCTGGTCGAGCACCGCGCCCGCCTGGCGGCCGTGCTGGAAGCGCGCGGCAACGACGCCGCGGCCACGCTGCAGAACCTGCAGGCCTGGTGCCGCGAGGCCGAGGCCAGCGGGATCCGCGCGCTGCAGGATTTCTCGGCGCGCCTGAAGGGATACCAGCTGCAGTCGGCCTGATGCACGACCGCTTCGAGGAACATCGAAGACCCGCACGCTCGCGTGCGGGTTTTTCGTTTGTGGCGTTCGCGATGCTGGCATTCGCGGTGATGCCCGCGATCGCGCAGGTGCAGGCCAGCAGCGAGTACCTCGCGCGCATGGACGTGGACCACGACGGCCGCGTTTCGCTGGTCGAATACCAGGACTGGCTGAGCTACGCCTTCGACGCGATGGACCGCGACCACGACGGCACGCTGTCGCCCGCCGAACAACCCGGCGGCCGCGGCAAGCCCATCACCCGCGAACAGCACCGCCTGCGCCTGGCCGATGCGTTCCGCCGCCAGGATGCGAACCACGACGGCAGCCTCAGCGCATCGGAACTCGCCGCGCCACCCCGCTGACGTTGCGGCACACTGTGCGCCCCACGTCGCGAGGGTGTTCGCATGGCCGCCACCGAGCCGACTGAAACCGCGAAGCTCGTCTATCCCGTGCCGCCGGCCTTCGCCGCGCAGGCCCGCTTGCGTCGCGACGATTACGACCGCCTGTACGCCGAATCCCTGGCCGATCCCGACGGCTTCTGGCGCCGCGTCGCCGACCGCATCGACTGGATCACCCCGCCGACGCAGGTGCGCGACGTCAGCTTCGACGTCGAGGATTTCCACATCCGCTGGTACGCCGACGGCGTGCTCAACGCGAGCGTCAATTGCCTCGATCGCCAGCTGCCGATGCGCGGCGACAAGGTGGCGCTGCTGTTCGAACCGGACGATCCGAACACGCCGGTCCAGCGCATCACGTACCGCGAACTGCACGCGCGCGTCTGCCGCCTGGCCAATGCGCTGCGCAACCTCGGCGTCGCGAAGGGCGACCGCATCACGATCTATTTGCCGATGGTGCCGGAGGCCGTCGTCGCGATGCTGGCGTGCGCGCGCATCGGCGCGATCCATTCGGTGATCTTCGGCGGGTTCGCCCCGCGTTCCATCGCCGACCGCATCGCCGACTGCACCAGCAAGCTGGTCATCACCGCCGACGAAGGCCTGCGCGGCGGCAAGCGCGTGCCGCTGAAGGCGAACGTGGATGCCGCGCTCGCGATGCCCGGCACGAATTCGGTCGAGACGGTGCTCGTCGTGCGCCACACCGGCGCGGCGGTCGACATGCAGATGCCGCGCGATCGCTGGATGGAAGCGGTGGTCGAAGGCCAACCGGACACGTGCGAACCGGAGCCGATGAACGCGGAGGATCCGCTCTTCATCCTTTACACGTCGGGCTCCACCGGCAAGCCGAAAGGCGTGCTGCACACCACGGGCGGCTATCTCACCTACGTCGCCTACACGCACGAGTGCATCTTCGACCTGCGCGAAGACGACATCTTCTGGTGCACGGCCGATGTCGGCTGGGTGACCGGCCACAGCTACACCGTGTACGGCCCGCTGGCGAACGGCGCGACCGCGGTGGTGTTCGAAGGCGTGCCCAACCATCCGGATGTTTCGCGCTTCTGGCAGGTGATCGACAAGCACGGCGTCACGCTGTTCTACACCGCACCTACCGCGATCCGCGCGTTGATGCGCGAAGGCGACGATCCGGTGCGCGGCACGTCGCGGCGATCGTTGCGCCTGCTCGGCACCGTCGGCGAACCGATCAACCCGGAAGCCTGGCGCTGGTACCACGACGTCGTCGGCGACGCGCGCTGCCCGATCATCGACACGTGGTGGCAGACCGAAACCGGCGGCGCGCTGATCACGCCGCTGCCCGGCGCCATCGACCAGAAACCGGGCTCGGCCATGACGCCCTTCTTCGGCATCCGCCCGGCGCTCGTCGATGCGGAAGGCCGCCTGCTCGAAGGCGAAGCCACCGGCAACCTCGTGCTGCTGGATTCCTGGCCCGGCCAGATGCGCACCGTGTACGGCGACCACGCGCGTTTCATCGACACGTATTTCCGCACCTATCCCGGGATGTATTTCACCGGCGACGGTTGCCACCGCGATGCCGATGGCGACTACTGGATCACCGGGCGCGTCGACGACGTCATCAACGTCAGCGGCCATCGCATCGGCACGGCGGAAGTGGAAAGCGCGCTGGTGTCGCATCCGAAGGTCGCCGAAGCCGCGGTCGTCGGGTTCCCGCACGACATCAAGGGCCAGGGCATCTACGCGTACGTGACGCTGCTGGCCGGCGAAGCGGAAACCGATGCGTTGCGCGCCGAACTGGTCGGGCACGTGCGCAAGGAAATCGGACCGACCGCCACGCCCGACCACGTGCAGTGGGCGCCGGGCCTGCCGAAGACGCGCTCGGGGAAGATCATGCGGCGCATCCTGCGGAAGATCGCGGAGGACGCGCCGGAGCAGCTGGGCGATACGTCCACGCTGGCGGATCCGTCGGTGGTGGACTCGCTGGTGCGCAACCGGCGCGGCGCATAGGCAAAAAGAAACCCGCCTTGCGGCGGGTTCCCTGATGCTGCATCAACAAGCCAGGAAGGCTTACTTGATCTTGCCTTCCTTGTAGATCACGTGCTTCCGGACGACGGGGTCGTACTTCTTGACCTCCATCTTGTTCGGCGTGTTCTTCTTGTTCTTGTCGGTCGTGTAGAAGTGGCCGGTGTTCGCCGAGGAGATCAGGCGGATCTTGTCGCGCTTGCTTGCCATGGTGTTCTCCTCAGACCTTTTCGCCGCGGGCGCGGAGTTCGGCCAAAACGACGTCGATGCCGTTCTTGTCGATGGTGCGCAGCGCGTGCGCGGAAACCTTCAGCTTGATCCAGCGGTTTTCGCTGGCGACCCAGAAACGACGCTCGTGCAGGTTGGGCAGGAAGCGGCGGCGGGTCTTGTTGTTGGCGTGCGAGACGTTGTTACCCGTCTGCACGCGCTTGCCGGAAACTTGGCAGACGCGGGACATAACGCACCTCGATGGTGTTTGCGGTGCACCCCTTGGCCAGGAGTGCGGCGGCCCCGCTGCAGGGATGGATTCCGGGGTTCCGGACCATGCGGACGGCCCCGGAAAGGGGCAGGCCAGTCGCAGCGAGCCGCGCATTATGCCCGCGCGCAGGGGGGCAGACAACCCGGCAGGGGCAAAAACCCCGGGAAAATCAGTGGGAAGCCTTGTCCCGGTGCCAGCCGCGGTGCCGGATGTCGAGATACAGGCTGTAGGCGGCCGTGAAGGCCGGGAAGAGGTTCTGGATGACCCCCACCGAGTCCTGCTTCGAGGAAAACACGAAATAGGCCAAGGTCATGACCGATCCGACCAGGCTCATGTACCAGAAGGCCCGGGGGATCACGGGCTTGCCGAACTTGCGCGAGGCCAGGAACTGGACCAGCCACCGCCCGCCGAACATCAGCGCCCCGGTCAGGCCGATCAGCTTCCACGGGGACATGTGCAGGCCGGTCCACGCGAGCCACGGGATCGGCGAATTCATCACGTCCTGGGCGACCGGCACGGCGTCCTGCAGCATCAACGCTCCTCCACGCCGGTGCGCTTGCTGCGCGTGATCAGCCACGCCACGCCCATCAGGTCGCGGATGCCGACCAGCGCCCGGTTGAGGTTGTTGTACTTCGACACGCCGGCCGAACGGGCGCGGTGGTTCACCGGCACGCTCACCGTGCGCCATCCCGCGCGCTGCATCAGCGCGGGCAGGTAGCGATGCATGTGGTTGAAGTAGGGCAGGTCGAGGAAGGCATCGCGCTCGAACAGCTTGATGCCGCAGCCGGTGTCGGGCGTGTCGTCGCGCAGCATGCGCGAGCGGATCGCGTTGGCCCACTTCGAGGCCCAGCGCTTGCTGCCCGAATCCTGGCGATTGACGCGCCAGCCCGCGAACAACTTGATCTTCGGCTCGGCGGCGGTGCGCGCCTCGAGCAGCTTGGGGATGTCGGCCGGATCGTTCTGCCCGTCGCCATCCAGCGTGGCCACCCACGGCGCGCGCGCGGCCTTGACGCCCGAACGGATCGCCGTGCTCTGCCCGCTCTGGTGGACGTGGTGCAGCACGCGCAGCTCGGGCACCTCGGCCTTCAGCGCCTGCAAGGCCGCCAGCGTGCCGTCCTTCGAATCGTCGTCGACGAACACCGCTTCGAATTCCACGCGGCCGCGCAACGCGGCCACGACTTCCCGCAGCAAGGGACCGACGTTGTCCTGCTCGTTGAACACCGGCACGACGACGGAAAGCTGCGGGGCGTTGGTCAAGCGTGGTCTCCGAAATAGCCTGCGCACCACCGCACCACTTGCGGCATGCCGGCCTCGATGGGCGTGGTCGGTTCGAAGCCGAAGTCCGCCTGGGCGCGCGCAGTATCGGCCATGGTCTCGACCATGTCTCCCGGCTGCATCGGCTTGTAGACCTTTTCGGCCGGACGGCCAGCGGCTTCTTCGATGACCGCGATGAAATGCTCGAGTTCGACCGGCGTGTGGTTGCCGAGGTTGTAGACCCGGTGCGGGCCGCCTTCGGCCGCGTCCGCGCCGGCCGGCGCCGGCGCCGCGTCCATCGCGCCGAGCACGCCGGCGACGATGTCGTCGATGAAGGTGAAGTCGCGCCGCATCTTGCCGTGGTTGAACACCTGGATCGGCCGGCCGCCGAGCACCGCGCGCGAGAACAGCAGAGGCGCCATGTCCGGCCGGCCCCAGGGCCCGTACACGGTGAAGAAGCGCAGGCCCGTCGCGCGCAGGCCGTAGAGGTGCGCGTAGGTGTGGGCCATCAGTTCGTTGGCGGCCTTCGTCGCGGCGTACAGCGAGCGCGGGCGATCGATGCGCTGCGCTTCGGAGAACGGCGGCACGGCCGAGTCGCCGTACACCGACGACGAACTCGCGTACACCAGGTGTTCGACCCCGCGATGCCGGCACAGCTCCAGCACGTTGACGAAGCCGATGAGATTGCTGTCGACGTAGGCGTGCGGGTTCTCGAGCGAATAGCGCACGCCGGCCTGCGCGGCGAGGTGGATCACGCGCTGGAACCTGTGCTTGTCGAACAGCGCCGCGAGCCCGTCGCGATCGGTGAGGTCGAGTTCGGCGATCTCCACTTCCGGGCACAGCGCCGCCACGCGATCGCGCTTGAGCTGCGGATCGTAGTAATCGTTGAAGTTGTCGAGGCCGACGACGTCGATCCCGCGCGCACGCAACGCGCGGCAGGTATAGGCGCCGATGAAGCCGGCAGCGCCGGTCACGAGGTAGGGAGCCGTCATGGCGTTGCAGCGTTCCTTGGGAAAAAGGGGTCGCAGGCTAGCGCAGCGGTGTCGATGGAAAGATCACGGCGCCGGGGCGCCGCTCCGGTCAGTCCTGCTTGCCGCGCAGGCGTTCGAGCACGCCGTCCAGCGATTCCAGGTCCGAATAGTGGATGACCAGCCGGCCCTTGCCGCCGCGCCCGTGCAGGACGTTGACGCGCGTGCCAAGGGTTTCGCCCAGCTCGCGTTCGAGCGTGGCGATGTCCGCCTGCGGCTTGGCCTTGGCCGGCTTGGCCTTGCGCGCGGTGCCGCCGGCGACCTGGCCGGACGAGAGCTGCTGCACGCGATGTTCGACTTCGCGCACCGACCACTCGTGTTCGGCGGCCTGGCGCGCGAGCGCGATGGCGGCCTGCGGCGCGAGCGTCAGCAGCGCGCGGGCGTGGCCCATTTCCAGCGCCTTGGTTTCCACCAGCACGCGGATTTCGTTCGGGAGTTCCAGCAGGCGCAGCAGGTTGGACACCGCGGCGCGCGAACGGCCCACCGCATCGGCGGCCTGCGCGTGCGTGAGGTCGAATTCGTCGATCAGGCGCTGCAGCGCGGTGGCTTCTTCCAGCGGGTTGAGGTCTTCGCGCTGGATGTTCTCGATCAGCGCCATCGCGATCACGGCATGGTCGTCGACCACGCGCACGACCGCCGGGATTTCCGCCAGGCCCGCGAGCTGCGAAGCGCGCCAGCGGCGTTCGCCCGCGATGATCTCGTAGCGCACGCCCTTGCCGGCGACGGCCTTGTCGTCGTCGGTGATCTCGCGCACGACGATGGGCTGGATGACGCCCTGCGCGCGGATCGATTCGGCGAGCTCCGACAGCTTCGCCTGGTCCATCCCGCTGCGCGGCTGGTAACGGCCGGGCTGCAACTGCGTCACCGGCAGGCGGCGCAGCTGTTCGCCGGGCTGCGCTTCCAGCGGTGCGGTTTCCGCCGCGGCCTTGGGGCCGAGCAGCGCTTCCAGACCGCGGCCCAGGCCGCGCTTCTTCGCGACGGTCATGCTTGTACTTCCTTCTGTCCTTGCGGCGCTGGCTTGCCCGCTTGCTGCTCGCGTTCGCGCTGGCGGCGCAACACTTCGCCCGCCAGGCCCAGGTACGCGACGCTGCCGCGCGAGGCCTTGTCGTACGCCACGATGCTCTGGCCGTGGCTCGGCGCCTCGGCCAGGCGCACGTTGCGCGGCACGATGGTGCGGAACACGCGATCGCCGAAATGGTTGGTGAGTTCGGCCGACACCGCGTTGGCCAGGTTGTTGCGCACGTCGAACATGGTGCGCAGCACGCCTTCGATTTCCAGCGCCGGGTTGAGGCGGCCCTTCAGCGCTTCGATCGTGTCGATCAGCGCGCTCAGGCCTTCCAGCGCGTAGTACTCGCACTGCATCGGCACCAGCACCGAGTCCGCCGCCGTCAACGCATTGAGCGTGAGCAGCGACAGCGCGGGCGGGCAGTCGATGATGATGAAGTCGTAGTCGCCGCGCAGCGGATCGAGCGCGCGCTTGAGGCGCTGCTCGCGGCCTTCCTCGTCCATCAGCTCGATCTCGGCCGCGGTGAGGTCGATGTTGCCGGGCAGTATGTCGAAGCCCTCGGGCGTTTTCACGATCGCCGAGGACGCGTGCATTTCTTCCAGCAGCACGTCCGTCGTCGACGCGCGCAGCCCGCGCTTCTCCACGCCGCTGCCCATCGTCGCGTTGCCCTGCGGATCCAGGTCGACGAGCAGCACGCGCTTGGGCGTGCGCGCGAGCGCGGCCGCGAGGTTCACGGAAGTGGTGGTCTTGCCGACGCCGCCCTTCTGGTTGGCAACAGCGATGATGCGGGCCGTCACGGCGTCAAGTTCCCCAGGGGTGGTCTGCACGGCTGCGGGATCTCTGCGTGCGGACCGGGATTATGCCGCAGCCGGAGCGCTTGTCCGGGACGGCGTGCCCGCTCCGCGCGGGGCTCACGAATCGGTGCGTGCCGGGGCGTCCGCCGGTGCGTCGTCCGGGAACGGGTCGCGGGCCGGCGCGTCGCCTGCACGTTCGACGACGATCAGATGCCGTTCCGCGTCCAGGCCCGGCACGGTGAGCGGCGCGGCGCCGCGTACCTGCCAGCCGGCCGGCAGCGCGGCGATCTCGTCGACCGGCCAGGCGCCTTTCATGGCCAGCAGCACGCCGCCCGGGCGCAGCAGCGCGCCCCCGAGTTCGACGATCAGCGGCAGCGTGGCCAGGGCGCGGGCGGTGATCGCATCGAAGCGGCCGGGCTCGGCGACGCGTTCGATGCGCGATTCGATGACCCGCACGTTGGCCAGGCCCAGCTTGCGCACGGCTTCGCGCAGGAAGCGCGTCTTCTTGCCGTTGCTCTCCACCAGCGCGACCTGCAACCCGGGATGGACGATCGCCAGGGGAATGCCCGGCAGGCCCGCGCCGGTGCCGAGATCGGCCAGCGCGCCGCCCTCGGCCGCGATCGACGCCACGTGCGGATGCATCGCCAGTGAATCGAGCAGGTGCTTGGCGACCATCTCGCGCGGATCGCGGACGGCGGTGAGGTTGTAGGTGCTGTTCCAGCGCACCAGCAACGCGAGATAGGCCAGCAGGGGCGTGGCGAGCGCGGCATCCAGGTGCAGCGCGCGCAGGCCCGCTTCGAGCTCGGGGCGCAGGGATTCGATGGCGGGGTCGGGGGTGTTCATCCGGCGCGCATGTTATCGGGGGCGCCAGGCGAGTGCGGCGCGATAGCCCGGCCGCGGCGCCCATTCATGCAGCGACCACGGGCCGCCGAGGTGCGGATGCGCCTCGCGCACGGCCAGCGTGCCGTCGGATTCGGCCAGCCCGAACTTGTCCAGCCCGAACGCGATCCCGCGCCCGTGCGCCTTCAGCACCGCTTCCTTCGCGCACCACAGGCGCAGGAACGATTCGTGGCGATCCGGTTCCGGCAACGCGCGCAGCCAGGCGTATTCCTCCGGATGGAAGAAGCGTTCCGCCACTTCGAGTGCGCGTGGGCGGGGGCGCGCGCGTTCGAGGTCCGCGCCCACTTCCACGCCTTCGCCCAGCGCGACCAGCAAGCCTTCGCCGCTGTGGCTCCAGCTCACGTCGAGCGCACGCAGCGCATCGCCGAGGCGCGGCCGGCCATGCGCAGCGCGCACGAGCGGGATCGCTTCGGCGCGCACCGACAATTCGGACGCAAGCCACGCGCGCACCAGCGGTTCGGCCGGCGTGCCGCGGCGGTGGTCGATCCACGTCCAGCGCGGGAGGCCGGCCGTGGTCGGCGATGGCAGGCTCGGCGGGGGCATGGGGATCCGTGAAAAGGCCGTCGGCAGCGCGCTGGGCGGTCAGCGTAAAGTACAGGCAGGGGGCGGTTCCGGCCGCAAAGGACGCAGAGGACACATGTCGGCAGTCATCGAACCGGGCGCACAACCGCCATCAGCCACGCCGATCGCATCGGGTGCAGGCGACCGCTCGGTGGTTTTCAGCGCCGCCGGCGATGTCGCGCTGTCGCGCTTCCTCGACCAGGTGCGCGGCGTGGCCGAATGGCTGCCGGCCGGTTGCCACGCCATCAACCTGTGCGAAGACCGCTATCGCTTCCTCGTCGCCTTCTGCGCCGTCGCGCTGCGCGGCCAGGTGAACCTGCTGCCGCCGTCGCGCGCGCCCGCCGCGGTGGACGAAGCGATGACCGCGCATCCCGACAGCTACTGCATCGGCGACGACGCCCTCTCGCCCGCCCCCGCGCGCTACCTGCGCCTTCCCGATGTGTTGCCCGAACGCGCCGGCGACCTGCCCATGCTCGACGACGATGCCCTCGTCGCGATCGGCTACACCTCCGGCAGCACCGGCCGCCCGCATCCCAATCCGAAGACCTGGGGCAGCTTCCGCCGCAGCACCGCGCAGAACCTCGCCGCGCTGTCGGACCTGTGGCCCGAGGGCGATGCGCACATCGTCGCCACCGTGCCGCCGCAGCACATGTACGGGATGGAGATGTCCGTGCTGCTGCCGCTGCTGGGTCCGGTGTCCGTGCATGCCGCGCGCCCGTTCTTTCCCGAAGACGTCGCGCAGGCGCTGTCGCATGCGCGCGCGCCGCGCATCCTCGTGACCACGCCCGTGCACCTGCGCGCGCTGGTCGCCGCCGGCTGCACGTTGCCGCCGTTGCGCGCGATCGTGTCCGCGACGGCGCCGTTGTCCGCCGCGCTCGCGCTGGAAGCCGAACAACGCTTCGGCTGCGAAGTGCGCGAAGTGTTCGGCTCCACCGAAACCTGCGTCATCGCGCGCCGCCGCACCGCGTGCGAAACCGCGTGGACGCCGCTGCCGGGCGTGCGCGTCGCACCGCAACCCGACGGCACCGCCGTGCATGCGCCGCATCTCGAAGCGCCCGTCGTGCTGGCCGACCTCGTCGAAGTCGAACCCGACGGTCGCTTCCACTTGCGCGGCCGCAATGCGGACCTGCTCGAGATCGCCGGCAAGCGCGCATCGCTCGGCGACATGACGCGCAAGCTGCTGGCGATCCCGGGCGTGGAAGACGGCGTCGTGTTCCAGCTCGACGGTGGCGATGCCGGCGTGCGGCGCATCGCCGCGCTCGCGGTGGCACCGACGCTGTGCGAAGCCGACATCCTCGCCGCGCTGCGTCGCACCATCGATCCGGTGTTCCTGCCGCGTCCGTTGAAGCGCGTGGCTGAATTGCCACGCAACGAAACCGGCAAGTTGCCGCGCGAAGCCCTTGCCGAGCTTCTGAAAACGCACTGAAACGCACCGCCGCGTGCCGGGGCACGCGCGCGCAAGCATCCGGAAACACTGGAAAAACAGGGCCCGATTCGCTGAATTCGCCCCTGTACTCCGCCTTCACGCGTGCCTGTTGAAACTCCACTCGTGCCCCCTGTTCCGGGGTGCCGGACAAGCTTCCAAAGCTGGTCTCAAGCGTCTCAATTCGGATCGCGTAAACAACAAAGGAGTGGATGCATGAACATCATCATCTGGTTGATCGTGGGCGGCATCGTCGGCTGGCTCGCCAGCCTGATCATGAGGACGGATGCGCAGCAGGGCATCCTGCTGAACGTCATCGTCGGCATCGTCGGCGCGTTCCTGGGCGGCTGGCTGGGCGGGATGCTCGGCATCAGCGGCGCCAACATCAACAGCGGTTTCAGCGTCACGGGCTTCATCATCTCGCTGGTCGGCGCGGTGATCCTGCTCGCCATCGTCAATCTGTTCCGCCGCGGACGCGTGCGCTAAGCGCACGCCTATGGGATGCGGGGCCGGTCAAGGATGACTGCGCCCCGCGACAGGATGAGCCCGGCTTCGCGCCGGGCTTTTTCTTTGCATGGAACTAAGCAACAGCTGTGATTCGGTCCGATCCGGCTACGAAGTGAGCGGGCCCGATAAACGGCCCACGATTGCCTTGACGACACCCATCTGGGGGCCCATAGTCCGCCCGCGCCGGACAACGCCGGCCAATCCAAACTCCCCCGTTCCACTTCTGGTGGGCGGGTACAAGGCCCCTCTGGGGCCTTGGCTTTTTCTGGGGAAGGAAAATGCGGACCACGGTCTACGTGGACGGCTTCAATCTCTACTACCTACTACCGAGCGCTGAAAGGTACGCCGCATCGTTGGCTAGACCTGCTGGCGCTGTCTCGACAGCTTCTGCGATCCGAGAACCAAATCAACCGCATCCGCTACTTCACTGCCAGGGTGAAACCGAATGCGAACAAGCCAGACCAGCACGTACACCAGGATGCGTACTTGCAGGCAATCTCGTTCCACATCGATTGCCTGGCGGTCCACGAAGGACACTTTTATCGCAATGTTGTGCGCATGCCCCTCGCCCAGCCCATTCCAGGGCTTCCGCGAACCGTCGAGGTGGTCAAGACGGAAGAGAAAGGCTCAGACGTCAATCTTGCGGTGCACCTGGTCAATGATGCTTGTGAAAATGCATTCGATGTAGCGCTGGTGATTTCAAATGACAGCGATCTCGCTGAGGCGATCCGCATTGCGAAAGGGAAGGGAAAGGCGGTCGGCGTCGCAAATCCGAGTGCTGATCCCAAAGTGCAGATGAACGCAGAGCTTCGAAACGCCGCGTCCTTTACGCGGCGGATCGAGTCCAAGCACTTGCGGCTCTCGCAGCTTCCTCAAGCATTCCCCGAAATTCGGATCAAGAAGCCCGCGGACTGGTAGGCGGATCAGTCGATCTGCACCCACACCGGCGTGTGGTCGCTCGGCCGTTCCCAGCCGCGCGGGACCAGGTCGATGCCGGCGGCCGTGGTGCGCGCCTTCAGCGCATCGCTGACGAGCACCAGGTCGATGCGCAGGCCCCAGCCGCGCTGGAAGGCTGCGAGCCGGTAATCCCACCAGCTGTAATGGCCGCCGTCTTCGTTGAACAGGCGGAAGCTGTCGTGCAGGCCCAGCGCCTGCAGCGAACGCAGCGCGTCGCGCTCGGGCGTGGAGCACAGGATCTTCTCGCGCCAGCGCTTGGGATCGTGGACGTCGCGGTCGTCCGGCGCGATGTTGAAATCGCCCAGCACGACGAGGTTGGGATGCGCGGCCAGTTCGGCGCGCAGCCATTCGCGCACAGCTTCGAACCACCGCAGCTTGTACTCGAACTTCGCGCTGCCCACGGCCTCGCCGTTCACCACGTACAGGTCGACGATGCGCACGTCGCCGACGGTGGCCGCCAGCACGCGCTTCTGCGGATCCTCGAACCCGGGGATCGCGGTGACGCATTCCCCGGTGAACGGCAGGCGGCTCAGCACCGCGACGCCGTTGTAGGTCTTCTGCCCGCAGAACACGCTGCGGTAGCCGAGTTCGGCGAGTTGCGAATCGGGGAAGCGTTCGTCGTCGAGCTTGGTTTCCTGCAGCGCGACGATGTCCGGCTGCGCATCGCGCAACCACTGCACCAGGTGCGGCATGCGCACGTTGAGCGAATTGACGTTCCAGCTGGCGATCTTCAAGCAGGCAGTCCCATTGGCGCGCGGGTTCGCGTTCTTCCCGGATGGAAGGCCCCGGAGGAGGCAGCATGGCGCGGTACGACACGATACTCGACACGATCGGCAACACGCCCCTGGTGCGCCTGGGCAAGCTCGCGCCCCCCGGCGTCAACGTGTTCGCCAAGCTCGAATCCTTCAACCCGCTGGGCTCGGTCAAGGACCGCATGGCGCGCGCGGTGATCGAAGCCGCCGAACGCGCGGGCACGCTCGCGCCGGGCCAGACGGTGGTGGAAGCCACCAGCGGCAATACCGGCATCGGCCTCGCAATGGTGTGCGCGCAGAAGGGCTATCCGCTGGTCGTGGTGATGGCGGAAAACTTCAGCATCGAGCGGCGCAAGCTGTTGCGGTTCCTCGGTGCGAAAGTGGTGCTGACGCCGGCGGCGGAGAAAGGTTCGGGCATGCTGGCCAAGGCGGTGGAGCTGTCGCAGGCGCACGGATGGTTCCTGTGCCGCCAGTTCGAGAATCCCGCCAACGCCGAAGTCCACATGCGCACGACGGCGCGGGAAATCCTCGCGGATTTCGAAGGCGACACGCTGCACTGCTTCGTGACCGGCACCGGCACCGGCGGCACGTTGCTCGGCGTCGGCCGCGTGTTGCGACAGGCCGATCCGCGCATCCGCATCGTGGTCGCCGAACCGGACAACGCGCCGATCCTCGCCAGCGGCATTCCGCAACCGCGCGATGCGAACGGCGCGCCCAGCCGCAGCCATCCGCATTTCCAGCCGCACCTCATCCAGGGCTGGACGCCCGATTTCATCCCGCGCCTCACGCAATCGGCGCGCGACGAACAGCTCGTCGATGAAATCGTCCCCATCGCCGGCGCCGATGCGTTGCGCGTGGCGCGCGAACTGGCGACGGTCGAAGGCATCCTCGCCGGCCCGTCGAGCGGCGCCACGGTGGTCGCCGCACTCCACGTCGCCCGCCGCAGCGCGCCCGGCACCAACATCGTCTGCATGCTGCCCGACACCGGTGAGCGCTACATGTCGACGCCGCTGTTCGAACACATTTCGGAAACGATGAACGACGACGAGGTGGCCATCTCGCGTTCGACGCCCGGATATCGCTTCGATCGGCCCACGCCGCCACCGGTGTGCGCGATCCCCGGACTCGCGCCCGTGCCCGATGAAGAGCCGCTCGATGCCCGCGCCGAAGCCTTCGTCGCGCAAGTCATCCGCGACAAGCCCGTCGTGTTGTTCGCGCTGGAGTGGTGCGAGTTCTGCTGGGCGGTGCGCAAGTTGTTCGCGCGGCTAGGCATTGACTACGAAAGCGTCGACCTGGATTCGGTCGCGTACCAGCAGGGCGACCTGGGCGTGAAGATTCGCGCGGTGTTGCGCAAGCAGTTCGCGCAGACGATCCCGCAGATCTTCATCGGCGGCGCGCACATCGGCGGGTGCACGGAGTTGTTCGACGCGATGCGCAGCGGGCAGATGCAACAGCAGCTCGAAGGCGCGCGCGTCGACTACGACCGGAAGATCGCGCTGGACCCGTACACGTTGTTACCGAACTGGGTGCACCCGCGCGAACCGGCCTAGCGCGCGAGGAAGCGCACCAGCCGGTCGACGTAGCCCTTGTAGGGCGGCCGCAACAGATCCGTCGCCGCCCAGCGCGTCTGCCGGAACACCGGCAACAATTTGCTGAAGGTGTCGAAGCCCGTGCGTCCGTGGATCGCGCCCATGCCACTCGGCCCGCTGCCACCGAACGGCAATCCGTCCACAGCGAAATGCACGAGCGTGTCGTTGACCGTGACGCCGCCGGCCAGCGTCGAACCGATGATCCGTTCCACCGTGCGCGTGTCGTTCGAGAACGGATACAACGCCAGCGGCCGATCGTGCGTGCCGATGTACGCCAGCGCCTCGTCCAGCCGCGCGTACGTGCGTACCGGGAGCAACGGCCCGAAGATCTCGTTGCGCATCACCGCGCTGTCGTCGGGCGGATCCAGCACCAGCGTCGGCGGGAACAGGCGCTCGGCGCGCATGCGCTCCGGCGCGACCTCCACCAGCGGCACCACCGTGCATCCGCGCGCACGCGCATCGTCCACGTAGCCCTGCAACCGGTCGAACTGCCCCGCGTTGATGATGCGCGTGTAGTTGCTCGCATCAGCGAAGTCGCCGAAACGCGCCTGCACCTGCGCACGCAGCGCAGCGACGAACGCATCGCGGCGTGCCACGTCCACCAGCGCGTAATCCACGCCGATGCAGGTCTGCCCCGCGTTGAACCACTTGCCGCTGGCGATGCGCGCGGCGGCCAGGTCGAGCGGGAAATCCGGCGCGACCACGGCCGGCGCTTTTCCGCCGAGTTCCAGCGTCACCGGCGTGAGGTTGGGCGCGGCCGCCGCCATCACCTTGCGTCCGACGGCCGTCGAACCGGTGAACAACAGATGGTCGAACGGCAACGCGGAAAACGCCGCGCCCACGTCCGCGCCACCGATCGCCACGGCAACGCGATCCGCGGGAAACACTTCCGCGAGCAAGTCGCGCAGGAATTCACTCGTGCGCGGCGTGTGCTCCGACGGCTTGAGGTACACGTGGTTGCCCGCCGCGATCGCCGACACCAGCGGCACCAGCGCCAGGTTCACCGGGTAATTCCACGGACTGATGATGCCGACCACGCCCACCGGCAACGGGCGGATCTCCGCGCGCGCCGGCCAGAATTTCCAGCCCACGCCCACGCGCCGCGGCTTCGCCCAGCGGCGCAGCTTGCGGCGCGCCAGGTCGATCTCCGACAGCGTCACCATCGCTTCGGAAATCAGGTTCTCGTGCGTCGAGCGATGGCCGAAATCGGCGCGGATCGCCGCGTCCATCGCCTCCAGGCGGCGGGACAGCACGTGCCGCAGGCGGCCCAGGTCCGCGCGTCGTTGTTCCAGGCCGGGCTTGTTCGCCAACCATGCGGTGCGCAGGCGTTCGAGCGTGGCCGGGAGGTCGGCGGCGGGCGGGGTGGCGATCGTCAGGTGGGGTGCGGCATCCATGCGGGGAAGTATGCGCCACGCCCCCGCGCCGACGCGCGCCCTTACAATGCGCGCCATGTCCCTGCGCCCCTATCTCGGCAAGTTGCCGATCCTCGGCGAGCGTTGCTACGTCGACCCCGCCGCGAGCGTCATCGGCGACGTCGTGCTCGGCGACGACACCTCCGTGTGGCCCGGCACGATCATCCGCGGCGACGTCAATTTCATCCGCATCGGTGCGCGCACCAACGTGCAGGACGGCACCGTGGTGCACGTCAGCCACGATGGCCCGCACGCGAAACTCGGCGGTTTCGCCACCGTGATCGGCAACGACGTGACCATCGGTCACAAGGCGATCGTGCATGCGTGCCGCATCGAGGACGCCGTGCTGATCGGCATGGGCGCGATCGTGCTCGACGGCGCGGTGGTGGAACAGCACGGCTTCGTCGGCGCCGGCGCGCTGGTGACACCGGGCAAGGTGGTCGGCCGCGGCGAACTGTGGCTCGGCAACCCGGCAAAGAAAGTACGCGTGCTGTCCGATGCGGAGATCGAAGCGCTCTATTACTCCGCCGGCCACTACGTGCGGTTGAAGGACCAGTACCTCGCGGGTGGCGTTGCCTGAGTTGCGGGCATCCTGCGGGCCGGTCACAGTAGGGCCGTAAGCAGGGGCAGGGGAACCAGGGATGCAGGATCCAATCGGCGCGAATCCGTACGCCGCGCCCGCGGCGCGCGTCGAGCAACCGGTTTCGGCCAGCAGCGGCGAACGCAGTTCGCGTGCCGCGCGCCTGGGCGCCGCGGTGCTGGACAACACGTTGTTGCTGGGTCCCGTGTTCCTCGCATGGTTCTTCAACGGCATGATGGTGACGGATGCCATCGTCGGCATCCTCGGGGCCGCGGCCGTCGTCTCCGCCGTCGTGCTCGTCATCGACGTCGTGCTGCTGCATCGACACGGCCAGACGCTCGGCAAGCGATGGATCGGCATCCGCATCGTGCGCGTGGACGGATCGCGCGCGGGCCTGGGGCGCACCTTCCTGCTGCGCATGCTGCTGCCCGGCGTGATCGGCCTGTTGCCCGTGGCCGGGCAGTTGTTCCTGCTGGTGGATGCGCTCGCGATCTTCGGCGAGGGACGGCGCTGCCTGCACGATCATTTCGCCGACACCATCGTCGTCGACGCCTGACCGGCCACCACGCGAAGGATCGCTGCAGATGCTCGACTCGGTACGCGAAGTCCACACCCCCGAAGGCGTCGCCCTGCGACTGCCCGCCGCGGGGCCCGTGCCGCGCGCGATCGCGTGGGGCATCGATTTCGCCATCCGCCTCGGCCTGGTCATCGCCGCCGGTTCGCTGCTTTCGTTCCTCGAGATGGCCGGCTACGGCGTCTACCTGGTCGTGCTGTTCGGCATCGCATGGGCCTATCCGGTGGTCTGCGAAGGCCTGTTCAACGGCCAGACGCCCGGCAAGCGCGTGATGGAACTGCGCGTCGTCGCGCAGGACGGCGGCCCGATCGGCTGGGTGGCCGCGTTCGCGCGCAACCTGCTGCGCACCGTGGACATGCTGCCGTTCGGATACGCAACGGGCCTGGTGACGAGCCTCGCCGATCCGTGGGGACGGCGCCTGGGCGACATCGTGGCGCGCACGCTCGTCGTGCACGTCGCACGCGAGCGCAAGCGTCCGCCGCTGGCCGAGGCGCCTCCGCACGGCGTGGGCATCGTGCTGCGTCCCGCCGAACAAGCCGCGGTCATCGCCTTCGCCGAACGCGCGCCCACGCTCACGCCGGAGCGCCAGGCCGAACTCGCCGACCTGGTGGAACCGATGACGCAGGCGCGGGGTGCGGAAGGCGTGGAGCGCCTGTTCGGCCTCGCCAACTGGCTGCTGGGGCGCCGATGAGGCAGGCCCAGTTCATCGCCCGCCACGCGGCGGAATGGGACGCGCTGGAAGCCTGGCTCGACAAGCGCGCCGGACATCCCGGCCGCGCGCGCGCCGATGCCACGTGGCAGGGGCTATCGGACGCGGACATGCCCGCGCGCTACCGGCGCGTGTGCCAGCACCTCGGCCTCGCGCGCCGCCGCGGTTACAGCCCTGCGGTGGTGGACCGCCTGCAGGTGCTGATGGAACGCGGGCACACGGCGCTGTACCGCCCGCCACCGTTGCCGTGGCGCCGCGCGCTGCGCTTCTTCCTCGCGGACTTCCCGCGGCTGGTGCGCGCCGACCCGGTGTGCCTGTGGCTGTCGACGGCGTTGTTCGTCGTGCCCGCGGTGGCGATGTACATCGCGGTGACGTGGCATCCCGAACTCGTGCACACGCTGCTGTCGCCGATGGAAGTGGCGCAATTCGAGCGGATGTACGACCCGGGCAACGTCGACGTCGGACGCACCAGCGGCACCGACGTCGCGATGTTCGGCCTCTACATCTTCAACAACATCAGCATCGCCTTCCGCACGTTCGCCGCGGGGTTGCTGGCCGGCGTGGGCACGGCGTTCGTGCTGCTGTTCAACGGCGTCTACGGCGGCGCGGTCGCCGGGCACCTGCACGGCGTGGGTTTCGACGGACCCCTCTGGCGCTTCGTCGTCGGGCATTCGGCGTTCGAACTCACCGGCGTCGTGATCGCCGGTGCCGCGGGCCTGCGCCTGGGCGTGGACCTGCTGGCGCCCGGCCAGCGGCGTCGCGTCGACGCGTTGATCGAAGCCGGGCGCCGCGGTGCGCTGCTCAGCGTGGGCGTGCTCGGCATGTTGCTGGTCGCCGCGTTCGTCGAGGCGTTCTGGTCGTCGATCGGCACGCGCGATCCGATCATCACGTTCACCGTCGGTGCGGTGCTGTGGACCGGCGTGCTGACGTGGCTCGCGCGCGGCGGCAAGGGAGCGACCGATGCGCCTTGACCAGGTCCGCATCGTGCTGCGCCCGCGTTCGTCCTGGGAAGCGGTGGAGCTGGGCATGGCGCTCGTGCGCCGCCACTTCCGCGCGATCCTGCGGCCCTGGTGCCTGGTCACGCTGCCCGTGTTCGCCGTGGTCAACGCGCTCGGCTGGTGGCTGGACCTGCTGGCGTACGCACCGCTCGTGCTGTGGTGGCTCAAGCCGGTATTCGATCGCGTGCCGTTGTTCGTGCTCTCGCGCGCGGTATTCGGCGATGCGCCCGACACGCGTGCCACGTTGGCGGCGCAACGCACGTGGGGATGGCGCGCGATGGTCCAGCACCTGACGTGGCGCCGCCTGTCACCGTTGCGCGCGCTGTACCTGCCGGTGGATTTGCTCGAAGGCGCGGACAGCGGCAGTGCGCGTCGTCGCGTGGTCGGCGGATCCGCGCGCGGCGTGGCGACCGTGGTGACGCTGGTGTGCGCGAACTTCGAATTCGCCCTGCTGATGGGCGTGCTGTGGCTGGTGCCGTTGTTCGCACCGCCCGACCGGTTCAGCGATGCGCTGGGCTTGCTGTCGTGGTTGATGCGCGACCCGCCAACCTGGGCGCACCTGGGGTTCAATGCGCTGTACTGGGGCGCGATGAGCGTGATGGAACCGTTCTACGTCGGCGCCGGCTTCGGCTTGTACCTCAACCGGCGCACGGACCTGGAAGCCTGGGACGTGGAGCTGGTGTTCCGCCGCCTGCGCGAACGCCTCGGTGGCGCCGCGATGGTACTGCTGCTCGTCGTGGGCGGCACGCTGGCGATCGCACCGCCCGCGCGCGCGGACACCACGGTGCCCGACAAGGCCGTCGTGAAGCCGAAGCAGGAAAAGGAAGAGGAGAAGGAGGGCCCTCCCACGTTGCCGCGGTTGTTCGGCGAAGGGCGTGCGTCGGAAGCCCCGTTCCGCAAGGCCGTCAAGGAAGCGCTCGACGACCCGGATTACCGCCGCAAGGAAACGCGCAAGGAATGGGTGCGGCGCGACAAGCCGAAGCCCGGCACCGTCGAGTACGAAGAATCGCCGGCCCTGCGCGCGATCTCGGACTTCTTCGGCATGCTCGCCGAATCCGCGCTGTGGTTGCTGGTGGTGCTGGTGCTGCTGTTGCTGCTGGTCTCGCGCAAGCGCTGGCTGCCGTGGTTGCAGGACATGAAACCCGCCACGTCCACCGATTCCGGCATCGACGTCGCACCGCTCGTCCACGCAGCACGCCTGCCCGACGACATCCCCACCGCCGCGCGCGCGCTCTGGCGCGAAGGCCGCGTGCGGGCCGCGCTCGCGTTGCTGTATCGCGCCAGCGTGGCGGCGATGGTGGCGCGCACCGGTGCGCGCCTCGTGCCCGGCGCCACCGAGGCAGAATGCCTGCGCGCCGCGCGCGCGCTGCAGGACAACGAGGATCGCGACGCCTTCAACGCCGTCGTGCGCACGTGGCAATACGCCGCGTACGCCGATCGCCTGCCGGAGGAAGCCACGTTCGAAGCGCAACTGGCGCGCATGGCCGAGCGGTTCGGGTGGTCGCGATGAACAAGCGCACGACCGGGTTCGCCGCACTCGTCGCGCTGGTACTCATCGTTGCCATCGGCATGTGGTGGACGGCAACGTTCGAACGCCGGCCGGTCGACCACTGGTTGCCGCCGAAGGGCGAAGCCGCAACCAATCCGCTGTACTTGCTGAAGGTCGCGTTGCAGCACGACGGCCAGCGCGTGGATGCGCGCAGCCGGCTGGCGCTCGACAAGCATCCGCTCGGCGCGCATGACACCGTGGTGCTGCTGGCCAATCCGAACACGCTGTCGCAACGCGAGGTCGCGCGCCTGTTGGCCTTCGTGCAAAGCGGCGGACACCTGCTGACGCCCCTGGCGTGGGGGACTCGCGCGAGGGCCGGTCGCAACGTGCCGCTGTTGGGGGCGCTGGGCGTCAGGCCGAAACTGGACACCTTCGGGTGTGTCTCCTACTGGCCGCAAGAGCACGCGCACTCGAACCGCACCTTGTGCGGCCGCCGCTTCGAACTCGTCGCACCGCCGGTGCTTGGATGGCATGACGACAAGGAACCCGGGTATGCGTTCGCCCGCATCGCCTACGGCGCGGGCACGGTGGACGTCGTGACGGACGCGGATTTCCTCGACAACGCCGGCATCAACGGCGTGTTCAACGCCGGGTTCACGCGCCAGCTGCTCGCGCCGAACTATGGCAAGGGCACGTTCCATCTCGTCTATGCGTCCGACATGCCGCCTTTGTGGCGCCTGCTGCTCGACAACGCGTGGCGCGTCCTCGTGCCGCTCGCCTTGTTGCTCGTTGGCTGGTTGTGGATGCGCGCGCAACGCCTCGGGCCGCGCCTGCCGTCGGCGCCCGAAGATCGCCGTGCCCTGCTCGAACACGTGCAGGCCAGCGGCGAACACCTGTATCGCTACGGCCGCGGCGCCGTGCTGCACGACGCCTTGCGCCGCCACGTGCTCGCGCGCCTGCGCCGTCGCGATCCCGTCGCCGCCGCGCTCGAAGGCGACGACCAGGTCGCCGCGATCGCCGCACGCACCGGCCTGGCGCCCGAAGACATCGCGGCTGCACTGCTGACGCCCCGAACCCTCGACGCCGCGGATTTCCGCGCCCGCATTTCCCGCCTGATCGCCTTGAGAAACCGCCTATGAACGACATCGTCCTTCCCCCGGCCCCGATCTCGGGCGAAGTCCTCATCGCGCGCGCCGCCGCCGTGCGCGATGCCGTCGCGCGCGCCTTCATCGGCCAGGACGACGTGCTGGACCAGGTCATCGTGGCGCTGCTCGCCAGCGGCCACGTATTGCTGGAAGGCGTGCCCGGCCTCGGCAAGACGTTGCTGGTGCGCGCACTCGCGCAGGCCCTGGGCTGCGCGCATGCACGCGTGCAGTTCACGCCCGACCTGATGCCCAGCGACATCAGCGGCCACGCCGTGTACGACCCGAAGACCGAACGGTTCCAGGTGCGCCGCGGCCCGGTGTTCACCAACCTGCTGCTCGCCGACGAGATCAACCGCGCACCGGCGAAGACGCAGTCCGCGCTGCTCGAAGCGATGCAGGAACAGCAGGTGACGATCGAAGGCCAGAGCTTCCCGCTCGCGCCGCCCTTCATGACGCTGGCGACGCAGAACCCGCTGGAACTCGAAGGCACCTACCCGTTGCCCGAAGCGCAGCTGGATCGCTTCCTGCTCAAGGTGCTGATCGGCTATCCCTCGTTCGAGGACGAAACGCGGATGGTCGCGTCGGTGAGCGACGGGCGCATGGCGTCGGACTTCGACCTGTCGCAGGTGCCGCAGGTGCTCGGGCAGGATGAAATCATCGGCCTGCAGCTGGGCACCGCCGCGGTGCGCGTGGATGCGTCCGTGATCGACTACGCCGTGCGTATCGTCGGGGCCACGCGCACGTGGCCCGGCATCGCGCTCGGCGCGGGACCGCGCGGCAGCATCGCGCTGGTGCGCACCGCACGCGCGCAGGCGGTGCTGGCCGGGCGCGATTTCGTCACGCCCGACGACGTGCGCGACATCGCCAAGCCTGCGCTGCGCCATCGCATCGCACTCGCGCCCGAACTGCAGATCGAAGGACAGGCGACCGACGACGTCCTGCACGCGCTGCTCGCCAAGGTGGACGCGCCCCGCCAATGAGACCGGCCCCGCCGCTGCTGGCGTGCCTGTTCGCGTGGGCGGCGATCGGCCTGCTCGCGAGCCTCGAGTTCGTGCCTGCGTCGACGTGGACGTGGTCCGGCATCGCGCTCGCGGCGGCGGCGTTGCTCGATGGCGTGCGGCTGTGGCGCGCGGCGCCGCCCGACGTGTCGCGCATCGTGCCGGAGGCGTTCCCGATCGGCGTCGAACGCGACATCGGCCTGCGCATCGAAGCCGGTGCACGCGCGTTGCGCGCCGACGTGCACGACCTGCATCCCGAAGGCTGGTCGTGCACCGGGTTGCCGCGCACGCTGCATGTGGCCGCCGGGACCAGCGCACGGTTCGACTACCGGTTGCGCCCCGAAGCGCGCGGCGACTTCGCGTTCGACGGCGTGCACGTGCGCCTGGCCTCGCCGTGGCGCCTGTGGCACCGCGCGCGCGTGCTCGGTGCGCCGCAGTCCGTGCGCGTGTATCCCAACTTCGCACCGCTCGCGCGGCTGGCGCTGCTCAGCGCGGACCAGGCCTCGCGCCTGGTGGGCGCGCACGTGAAGCGCCGCCGCGGCGAAGGCACCGACTTCCACCAGATGCGCGACTACCGCGTCGGCGACAGCCTGCGCCAGGTGGACTGGAAGGCGACCTCGCGCATGCGTCGCCTGATCTCGCGCGAATACCAGGACGAACGCAACCAGCAACTGCTCGTGGTGATCGACACCGGTCGCCGCATGCTTGCGCGCGACGGTGCGCTGACGCACTTCGATCGCGTGCTCGATGCCGCGCTCGTGGTGTCGTACCTCGCGTTGCGGCAGGGCGATGCGGTCGGCCTGCTCGCGACGGGCGGCGATCCATGCTGGGTCGCCCCGCAACGCGGCCTGGGCGCGATCGATACGCTGTTGCGCGCGACCTACGACCTGCAACCGCGCCCCGTCGCCACCGATTACCTCGCCGCCGCGACGGAACTGGCCACGCGCCAGGCGCGCCGCAGCCTGGTGATGCTGGTGACCAACCTGCGCGACGAAGACATCGACGACGTGCTGGCCGCGGTGCGCATGCTGCAGCGACGCCACCAGGTGGTCGTGGCCAGCCTGCGCGAGGACGCGGTGGATGCGGCGCTGGAAGCCGATGCCCCGGACCTGGCCTCGGCGTTGCGCACGTCCGCGGCCGCGCAATACCTCGAACAACGCGCCGCCGCGCACGATGCGTTGCGCCGGCATCGCGTGCAGGTGGTGGACGTGACGTGCGCGGAATTGCCGGCCGCGCTGGTGGAGCGCTACTTGGCGATCAAGCGCGACGGTTCGCTCTGACGCAGGTCAGTCCGCGGTCACCAGCGCATCGTGGTTCGAATTGAGCATCGCGTAGACCGCGTCGGTTTCCGGCCGCACGCCGTGCCAGCGCGCGAAGCTTTCCGCGGCCTGTTCGACCAGCATGCCCAGCCCGTCGACGACATCGTGGCACCCCGCCGCGCGCGCCCAGGCGAGGAACGGGATCGCCGCCTCGCCGTAGTTGAGGTCCACCGCGGCGCACCGCCGGCCGACGATCGCGCGCGGCATCGCCGGCACGTGGCTGCCGTCGCGCGCAGCAGAGGTGGCATTGAGGATCAGGTCGAATTCGCCGAGCGCCTGTAAATCGCCCAGGTAGCGCGGATGCACGCGGTCCGGTTCGGCCAGGGCATCGGCGAGCTGGTCGGTGCGTTCGGGCGTGCGATTGACGATGAACAAGTCGCCGATCCCTGCGTCGAGCAACGCGGGCGCAACCCCGCGTGCCGCACCACCCGCGCCGATCAGCAAGGTGCGGCGGGCGCGCAGGTCGAGTGCGTGGCGTTCGGTGAGATCGCGGACCAGGCCCACGCCATCGGTGTTGTCGCCGTGCCACGTATCGCCGTTGCGCACGAGCGTGTTGACGGCGCCGGCGCGGCGCGCGCGTTCGGTGAGGTCGTCGCACAGCGTGAACGCCGCTTGCTTGAGCGGCAGCGTGACATTCGCGCCGGCGCCGCCGGATGCGACGAAATCCATCAGCGCATGCGTGAACTGGCCGGGCTCCACGTCGATCGCGCGGTAGTCGATGGGGATCGACGTCTGCCGCCCGAAGGCCGCATGGATCCGCGGCGAGAGCGAGTGCGCAACCGGATGCCCGAACACCGCGTAATGCCTGCTCATCGCCGTCTCCCTTAGACTGCGCCGCATCCTGCGACGCAAGGTATTGCCGATGGAACGTCCGTGGACCTGGTGCGCGGCCACTTTACTCCTGGCCACCGGCAGCGCCGGGGCCCTGGCTGAATTTGGCATCGAAGGCATGCATGCCGTGTCGACGCCCGCCAACGAAATCCGCGCGTCGGTCAGCCCGGACGGTACGCACATCGCCTGGGGCAGCCCCGACCGCACGGGCGGCCCCGGCGGATGGGATATCTGGATCGCGCGCCGCGACGGCGGCCGCTGGGTGGATCCGCAGCCGGCCACGTTCGACGGGCCCGCGAAGGACTTCGACCCGCTGTTCTCCGCCGATGGCCGCTGGCTGTATTTCTTTTCCAACCGACCCGGCGGGCGCGGCGGCGACGATCTGTATCGCGTGCCCGTCCATCCCGACGGGACGTTCGGCGACGTGGAATCGCTGGGCGCGGGCGTCAACTCCGCGGGCGACGAGTGGGCGCCCACGCCGAGCCGCGATGGCCAGCACCTGTTGTTCGCGAGCAATGGCTTCGGCGGCGCGGGGCGGCACGACTTGTTCGTCGCGCACTGGAACGGCAAGGCCTTCGTCGATCCGCGCCCGGTGCCCGGCGTGAATACCGCCGCCGATGATTTCGACGCCGCATGGCTCGACGATGGCCGCACGCTCGTCTTCGCGCGCTCGACCAACGTGGACGACGCGCCGATCCAGTTGTTCGTTGCGCGCTGCGACGGCACGACGTATGCGAACGCCGCGCCGCTCGCGTTGTCGTTCAATGCCACGGATTCGTGGACGCTCGGCCCGGCGATCGATTGGAACAAGCCGGGCGAACTGCTGGTCAGCGGTGCGGCGAAGGCGCCGCATGCAGGCAAGCTCGACATCTACCGCCTGCGCGCTCCCGCGGCCGGCGGCAAGGATGGGTGCGTGCGCTGAGGCGCACGCCGCCGGTTACGGGTTCGCTTCGCGCAGCCAGCGCGCCGCATCGAGCGCGAAATACGTCAGCACGCCGTCGGCGCCCGCGCGCTTGATCGACGTCAGCGCTTCCAGCACGCAGCCGCGCTCGTCGAGCCAGCCGTTGCCGATCGCCGCCTTCAACATCGCGTACTCGCCGCTCACCTGGTAGACGAACGTGGGCGCACCGAATTCGTCCTTCACGCGTCGCACGATGTCCAGGTACGGCAGGCCGGGCTTGACCATGATCATGTCCGCGCCTTCGTCGAGGTCGAGCGCGACTTCGCGCAGCGCTTCGTCGGCGTTGGCCGGATCCATCTGGTAGGTGAACTTGTTGCCCTTGCCGAGCGCGCCGGCCGAGCCCACCGCATCGCGGAACGGGCCGTAGAAACTCGATGCGTACTTCGCGCTGTAGGCGAGGATGCGCGTGTGCACGTGGCCCTCGAGCTCGAGCGCGCCGCGGATCTCGCCGATGCGTCCGTCCATCATGTCCGACGGTGCGACGACATCCGCGCCCGCGCGCGCATGCGACAGCGCCTGCTTCACGAGCGCTTCGACCGTGTCGTCGTTGACGACGTAACCGCTGTCGTCGACCAGGCCGTCCTGGCCGTGCGAGGTGTAGGGATCGAGGGCGACGTCGGTGATGACGCCAAGCTCCGGGAAGCGCTGCTTCAACGCACGCACGGCGCGCTGCACCAGGCCGTCGTCGGCCCATGCGGCTTCGGCCGTCAACGATTTCGCTTCGGGCGCGGTCACCGGGAACAGCGCGAGCGCCGGCACGCGCAGCTCGCTCGCCGTCTCGGCCACGCGCAGCAGTTCCTCGATCGACACGCGTTCGACGCCCGGCATCGAGCCCACCGCGGCGCGGCCGGCGAGTTCGTGCACGAAGACCGGATAGATCAGGTCGTTGGCGGTGAGGACGTGCTCGCGCATCAGGCGGCGCGAGAACTCGTCGCGGCGCATGCGCCGTGGGCGGACGTAGGGGTAGGTCATGGGCGCGGATTCTACGCCCGGCCAACGAAAACGGCGCCCCGGGGGGCGCCGTTGTGTTGCAACGCTGCGGTGCGGAGTCAGATCTTGGAGTTCTTCACGATCTTCGCGGCGCACTGCATCATCTTGCCGCCCTGCTTGCCCGTGATCAGGCCCGCCGCGACCATCTGGTCCTTGTACTGCGACATGCGGTTCTGGTACGTCGCCTTGTCCGGCGAGGTCGCCGCGATCAGGTTGCTGGTCGCCTGCACGTTGGCACCGATGATGATGCCGGCATCGTTGATGATCTTGATCGAGGTATCGCACCCCGCGATCACCGCGTTGCCGGTGTTGAGGTGCCAGCCGGTGTCCTTCAGCAGGTTCGCCGTGATGTCGATGTTCAACGCCGCGTTGAGCGAATCGTTGATCGCCGGCTCCATCAGCGTGTTCGGCGCCGTCGCGGTGTCGTAATGCGAACCGGACGAACCGCTCTGCACCGGGTTGGGCATGAACAGGCGCGGGTGGCCCGCGTTGTCCGCACCTTGCAGCTTCGACGGATCGACGACCAGCCCGACCTGCACGCCGGTCGCGCCCTTGATCAGCGCACCGTCGGGTTGCGTGACGCTGATGGTCGGGATGGTCAGCGTCGGATCGGCGCCGCCGAGGCCCGGGGCCGGGCTGCCCGCGGTGTTGTTGGCCACGATCAGGCCCGTCGCACCGGCGGCCTGCGCGTTCGCCGCCTTGACGACGAAACCGCACGTGCCGCGATCGACGATCACGATGTTGCCGGCGACGGCGCCCGCGTTGGTCAGCGGCGCGCAACCATCGGCCGGCAGGCCGTTGACCACGTTGCCGTTGAAGTTGGCCGGCGTCACCGGCGCGCCGAAGCTCGCGGTGCCGTAGTTGTATTCACCGGCGATCGACGACGGCGCGGTGACGCGGAACGCGGTGCGCGGATCGAGGATCAGCCCGGCGCCGAACGTGGCGCTGGGGCCGTTGAACACGACGTTGCCGTAGTTGATGCCCGACAGGCGACGCTCGTTCACCGTCATCTGCGTCCACAGCTTGCCGGTGCTGTTGTCGAGGGTGAAGGTGGAATAGATGTCGGGGATGTCGGCGAGGAAGCGGCCGGTGCCTTCGTTCTCGAAGTTCTGGAAGCCCAGGCCATGGCCGAACTCGTGCATCACCACGTCGAGGAAGCTGATCTGCCCGGCCGGCGTGTTGCCGTCGAGGCCGTAGTAGAACGCGAAGTCCGACGAGAACTGCGAGTTGATGTCGGTGAAGCCCGGATCCAGGTCGCTGCCGTGCAACGCATCGGCGAGCGCGCCGCTGTACAGCGTGCCGGGAACGGGGAGGCCGGTTTCATCGAAGAACACGTTCGCCGCGCCGGCCTGGCCAAGCACGTTGGCGCCGAGCGGATTGAACTGCGCGCCGACGTAGATCGGCACGTTGCTGACGAGCACCGAACCCCAGAGGTCCGCGGCGAACTGCGCGACGATCTGGCGCTGCTGGCCGACGGTGGTGCCGGGGTTGCCCGCGACGGGCGCGGCCGGGGTCGGATCGTTGTAGCCCTCGTTGGCGCCGTCGAAGTTGACGGGGATGACGTCGGCGGCGCTGGCGATGCCGGCGAGCGCGACGCCGATCGCGACGGTGAGGGCAAGCAGGGACTTATTCATTGGGCAGGCCCTCCGACTTGGTGGCGGGCGCGGTGCCATCGCTTTCGACCATGCGCAGCGAGCCGTCGGCCTGCTTCTGCACGCTCAGCGTGTTCCACAACTCGGTCGGGACGCTGATCGCCTTGCCGCCGCTCGGCGTCTGGCGGAGCGTGCCGTTGGCCTGCGCCATCGTGCGCGGCGCGACGACGTTGAAGTTCTTGTGGTTCTGCGCCACGGCCTTGGCCGCGGCCTGCTTGTCGGCGTCCGTCATCGGCTTCGCCGCCTGCGCGGTCATCGCGCCGCTGGCCAGCGTGATGCCGGCCAGGATCAAAAGTGCCTTGCCCTTCATGTGTCAGAACCCCTTTCTTTGTCGCGACAGACTCTGCGTCCGCCGGAATGGTCGGCGGCCAAGAAATCACGTTGGTGGGCCCGGCCGTGCTGTCGCGGAAATCGGCGGGTCGGGGCCGATCATGCGTGTGACGCAGATCACACTTCATGCCGCAGTGCAGCAGTAACCGGCGGTACGTTTTGGCTGCGGCGAGGACCGGCGCGGCTCGCAGCGCGCGCCTCACGCAGCCCTAACGAAAGAAACCCGACGGGTGGTCGGGTTTCGGGGCCAAACGGCACGGTTCGTGCATCGAGTTCAGATCGATGACCGATTCATGTGATGACTGGTTCAGATGATTCCGCCGCCCAGGTGCAGGCGGAACACGGCGACCACGATGACGATGCCGTTCAACACCAGGCCCGCCTTCGCACGTCCGCGGTTGCCCGGCGACGTGATCGCGATGCCGATCGCCCCGATGATCGCGCCGACCGCGGCGAACGGGATGAGGAACCAGTTGCCCCAGCCGAGCAACGGCAACAGGGCGAGCACCATCCACAGCATCGACACCACGCCCCACAGCAGACTGATCAGGCCCATCGCATTACTCCAGGAGAGGGTTCAGAGGATGCCGTCGATTTCGACGCGCAGCTCGCGGCGGCACACGGCCGCATGCAGCAGCACGCGCGGAACGGACGGGTCGAGGTGCGTGGCGAGCGTCCGTGCCACCAGCGGCATCGCATCGGCGTCGCGCACGTAGACCTTCAGGCGCGAGGCGGCGCCGAAGCGCGCGGGCAACGTGGGGCGCAGCGTGCGCGCGGCGTCGATGAGGCTGTCGAAGTTGGCGAAGGTTTCCGCCAGCTGCGATTCGACGCAATCGTGGTGCTTCGATTCGTGGCCCACCACGCTCGCGGTGCCGGAGAGCAGCAGCGGCATGTCGTCGGACGGCGGCAGCATCGCGCGCGCGAAACTCGGCGATTGCGGACCGTAGCGGCGCGGATAGCGATACGCGCTCACCTGGCGCGGATTCTCGACCGGCGTGCCGGGCGTGCGCGCCGCCAGCCAGTACACCTGCAGCGTGCGCGTGCCGTCTCGGCGACCGATCGCGGTGGCCGCGGGCAGCGTGCCGATGGCGACGTCGCCCAGCCCCGCGGCGCGGCCGATGCAGAAGCGGCGATAGCGCTCGTCGTCGTCGTCGCCCTCGGTGATCGCATCGAGGTAGTTCCAGCTGCGCAGCAGCGACGGGAACCCGCGTGCGGCGACGAACGCCGACAACGTCGCATAGGCCTCCGCGCTCGCGGCTTCCAGGCCGCCGGCGGCTTCCGGGATTTCGATCGCGCCGAAATGCAGCGCATCGTCCTGCGCCCAGCGCACGCCGCCGTCCATGCCGTACGACACCGGACCGCGTGCACGCCAGACTTCCAGCGGCGCCGGCCCGAAGGCCTGCAACGGCACGCGCAGGCAACGCGGATCCGCGTGCGCGGGCATCGCATCGCCGAAACCGATCACCGCCAGCGTGTCGGGACGCGCGAGTTGCGCATCGATCGAAGCGGCGTCGGACTGCGCCACGTAGTCGACGTGGAGCTGCGGCGCGGTCTGCAGGGGACGGACTGCGCTCACGGATTGCCTTGCTGCAGCGTGTCGCCGCTCACCGAAACGCCGACCTGGCGGCGACGGCGCAACCACCCGCGCATCGCCTCGGGCGCCAGTTGCAGCGCGGTGAACGCGTAGATCGCGCGGAAGATGCGCAACCGGCGCAACACCTTGCGGTTGTCGAACACGTCGCCCGCCAGCATCGAGATCACGGCCTGCTCCACCTGCCACACGTTGCGCGGATTGTTGAACAAGTGACGCATGACGGGCGTGGTGAAGCGGTAGATGAACCACTGGAAGTGCTTCAGGCCGCGCTTGAGGCGCCGGGTCATCGCGGCCTGCAGTGCGGCTTCGCGCGCAGGATCCGTCAACGCGCCGTCGACGACCTCGGCCGCCTGCTCGGCGCTGTTCATCCCCAGGTACACGCCCGAGGAGAACACCGGATCCACGAACGCATACGCATCGCCCACCATCACCCAGCCCGGGCCGGTCATGCGCGTGCACGTGTAGGAGTAGTTGCCGGTGACATGCACGGGCGCGACGCGCTGCGCGTCCTTCATGCGGTTCCAGGCGGACGGCTCGGATTCGAGCGTGCGCATCAGGAAGCCTTCGTTGTCGCCGCGGCGGGTCTTGAGGTATTCGGGGAAGCACACCGCGCCGATGCTCATGACATCGCCCTGCAGCGGGATCAGCCACATCCAGCCGTGGTCGAAGCGCTGCACGGTGATGTTGCCCGCGTCCTCGCCCGGCCGGCGTTCGACGCCGGTGAAGTGGCTGAAGATCGCGGCCGACTGGTGCTTCTGGTTCTTCTGCTTCAGCTTGAGCTGCGCACCGACCAGCGTGTCGCGCCCGCTGGCGTCGACGAGGTACTTCATGCGCACGCGCAACGTGGCGCCGCCCGCATCGGTGGCGATCGCTTCGCACGGCCGCCCATCGGCGCCGAACACGATGCGCTCGACCTTCACTTCCTCGCGCGCGTCCACGCCGTTGGCCTTCGCGTGTTCGAACAGCAACTGGTCGAATTCCTCACGCTTGACCTGGAACGCGTAGCCGAACTGCGGATCGATCGCGCGCTCGAAGCGGAAGGTGTTGAAGTTGACGTCGTCGATCGGGAATTCCGCGCCCGGCTTGTGCGTGCCGATCGCGCGCACCTGCTCCAGCACGTCGAGGCGTTGCAGGATCGGCAGGTTCATCGGCAACAGGGATTCGCCGATGTGGAAGCGCGGATGGCGGCCCTTCTCCAGCAGCAGCACCTTCCGGCCGCGGCGGGCCAGGAGGGTGGCGGCGGTGGAACCGGCCGGTCCGCCGCCCACCACGAGGACATCCACATCGAGGGCCGCGACATCGATCGTTGCGGCCGAAGGCGCATTCACATCGGGCGCCGCGGCTTGCGAGTTCTCGTGGGTCATGCGGCTTGCGTGTCGCGGGCGGGTCGGGCCGGCATGATAGCGCGGCGGTTGTGCGGCGCCCGCGCACTGCCAGGGGCGCGCACGCCGCTAGAATGCCCGCCGCCCACCCATGATCGAGAGCCCGATGTCCGACCAGAGCCCCGCCGAACGCGACCTTGCCACGCTCCTCGTCGAGAGCCTCAACCTGGAAGGCGTGGACGCCGCCGGCATCGACCCGGACGCACCGCTGTTCAACGACGGCCTGGGCCTGGATTCGATCGACGCGCTGGAGCTCGCGCTCGCCATCTCCAAGCAGTACGGCTTCCAGCTGCGTTCGGACAACGACGCCAACCGCAAGATCTTCGCCTCGCTGCGCGCGCTCTCGGCGCACGTCGAAGCGAACCGCACGACCTGAGCCCCCGCGCTTGAACGCCCTGCCGCCGGCACGCCTGCTGCTGGCGCTCGCCTATCCCTGGCTCGCGCACGCCGCCAGCGCGCGCCATGACGGCGGGCTTGCGGCCATCGCGCTGGGCGACATCGCCGTGATCCTGTTGCTCGAACCGCTCGCGCACCGGCGCGCGTGGGCGTGGCTGCTGGCCGCGGTGCTGGCGGTGGCGCTGTATTTCTTCGCACGATCCCCGCACGCATTGCTGCCGTTGATGCTGGTGCCGGTGGCGATCGTCGCGCTGGTGTCGTGGACGTTCGGGCGCACCTTGCGCCTGGGCCGCGTGCCGCTGATCACCCGCATCGTGTGCGCGATGGACCAGCTCACGCCCGAGGCCCTCGCCCCCGAACTGCGCGTCTACACGCGCAAGCTCACGGCGACGTGGGCCGTGAGCCTGGGAGCGCTGGCGGTGGCCGACCTGGTGCTCGCGCTGTGCGCGGTGCCGGACGGCCTGCTGGCGAGCGCGGGCATCGCGGCGCCCTTCACGCTCGATCGCACGCAGTGGTCGTGGTTCGCCAACGGCGTGAACTACGGGCTCGTCGGCGCGTTGTTCATCGGCGAATACGCGTACCGCGTGCGGCGCTTCCCGGGACGCTATTCGAGTTTCTTCGATTTCCTGCGGCGGATGGCCGCGCTCGGGCCCGCGTTCTGGCGCGATGCGCTGCGGGGCTGAACCGTTGGCGCGGGGTCCCCGCCTCGACGGCCCAGCCGCCGCGCGCGCTGCATAATCGCGCGGTCCGGAAACGCCACCCAAGATCGCCTGCATGCAGTTCGTTGTCCCCTTCGACCATCCCAGCCTGCCCGGCCACTTCCCGGGGCATCCGGTCGTGCCCGGCGTCGTGCTGCTCGACCACGTACTCGCGGCGATCGAAACCACGTACGGCCCGCTCGGCGCGCTGCGCCTGCCGCAGGTGAAGTTCGTGCAACCGCTGTTGCCGGGCGAACGGGCGCAGGTCGAACTGGAAGGCGAGGCGCCGCGCTGGCGCTTCCGCGTGCTGCGTGACGGCGTGCTGCTGGCCTCGGGCGAGGTCGCGGCATGAGCGCGGACTGGAAGACGCGCCCCGAGGGCGGCGGCTGGTTCGCGATCTGGCTGATCCGCACCATCGCGCGCCGTGGCGGGCGTTCGATCGGGCGGCTGTGCCTGTATCCGATCGTGTTGTATTTCCTCGCCACGCGCGGGCCCGAACGCGCCGCGTCGCGCGACTACCTCACGCGCGTGCTCGGTCGCCGGGCCACGCTGCGCGACGTCTGGCGCCATATCCACACGTTTGCCGCGACGATCCTGGATCGCGTCTTCCTGCTCGGCGAACGCCTGCGCCGATTCCGCCTCGAAGTGCACGGCCTGGCCACGCTGCACGAAGCGGTGGACCAGGGCGGCGTGCTGCTGTTCGGCTCGCACCTGGGCAGTTTCGAAGTGATGCGCGTGCTCGCGCGCGAACGGCCCGACATCCAGGTGCGCGTGGTGCTGGACAAGGCGCACAACCCGGCGATGACGCAGTTGCTCGACGCGCTCAATCCGGCCGTCGCCGCGACCGTGATCGATGCGGGCCAGGACGGACCGTCGATCGTGCTCGCGATCCAGCAGGCCATCGCCGAAGGCGCCATCGTCACGCTGCTCGTCGACCGCACGCAGCCGGGCGAGTCGTCGCTGCCCATCGAATTCCTGGGCCAGCCCGCGCGCCTGCCCGCCGCGCCCTGGCTGATCGCCGCGGTGCTGCAGGCCCCGGTGCTGCTCGCCTTCGGCCTGTACCGGGGCGGCAATCGCTACGACATGGTGTTCGAGCCGTTTAGCGGGCCGATCAGGGTCGCGCGGCAGGATCGCGCGGCGGTGCTGGCCGACTTGGCACGCCGATACGCCACGCGGCTGGAGCACCATGCACGCGCCGCTCCGTACAACTGGTTCAACTTCTACGACTTCTGGGAACACCCACGGGATGCCACGCCGGATGAACAACGCGACCCAACGCGCAGCACTCGCGACGATGTTCCTGCTGGCCATGGCGCTGCCGTGCGCAGCGGCCCCGTCGGACGCGTCGCCTGAGCCCGCCGATGCGGGCTGGATCCTCGCGCGCCTGAAGCGGCCTTCGCCCACGCGCACCGACTTCGTCGAACTGCGCGGCTCGCCCCTGTTGAAGGCGCCGCTGCGCATCGAAGGCGAATACAAGCGCCCGACCGACGACACGCTGGTGCGCGAAGTGCACGCGCCGTACGCGGAGACCACGACGATCCGCGGCGGGGAAGTCTCGATCGCGCGCGGCGGCAAGGCGCGGAAGTTCTCGCTCTCTCGCGCGCCGGAACTGCAGGGCCTGCAGGCGAGCTTCGGCGCGATGCTCGCCGGCGACCGCGTGCAACTCGAACGCTTCTATCGCATCGAAGCCAGCGGCACGCGCCAGCAGTGGTCACTGCGGCTGGCACCGAAGGACAAGGCACTCGCGGCGAAAGTGCAGGACATCGTGCTGCTCGGCCGCGGCGCCGAACTGCGCTGCATCGAAACGCGCCCGGTGAAGGGCGACCTGCAGCGCACCTTGCTCGCGGGCGCCGCGCGCAGCGCCACCGGCGTGACCGACGCCGCCGCGCTCGCCAAGTTGTGCCGTCCGCAATGACGGAGCCCGCTGCGGATCCATCGCCGCCGGCCTTGCGCCCGCGCACGCGGCTTGCGCTCGCGTTGTTGTGGCTCGCGTTGCTCGCCGTCGCGGGCTGGTGGATCGCGGGACAGCTCGAGCTCAGCGGCGACCTGCGCCGTTTCATGCCGAGCGCACGCACGCCCGCGCAGAAACTGCTGATCGACGAACTCGGCGAAGGCCCGGGCTCGCGCCTGTTGTTGGTGTCGCTGTCGGGCGCGGATGCGGAAACCCTCGCCGCGCAATCGCGCGCGCTGCATGCGCGCCTCGCGCGCGACCCGAAGTTCGCGCTGGTCGCCAACGGCGAAGGCGGGCTCGAAAGCTTCCCGGAACGCCTGCGTCCGTATCGTTACCTGTTGTCGCCGACGCTCGATGCGCATCGCTTCGACGCCTCCTACCTGCGCGAACAATTGCAGGCGCGCGTCGAAGACCTCGGTTCGCCTGCCGCAGCGCTCATCGAACCGCTGGTCCCGAGCGATCCGACGCTGGAGACCCTGGCGCTTGCCGAAGCGTGGGAACCGGCGAACGCACCGCAACGCCTGCACGGCGTGTGGTTCGACCACGACGGCCGCGAAGCGCTGCTTGCGATCCAGACGCGCGCGGCGGGGTTCGATCCTACCGGGCAGCAGGTGGCCGTCGACACGATCCGCAACGCGTATGCGCAGGCACGCGGCAAGACGCATGGCGCGATCCTGCTGAGCGGCCCGGGCGCGTTCTCGGTCGACATCGGCGGCCGCACGCAGCACGAAGCGGGTTGGATCGGCATGGTCGATTCGATCGGCCTGCTGTTGCTGCTGTTCGTGGCGTACCGCAACTGGAAGATCCCGCTGCTCGGCGCCTTGCCGCTGGCGAGCGCGGGGCTGGCGGGCCTTGGTGCGGTCGCGCTGCTGTTCGAAGGCGTGCATGGCATCACCGTCGCGTTCGGCTTCACGCTGATCGGCGTCGCGCAGGATTACCCGATCCATTTCTTCAGCCACCAGCGCACGGGCGTGGCGCCGTGGGCGAGCGTGCGCGCGTTGTGGCCCACGCTGGCGACGGGCGTGGCATCGACCTGCATCGCGTACCTGACGTTCTTCGTGTCGGGCGTGGAAGGGCTGGAGCAACTCGCGGTGTTTACCATCGCGGGGCTGGCCACGGCCGCGCTCGCGACGCGCTTCCTGTTGCCCGCGCTGGTCGATCCGGACCTGCGCGACCCCGCCGCATCGCCACGCCTCGAAAGCCTGCGCGCCTGGATCGCGCGCGTACCGCAACCGCGTTGGTCGCTGCTGGTCCTCGGCGTCATCGGGATCGCCATCGCCGCCTTCGCGCCGGGCCCGTTCTGGCAGAACGATCTGTCGAAGCTCACGCCGGTGCCAACCGATGCGCTCGCCCGCGATGCGCACCTGCGCACCGAACTCGGCGCGCCCGACGTGCGCTACGTGATCGCGGTACAGGGCAGTGACATCGAATCGGTGCTGCAACGCACGGAGCGCGTCGCGGCACGCCTCGAAACGGCGCGCGCGCAGGGCGGCGTGCTCGATGGCTTCGATCATCCCGCGCGTTACCTGCCGAGCCAGCGCACGCAACGCCAGCGCCAGGCGCGCTTGCCCGATGCGGCCACGCTGCGCAGCACGCTGGATGCCGCGGTCGCGGAATCGCCGTTGCGCGCCGATGTGTTCGAACCGTTCCTCGCCGACGTCGCCGCCGCGCGCAACGCGAAGCCGCTGGTGCCGAAGGATCTCGCCGGCACGCCGTTGCAGGTGCGCGTCGACAGCCTGTTGTTGCAGCGCCCCGACCACGCGACCGCGCTCGTGTCGTTGAACGGCCTGCTGGCACCGGACGCCGTCGCGCGCATCGCGGCCGCGGAAGGCGCGCAATTGCTCGACCTCAAGCAGGCATCGGAATCGTTGGTCGTCGCCTATCGCGAACGCGTGCTGTGGGCGCTCGGCCTGGCGGCGCTGCTGCTTGCTGCGACCGTGTGGATCGCGTTGCGCACGCCGAGCCGCGTGTGGCGCGTGCTCGCGCCGATGGCGCTGAGCACCGTGCTGATCCTGGCCGCATTGCGCGCGGTGGGCGTGGAGCTGACGTTGTTCCACCTCGTCGCGCTGATCCTGGCGGCGGGCCTGGGCCTGGACTACGCGTTGTTCTTCGAGCACGCCGGCGACGATCGCGAGGAGCAGCTGCGCACGCTGCATGCGCTGATCGTCTGCAGCCTCATGACGCTGCTCGTGTTCGCGCTGCTGGCGTGGTCGTCGATCCCGGTGCTGCGCGCCATCGGCACCACGGTGGCGCTGGGCGTGCTGTCCAACTTCGTGCTGGGCCTGCTGATCGCGCGGCATCCGCACAAGGAGCCCGCGTGATCGTCGATCGCGCGACCATCGCGTCGCTCGTCCCGCATGCGGGCGCGATGTGCCTGTGGGATTCGGTCACGCACTGGGATGCGCAGCGCATCGTGCTGCAAGCCTTCGGGCATCGCGATCCGGCGCATCCTTTGCGCAGCGACAGCCGCCTGCGCGCGGTGCACCTGTGCGAATACGGCGCGCAGGCGATGGCGGTGCACGGCGGACTGCTGGCACGCGAACGGGGTGGCGTCGCGCCACCGGGAATGCTGGTCGCGTTGCGGAATGTCGTGCTGCATGTCGCGCGCATCGACGAACTGCCGGGCGCCATCGAATGCGAAGCCGAGGCGCTGGTCGCCAGCGACACCGCGCAGCAGTATCGTTTCGCCATCCACCACGCCGGCACGCTGCTCGCCGAAGGGCGCGCGGCGGTGATGCTGCAACCCGGGAGCCCCGCATGACCCAGCAACGACGCGCGCTCGTCACCGGCGGCAGCGGCGACATCGGCGGTGCGATCTGCCGGCAGCTCGCCGCCGACGGACTGCACGTGATCGTGCATGCGAATGCGAACGTCGCGCGTGCCGACGCCGTCGTGGCCGCGATCCGCGAAGCGGGTGGCAGCGCGGACGCCATCGCCTTCGACGTGGCCGACGGCGAGGCGACGCGCGTGGCCATCGCGTCGTTGCTCGCCGACGGCCCGATCCAGGTCGTCGTCAACAACGCCGGCATCCACGACGACGCGCCGATGGCCGGCATGACCGACGCGCAGTGGAAGCGCGTGGTCGACGTCTCGCTGCACGGCTTCTTCCACGTGACGCAACCGCTGCTGCTGCCGATGGCGCGCACGCGCTGGGGCCGCATCGTGAGCGTCTCGTCCGTCGCGGCCGTGCTCGGCAACCGCGGACAGACCAATTACGCCGCGGCCAAGGCCGCGTTGCACGGCGCGACGAAATCCCTCGCGCGCGAAATGGCCTCGCGCAACATCACCGCCAACGTGGTCGCGCCCGGCGTCGTCGCCGGCGCGATGGCGGATGGGGCGTTCGCGCCGGAGATGGTCAAGCAGATGGTCCCGGCCGGTCGCGCGGGCACGCCGGACGAGATCGCGGCGGTCGTGCGCTTCCTGTGTTCCGACGCGGCCGCGTACGTCAACGGCCAGGTGATCGGCGTCGACGGCGGGATGAGCTAGCGCGCGGGATCCGGCGCGCGGACCTGCGCGTCTTCCCGCAACAACGCGCGCCCCGCAAACAAGGTAAGCAACGGCGACGTCATCACCGTCGTCACCAACGCCATCACCAGCAGCATCGTGAACAACGACGGGCCGATCAGGCCGGCGTCGAGGCCCACCTTCATCACGATCAGCTCCATCAGGCCGCGCGCGTTCATCAGCGCGCCGGTCGCGAAACTCTCGCGCCAGCCATAGCCGGCCACGCGTGCACCGAGCGCACCGCCGAAGACCTTGCCGAAGATCGCCGCCAACAGCACCAGCGCGAGCGCGCCCATGCCGGCGCCGACGAATGCATCGGCCGTCGTGTTCAAGCCCGCCAGCGCGAAGAAGATCGGCATCAGCAGCACGATGGCCAGGTATTCCAGGCGCTCGACGAGGTAGCGCAGCAAGCGCTCGTCGCGCGGCAGGCACGCGCCGAAGAGGAACGCCCCGAACACCGCGTGCAGCCCCAGCCATTCCGTCGCGAATGCGCACGCCAGCATGCCCAACAACAACGCAGCCAGCAGCATCTGCGTGGGCTCGCCGCTCGGCGCGAAGCGCCGCAGCAGCCACGCATACAACGGCCGCAACGCACCGAAGACGACGGCGGTGAGCACCGCCATCCCGACAGCCGTGCGGAGCAGCCCGCCGGGCTCGGTGCCGATCAGCGCGAGCACGCACGCCAGCATGATCCAGGCGAACACGTCCGCGATCGCCGCCGAGCTCAACGCGAGCCGTCCCAGGCGCGTCTGCGTCATGCCGCGATCCTTGAGGATCCGCGCCATCACCGGGAACGCGGTGATCGACATCGCCGCCGCCATGAACAACGCGAACGGCAGGAACGCGACACCGGCCGGCGCCAGCGGATACACCCACGGCGAAATCACGAAGCCCGCCACCATCGGCAACGCCACCGCGAGCACGCCAACCAGGCCCGCAGCGCGCACCTGCGCACGCACGCCATCGGGCGCACGCAACTCCGCGCCGACGATGAACATGAAGAGCACCAGGCCCAGCGTGGACAACGACGACAGCCCGCCCAGCGAAGCCTTGGAGAACAACTGCGCGTGGAGGTCGGGCGCGATCGCACCGAACACGATCGGCCCCAGCACCAGCCCCGCCGCCATCTCGCCGATCACCGCCGGCTGCCCGAGGAAGCGCAGCAACAAGCCGCACAGGCGCGCGGTGGCGAGGATGACGACGAGCTGGAGCAACAGGAGCGAATGGCTCATGGAGCGAGCGCCTCGGCTTCGACATCCCGATGCAACGCCCGCACCGAGCGCGCATACCACGCCGGCGCCAGCGAACGCGGCGCGTCCGCGTCCGCTTCGGCATAGGGCGCGAGCAACGCATCGAGCCCGTGGTCGTCGATGTCCGCATGGTCGATGCGCGCCTCGCGCAGCATCTCCGCCGCCAGCCACCGCATGCGCACCACGTTGTCGCGCAGGCGCGCTTCGAAGGCGGCGTCGTCCAGCGGATCGTTCAACGCGCGGTTCATTTCATGGAACCAGTCGATCGACCACTGGTTGAGGAAGCGTCCGTCGGGGCGTGCTTCGACCGGCGCGGCGTTGCGCTCGTACCACGTGCGCAGCAGCGCCTGCATGGACAGGTTGAGGTCGCGGCCCTGCAGGAAGGCATCGCGCAGGCGGCCGAGCAACGGGATCGACGTGAGCCGCTCGCCGAAGAACAGCGGCGCCAGCAGCGCCCAGTAATACGTGTAGTCCCAGATCACCTTCAACGGCATGACTTGCGCGTCGCCGAAGATCGGGTACTGGTCCTGGTAGAGCGTGAGCGTGTTTTCGTAGAACGACACGTACAGCTGCTCGTAGATCGGCGCGTAGGCGGTGAAGTTCTGGCCCGCGCGATCCTTGCCGATCAGGTCGCAGATGAAGGTGTTGCTCATCGCGATGAAGTCGCTGCCCGGCGAATAGAACGGATCCAGGAACAGCCCGGCCTCGCCCGTCAGCGCCCAGCGGTCGCCGGAGAACACCTGCTTGCAGCCGTACGAGAAGTGGCGGAAGAACAGGAAGTCCTGCAGCGTGTGTTCCGGCTTGTCGATCGCCTCGGCCATCGCCGGCTGGTGCTCGCGCAACCAGTCCATCGCTTTGGCATGCGTGTTCATCGTGTCGAGCGGATGCATCTTCGCGTCGCACACGATGCCGAGCGAATGCGCGTTCGACGCCAGCGGGATCAGCCAGAACCAGTAGCCCGGCCCGCACATGTGGTTGGTCGAACGCCAGCGCGCGGGCGGGTTGCAACGCGCCAGCCATTCGGCGTCGGTCGACCACTGCTGCGGTTCGATGTAGCCATCCACGCGCCACCACACGGCGTTGGCGTCGTGGTCGTTGGCCTGGGCGAGGTCGAGCTTGCGCTTGAGCAGGCTCGCGCGGCCCGCGGCATCCACGACCCAGCGCGACGCGATCTCGTGCGTCTCGCCGTCGTGCTGGTAGGTGACGCGGTGGTCGGCTTCGCCTTCGGCGAGGTCGATGGTGCGCACCGTTGCGCCGTCGACGAACGCGACGCCGAGCGCGCGCGCCTGTTCGCCGAGGAAATTCTCGAAGCGCCCGCGGTCGAGCTGCCACGACGGCGTGGGCAGCAATTCGCTGACACCGAGTTCCGTGCAATCGTCGACGTCGTTGCGCCCTTCGCTGAAGAAGAAGCGGAAGCCGAACTTGCGCAGCTGCTTCGTTTCAAGATGCTCGCGGAACCCGAGCACGTGCGAGAAATAATGCGCGCCGATCTCGACCGTGGATTCGCCCACCTTGAACGCGGCCTCGCGCACGGGGTGGTTGCGTCGCTCGAGCACCGTGACCGCGGTGGACGGATCACGTTGCCGCAGCTGGATCGCAAGCGTCAGGCCGGCGAGGCCACCTCCAAGGATGACGACGTCGGCGCGCGGGGTCATGAGCGTTCCTGGAAGGAGGCCTGGTGCAGCGAAGGGGGCGGCGGTGCGAATTCGCCCGTCGGATCGTGGATGACGGGCGGATGCGCCCGCGTGTTGCGCCAGTCCGCGCGCAACTGGCCATAACTCAGAATGTGCCGCGTCACGTGCGAGGTGATGCGCCACAGGTCGCGCAGCGGCCGGAAATGACTCTTGCGGAGCGCGCCGACTTCCGGGCTCTGGTAGCGCGACTCGATCGGCACCGACACCACGCGCGTGCCGAGCTTGCGCGAGGCGGACATCAGGATCTGCGCTTCGAACACGAAGTCTTCGCCGGGCACGTCGTCGAGCGCGCACACGTTGGCGGGGTAATAGCGCTGGCCGCTCTGCGTGTCGGAGATCTGGTAACCGCAGCCGATCGAGATGCCCCAGTCGCCGAACTCGTTCGCCAATCGGCGATACAACGGCTGCTGGCTGCGCTTGCGCAACCGCGAACCAATCACCAGCGCGCCCGGGAAACGCACGGCGGCGTCGAGCAACCGCGGCAGGTCTTCCGCGAGGTGCTGGCCATCGCCGTCCATCGTGAGCACGCCGTCGAACCCGCGGCGCATCGCTTCGGCGAAGCCTTCGCGCAGCGAGTGGCCCTTGCCCTGGCGTTCTTCGTGTCGCAAGAGAATGATCGGCAGGTCGGCGATGCGGTCGGACGTGCCGTCGTCGGAGCCGTCGTCGATCACGATGACATTGGGGCATTGCGCGAGCGCGCCTTCCACGACTTCGCGGATGCGCAACTGTTCGTTGAGCGCCGGGATCACGACGCACGTGCGTTGCGCGAGGGCAGCGGCGTCACGCATGGGCGACTCCCGCGGCTTCGGGCGCAGCCATCGTCGCGCCCTGCGTCAGCGTGATGCGCAGCATGCGGCCGGGGCCGGCGTGCAGGGTTGCAACGGATTCACCGCTGGCCAGCGCGTCGAACAACGGCAGCATGGGCGCCATTGCGTTGCGGCCGGCGTGCATCGCCAGGCGCCCGGTCGCGACGGGCGCGTTGCCTTCGAGGATTTCGACGCGCAGTCGCGGCGCATCGTTGCGCGGCGCGCGCGACAGCACCAGGGCGCCGCCCAGCAAGCCGCTGGTCTTCGCGACGGAGGCGAGCGGCCCGGTGGCGGCGCCGTCGTAGCCGACCAGCAACATCGCGTCTTCGCCCGCATCGAGTTGCACCAGGGCTTCGACCAGGCCTTCGGCGAAACTCGCCGCGTACGCGCTGATCGCGGTGGTCGCCTGCGTGCAGCCGGCGCCGATCGTCCAGTAACCGGCCGCGGCGTTGTGCACGGAGTTGTGGAAGCGCGTGGGCGACACGGACCGCGGGTTGTCCACCAGCGTGGCGCTCATGTAATCGGTGATGCCGAGGTCGCCGTGCGTGGATGCGAACACCGACGGCAGGTCGGCCGGCGCACGGCCGGCGCGCGTGCACGCGGCGAGCGCGACGTCGAGGGCGACGGCGACGGTTTCCGGGGCGCGGCGGCGTTCGTTGGGCGCGAGCAGTTCCGGCGACGGACGCGCGGGCGCGGCGTCCGGCAACGTGCCGGTACGCACGAAGGCGCGTGCACTGTCCCAGTCGGGCAGGCCGTTGGACCAGAAGCCGATGCCTTCGATGGTGGCGGTCAGTGCACTCATGCGGCGAACACCAGCGAGCAGTTGTTGCCGCCGAAGCCGAAGGAATTGTTCATTGCGTACCGGATGGGGCGCTCGGCGTTGTCGAAACGGATCTGCGCGCCGCACGCGGCATCGCGTTCGGCGCTGTTGAGGATGCCCGGCAGCAGGCCGTGCTGCAGCGCCAGCATCGCGATCACCGATTCCACGATGCCCGCCGCACCGAGCGTGTGTCCGGTCCAGCCCTTCGTCGAGCTGGCATGCAGCGTGTCGGGGAACAGGCGCGCGACGGCCTGCGCTTCGACGGTGTCGTTGGCGGGCGTGGCGGTGCCGTGCAGGTTGAGATAACCGACGTCGGCGGCGTCGATGCCCGCGCGCGCGAGGGCCTGCGACATCGCCAGGCGCGCGCCCAGGCCTTCGGGATGCGGCGCGGACATGTGGTGCGCGTCGCTGGATTCGCCGTAGCCGCGCAGGGTGAGCGCGTCGTCGTCGCCGGCGCGTTCGAGCAAGGCGTAACCGCCGGCTTCGCCCAGCGACAGTCCGTCGCGCGTCGCATCGAACGGCTTGCACGGCGCCTGCGACACCAGGCCCAGCGCGTTGAACCCGAACAGCACGCTGCCGCACAACGTGTCGACGCCGCCCACGAGGGCGGCGTCCGCGAGTCCTGCATGGATCAGCCGCGCGGCCTGCGCGAAGACTTTCGCGCTCGACGAACACGCGGTGGCGACCGTCACGCACGGGCCCGTCAATCCGGTGGCGCGCTGCACGAACGCGCCCAGCGAATGCGGCGTGTGGACCATCGGCTGGCGCAGGTCGCGCGGGAAGGCGGGTTGGCCGTCGTCGCCCGGTTCCAGGCGTGCGTACGCTTCTTCTGTCGCGCCGATGCTGGACGTGGAGGTCCCCAGCACGACCGCGATGCGGGAGGCGCCGTACTTCGCCTTCGCGGCCTGGACGGCGCCGAACATCCCGTCCTGTTGCAGCGCGAGCCACGCAAGGCGGTTGTTGCGGCATTCGGCATCGCTGAATTCAAGCGGCAGTGCCGCGTCTTCCAGCCCGTCGACGCGGCCGATCCAGCAATCCAGCCGGTCGTTCCCGAAGTCGTTGCGGCGCAGGCCGCCGCGACGTTCGCGCAAACCTGCGAGCAGGGCATCGCGGCCGGGGCCGAGGGCGGTGGTCGCCGTGTAGTGGCGGATCGCCAGCGGCGGGATCGGGACGTGGGTGCCTTGCGTCGATGGTTGTGCGGGCACGCGGGGCTCTCGGGTCCGAATGGCTTTGGAGTATAGCCACGGCCCCGTGCACGACCAGACGACGCGGCCCTGCCGCATACACATGGATGAATGCAGGGCAGCACGTTGCCGTTTCGCCGACCAGGCCGCAGGCCCGCGGAACGTCGCGCACTTAAAATGCGCGTCGTGCGGAACCCCGCACGCCCTTCCCCCGTCCGAGCCCCGGCATGCCCACCCGCATCGCCCATCGCCTGCGCCTCGCCGCCGACCTCGATGTCCTGCAGACCGGGCTCGTGGCGCTGGCCGCGTGCGTGCTCAGCGCGGGGCTGGTGTACCTCGGGTATTTCCTGCACGTGCTGCGCGTGGCCCGCCGCGCACCGTGCACGCCGGAACGCGGCGAATGCGTGTTGCTGTTCGGCAAGCACGCGCCGCGCGGGCGCATCGATGCGGATTTCGACGCGCGCCTGGAGCGCGCGGCTGCCCTGTGGCGCGAGCGCCCGCCGGCCGACTTCATCCTGCTCGGTGGCGGCGCGCCTGACGAACCCACCGAAGCCGAAGTCGCGCGCTCGGCCCTGCTCGCGCGCGGCGTGTCCGATGCCGCATCGCTGCGCATGGAAGCCGAATCGCGCGACACCCTGCAGAACCTGCGCAATGCCCGCAGCCTGTTGCCGAACAACGGCGCACGCCGCGTGACCTTGTTGAGCAACCGCTACCACCTGGCGCGTTGCGCCCTGTTCGCCCGCCAGCTCGGCTACGACTGGGAGTTGTGCGCCGCCGAACCGCGCCTGCCGATGGGCCCGTCCACGTTGTGGCGCATCGCCGCCGAAGCGTATTTCGTCTGCTGGACCGACCTCGGCACCCGCTGGGCGCGCCTGATCGGCAGCCAGCGCATGCTCGCCCGGGTGACCTGACCCCGAATTCCTCGCCTTGCCGTTCCCCTGCGCCTGTGCCAACACTCGGGGCGGGGATCATGGGAAAGGAAGCTCGGATGCGCGCGATCGGCTGGGGGCTGGCGTTGTGGTGCGTGGCCGGTAGTGCGTTCGCACAGAAGCCCGGGCTCGACGTGACGCAGCAGGGCTTCGCGCTCAAGTTCAGCGAACCGGTGCAGGTGCTCGACAACGCGCGCACCGAATCGCTCGTGTCGGTGGCGCCGGCCCGCGCGATGACCTGCAGCTGGACCGACGACGCGCAGCTGGACTGCAAATTCGAGTCCCCGGCGCCGATGGCGACCCGCTTCCGGGTCGTGCTCGCTGACGGACTCAAGACGACGCAAGGCACGCCAATCGCCGGCGTGACGCTGGTCGGCGAAACGCCGCGCCCGGCGCTCCATGCAGAGATCTCTGGCTGGAAGGCCGGCGTTCCCGACATCCTGTTGCGTTCGCTGCACCGTATCGACGCGCGGGACGCCGCGGCCGTGCTGCGCCTGGAGATCGACGGGAACCGTGTACCGGTTTCCCTGGTGACGCCCCCGGCGGAGCGTTACGACGCCTTCAAGTCGAGATTCATCCTGCAGTTGCCGCCCACGCGCACCGATGCCACGGTGAAGCTGTCGATCGTCCCCGGGCTGAAGGCGCTCGATGGTCCGCTCACGGGCCGGGACGACAAGACACTGCTGCTGGCGCGGGTCGGCGAAGCGTTCCAGTTGCGAAATGCCGTCTGTGCGGGCGAATCGTCACCGATCCTCGCGCATGTGGTCGACGGCCGCATCGCGCTGGATGGGTGCGTGCCCGGCGAGCCCATGCGCGTGCAGTTCTCGCGGGAACTGGACGACGCCGCGGTCAAGGCGTTCGTCGCGGAGTGGCCGCAGGCCATGCGATTCGCGTCAAGCGGAACCGAATACGGATTCGATACGGAGGGCGACCTCAAGCGCGCGGTGCCAAGGCGTTCGCCCGGCGGCTGGATCGAATTCACGATCGAAACGCCGGACACCACCGCCACGTTCCCGATTGCCGGCGTGCGCGCCCGGGACGGTGCAGCGCTGGCCACGACGATCGCCGCACGCGCCTCGACCGTGGCGGCGCGCCCGTCGTTCACCGCGACCTACGAGCATGCGCTCCTCGGGGACCCCGCCACGCCCGTCGTGCAGGTGCGCAACCTGCCGCCGGACGCGATGGTGGTGCGCGGGTTCGCGGGCACCGTCGAAGACGAACGCGTCGCAACGCCTGCTTCCGGCGCGACACCGCAGGGCGTTGCCTCGGCCGTCGCGCGCCGCGCGCTGGAGGCGGGTGGCATCGCGACGTTCTCGCTGCCTGACAACCTCGATCCCAAGGCGGCGATGATCGCGGCGGCGCCGGATTTCGACGTCTACGCCGTCGCCGGCCGCAACGACGTGCTGGTGTGGGCCAACGCGTGGGAAGGGCGTGCGCCGATCGCGGGCGCGCAGGTCGAACTCATTTCGCTGGCGGCCACCGGCGCGCCCCGCACGGTGGCCATCGGACGCACCGCGGAAGACGGGACCGCCCTCCTGCAACTCCCGCGCGATTTCGCGCAGCCGAAGAAAGACGAGGATCGCGCGGACTGGTACGTGCGCGTGCAATCCGGCGCGCGGCGCGGTGCATCCCGTGCGGTGCTGCCGCTCACCGTGAACCGCTGGGGCGGCACGCTGGAACGCGGCACGCCCGACACGAAGGCATGGGGGGTCGCCGATCGCCCGCTTTACCGCGCCGGGGATCGCGTGTCCTGGCGCATCTGGACAAGGGAAGTCGGTGAAGGCGGCATCCGCCTTCCGCCGGCCGGTGCGGTCGTGCACCTGGTGCTGCGCGACGACGACCGTTCGCGTGCCGTGTTCTCGTGGGACGGGGCGCTGGACGCGATGGGAGCCGTCGCGGGCACGACGACCCTGCCGATCCACCTTCCCGACGGCCGCTATTGCATCGGATCGTCTTTCGACAGCGGCGCATGTTTCTTCGTCGGCACCTATCGCGCGCAGGACCTGTGGATGCGCGCCAGCGCGCCCGTGCGAACGCTGCGCGACGGCGACGTGGTGGCGTTCGACCTCGAGGCCGGGTACTACTCCGGCGGCGTCGCGGCCGGCGCCGAGATCGACAGCGTGCAGGCGCGCTTGCGCCCGGCGGACCTCGGCGATGTCCATCCCGCATTGGCGGACTACGACTTCGCGGGCGACGAAAGCGAGGATCGCCCTGCGCTGCGCGGCGCCGATGCGCTCACGTTGACCACCGACGCCGAAGGCCGCGCGCACGCCCGGCTCCCGGTGGCGTTCGAAGACGGTGCGAAGCTGCCCGCATTCGGCGAACTCCTGCTGACCGCCGAAGCGCAGATCAGCGATCGCGAAGGCACCACCAGCAACACGGTGCGCATCCCGTATGCGCGCTTTGCACGATACGTCGGCTTGAAGGTGGCCCCCGCCTGGCTCGATGCCACCTCGCCGGTGACGATGGAAGCGATCCTTGCCACCGCCGACGGCCAGCGCATCGACGGCGGCAGGATCGATGTCGAGGTCGCCTACGGAAAGACGACGGCCGACCTTCGCCCGCTGCATGCCTGCAAGCTCGAGGCCGGGCGTGCCTCGGATTGCACGTTCCCGCGGCGGGATTCGGGCGTCTATCGCATCACTGCGCGCAGCGGTGACGCCGCGCCGGTCGTGCACGACCAGTACGTGTGGAGTCGCACGTCCGACATCGATGCAACGCAGCAAGCGAAGCTCGAACTGGTCGACCCGCACGTGTCGCGCGGCGGGAACCTCCGCGTGATGCTCAAGCAGCCGCTCGCGCAGGCGCAGGTGCTGCTGGTCGCCGAATGGGGGAGCGCGGTGCTCGCGCGCCGGGTCGTCCAGCTCGATTCGCCCACGCAGGTGATCGACATGCCGAGCGGTCCGCGGTGGCCGCAACGCTTCACCCTCACGGCCTATGTCCGCGGTGGCCAGGCCGGAGACGCGCCTGCCGGGTACCGCACTGCCGTGAAGGTGACCAGCACGCAGCTCGCCGTGAAGTTCGATCCGCCGGCCGCCGGCGCGCCCGTGGCGATTGCGTTCGCGCCGGCCCGCGCCGCGCCGGCGGACAGCGTGCGCCTGCAGCTGCGCAACGACGCGCCGGTGCCGCGCGCGATCACGCTCACCGTGATGGACGATGCGCTCCACGCGCTCGGCGCCAGCTACATGCGGGGCATGGATCCGGGCAAGGCCTGGGTGCGCGGCTATGCAGCCTCCGGCGAGTTCGAAACGATCGGGTTCGAAACATGGAACCGCGATCCGTGGCGCTGGCGCATGCCCTCGCTCGCGCAACTTGCGCGCTGCGACCGCGCCCGGAATCCGGCGCAATGCCGGAAGTACGCACGCCGCGAAGTGCAGACCCGCCCGATCGATGTCGCTTCCGTGGAGTCGACGACGATCTTCACCGAGGTCGACGAAAGCGCGATCCCGCTGGCGCGCGACACCACCAGCGTGGCGTTGCTTGCACCGGGGCGGACGTTCGGTTACGCCGGCAACGAGCTCGACACGGTCAGCGTGATCGGCAGCGGTGTCACCAATCCCATCGTCGTCACGACCGTGGAGGACGCGTACGCAGCCCCGGCACCGCCCGCCGAGCCGTCCGTGGTGTTCGACGAGGCCTCGCCGGTCGATGTACCGACGCCACGCGAACCTGGCGCGGCGCCGCGTCCGGAACGCCCGGACGGCGCGTTCGCCGAAGCACTCGCGCTGGCGCGCGTTCGCACCGCGTTCGCCGACACCGCGCTCTGGCGCACCGACATCGTGCTCGCACCGGGCGAGACGCGCGAGCTCGACTTCAAAGTCCCGGACAACTTGACGCGCTGGCGCGCGATCGCGTGGAGCCACGACGCGAGCGACGACTTTGCGATGGCGGAAGCGACGCTGGAAGCCGGACTTCCGCTGGAAGCGCGCTTGCAGGCGCCGGTGCGCGTGTACGCGGGCGACCGGACGCGCATCGCCGCCAACGTGCGCCAGTCCGGCACGTCGCCGGCGCGGGTCGAGGCCCTGCTGCGCGTGCAATCGGGCGAGCACGTCGGCACGCATCCGGCCACGCTGTCGCTGGCACCGGGCGGGCAGGCGAGCTTCGGCGCATCGCTGTCGCCGTCGGCGCCGGGCGCGCTTACGCTGACGGCCGCGGCCGCCAACGCCGACGGACGTGATGCGGTCTCCGCGCCGCTGGAGGTCGCCTCCACGGCGATCGATGCGCAACGCGTGCAGGCCGGCTGGCTCGGCGATGCGCCCACCACGCTCGCGATGCCCACGGTGCCCGCCAGCGCGTCGGATGTGCGCTTGCAGGTCCAGGCATGGCGCGGCAACAGCGGCCTGCTGCACGGCTGGACCGAAGACCTGCGCGACTACCCGCATCGCTGCTGGGAACAGATCCTCAGCCGCGCGGTCGGCGCCGCGCTGGCGATCGAACGCGGCGACACGACCTGGCCCGATGCGAAGGCGGTGGTGCAGGAAGCACTCGACAACGCGATCGTGTTCCAGTCCCCGCAAGGCGAGATGTATTACTTCGCCGACCAGGTCGCCGGGTGGAGCAACGGGTCCGGGGCCCGGCCACACATTGCATTGACGGCCTACACGCTGGATGCCTTCGCGACGATGCATCGCCTGGGCTACGTGGTGCCGGAAGCCGTGGAAACGGACGCGCGCGCCTACCTGGCGCGGATGGGCGACAGCGTGTTCACGTCGTCGGTCGAGGACCGCGCGATCGCCGCAGGCGTGGTCTCGCAACCGTATCAGCGGGCGGACGCGGCGCCGTGGAAATCGTGGGGCAAGCTTGCGCTGCCCGCACGCATCGCGACGGCCCGCGCATTGGCGCGCGATGGCAGCCCGGATGCGCGCGACGCGTTCGCCATGCTGCTGGAATCGGCGCCGCTGCGCGGACAGGCCCGCGCGGTTGCACCCATGGCGTCATGGTCGCGCTGGATGGGTTCGAGCTTGCGTGAGCAATGCAGCCTGATCCGCCTGTTCGGCGACTATCCGCAACTCGCCCCGGCGCAGGCGCACGTGCAGTTGCAGGCCGGCCTGACCGATCTGTACGCCGGCGGTCGCGGGCATGCGGACACGCAGGAAGCCGCGATCTGCCTGATGGCGCTGCAGGCCGATGGCACGAAGGATGCGGCGCCCATCGCGGTGGATGCCACCGTCGGCGGCAGGACGCAACGCATCACCCTCGACGCGGGCGCGAACGGCGATGCGACGCGCTTCGACGCACCGCGCGGCGCACTCACGCTCGTCGCGCGCGAGCGTCCGGATTCGCCCGTCGCCTACCTGGCACGCGTCGACTACAAGGAAGACGCGCGCCAGGCCCAAAGCACGGCGATCGGATTCGCCATCGAGCGCCGGTACGCCGTGTTCCGTGGTCGCGCGTGGAGGCCGCTCGCAGCCGCCGGTCCCGTGCGTGAAGGCGACTGGATCCGCGTGACGCTCGTGGTCTCCAATGCGCGCGAGCGGGACTTCGTGGCCGTCACCGACGACATCCCCGGCGGCCTGCGGCCCACGGACCTGTCGCTGGCCGGCGTGGCGGGCGTGGACATGCAGGCGCTCGCCGATGAAGGCGACCCGGCCTTCCGCGAGCGCAAGCTCGACCCCCGCAACCCGAAGTTCTATGCCGAACACCTGTGGCCCGGCCGCCACGAGATCCACTACTTCGCCCGCGTCGGCAATACCGGCGACTACCTCGCCGCGCCGGCCGTGGCCGAGCTGATGTACGGCGAAACCACCCGCGCGCGCACCGCGGCCGACCGGATCCGCATCGCCGATCCCGCGCCCGCACGCTGAACCGGGATGCGCGCCCGCCCCTGCAGGACTTCCTGCAGGGGCCAATCGCGCGGGGTGCGCTAGGATCGCGGGCTCTTGATCCGGATCGGGGAGCGGGGCATGGGTTTGAAGTTGCAGGCGGGCGCATCGGTCGCCGTGTTGTTCCTGTGCACGGGCGGCGCGTTCGCGCAAACCCCCGCGCGCGTCACCGAAGCGGACTACGCCCGCGCCGAGCGCATGCTCGGCCAGAACACCGGCCCGCTCGTGGACCACGCCGTCACCGGCGTGAAGTGGCTCGACGACGGCCACTTCGTCTACTTCGAATCCGATGCCAACGGCATGCACCTGCAGCGCATGGATGCGGCCACCGGCAAGGCCGCGCCCGCGTTCGACCACGTGCGCATGGGCAAGGCGCTCTCCGCCGCCACCGGCAAGCCGGTGGACGCGCGTCGCCTCGACCGGGTGATCTCGGGCATCGACGGCACCGCCGACGGCCGCCTCGACATCGCCGTGCGCGACACGCATTACCTGTGCGACGCGGTGAAGCCGCACTGCGTGGCCAAGCCCGCGCCGAAGGCGAAGGACGGCGACGGCCCCGGCAATGCCTCGCCGGACGGCAAGCGCGAAGCCTTCATCCGCGACTGGAACCTGTGGGTGCGCGAGTTGCCGAGCGGCAAGGAAACGCAGCTCACCACCGACGGCATCAAGGATTTCGGCTACGCGACCAACAACGCGGGCTGGGTGCACGACGACAGCGCGATCCTGGTGTGGTCGCCGGATTCGTCGAAGATCGCCACGTTCCAGCAGGACCAGCGCAAGACGGGCGAGATGACGCTCGTGTCGACGAAGGTCGGCCATCCGGACGTGCAGACCTGGAAGTACCCGCTGGTCGGCGACAAGGACGTCACGATGATCGAGCGCGTCGTCATCGACGTGCCCACGCATTCGGTGCTGCGCCTGAAGACGCCGCCGGACCAGCATCGTTCGACGCAGTGCGACGACGTGAGCTGCTTCGGCGGCTGGGAAGACGTACAGTGGGCGAAGGACGGCAAGACGATCGCCTTCGCCTCCACCTCGCGCGACCACACCAAGACCTGGGTGCGCATCGCCGACGTCGCCACGGGCGCCGTGCGCGACGTGTTCCAGGAAGACGCGAAGAACTGGTTCGAGTCCGGCATCAACGCGATCAACTGGCGTTACCTGTCGGAGAGCAACGAGATCCTGTGGTGGAGCCAACGCAGCAACTGGGGCCATCTCTATGTGTATGACGCGACCAACGGCAAGCTGAAGCACCAGGTGACGAAGGGCGACTGGAACGTCGCCGAACTGCTGCGCCTCGACACCGCCACGCGCACCGCGTGGTTCACCGGCGTCGGCCGCGAAGAAGGCCACCATCCGTACCACCAGCACCTGTATCGCGTGAACCTGGATTCGGGCGAGCCCGTGCTGCTGTCGCCGGAAGACGCGCAGCACACGTTCCGCCTGTCGCCCGATGGCACGCGCGTGGTCGATACGTATTCCACCACCGCCGTCGCGCCGGTCACCGTGTTGCGGGATGCCAACGACGGCAAGGTGCTCGCGCAGGTCGCGCAGGCCGACCTCGCCCGCCTGAAGCTGAGCGGCTGGGTCGCCCCGGAACCGATCGTGGTGAAGGCGCGCGACGGCAAGACCGACCTGTACGGGATGCTGTTCAAGCCGTCCAACTTCGACCCGAACAAGAAGTACCCGATCATCAACTACGTCTATCCGGGCCCGCAGGTGGGTTCGGTGCGCAGCTACGGGTTCCTGTCGGCGCACGGCGACAACCAGGCCCTGGCCGAACTGGGCTTCGTGGTCGTAGCGATCGACGGCATGGGCACGCCGTACCGCTCCAAGGCGTTCCACGACGGTTACGCGAAGAACATCGGCGACAACACGCTGCCCGACCAGGTCGCCGGCATGAAGCAGCTCGCCGCGCGCTATCCGTGGATCGACTTGTCGCGCGTGGGCATCTGGGGCCATTCCGGCGGCGGCAACGCCACGGGCACGGCGATGTTCCGCTATGGCGACTTCTTCAAGGTCGGCATCGCCGAGAGCGGCAACCACGACAACCGCAACTACGAAGACGACTGGGCGGAGAAGTGGCAGGGCCTGCTGGTGTCGGGCAAGGACGGCAAGTCCAACTACGACGACCAGGCCAACCAGAACCATGCGTCCGGCCTGAAGGGCCACCTGCTGCTCATCCATGGCCTGATGGACGACAACGTGCCGCCGTCGAGCACGCTGCTGGTCGTGGATGCGCTGATCAAGGCCAACAAGGACTTCGACCTGTTGCTGCTGCCGAACGCCCGCCACGGTTACGGCGAGTACTCGCTGTACGTGATGCGCAAGCGCTGGGATTACTTCGTCGACCACTTGCTGGGCGCTGAACATCCGGCCGCATACGCCATCAAACCGGCGAAATAATCCGCCGGTCAGCGACGGTGTAGGTCGGTGAAGAACGGGTCATCGGCGTGGTGTAAATTGCGCGCCGATGACGCCAGCAGCCGACAACGGATATCGCGATCGACTGCGCGGAGCCACCGGCACCGCGCATGTGCGCCTCGACGCACGATTCGCCCATGGCCTGCGCACCGCGCAGGAATACCGCACGTACCTGGTCGGCATGCAGGCGTTCCTCGCCAATGCCGAGCGGGCGCTGTCGGCCGCCAACCTCGGCCCGACGTGGCGCGCATGGTGCGATCCGGTGCGCACGCCCTGGATCGATGCGGATCTTGAAGCCCTCGGCCTGTCGCCGCTCGAACCCGGCCCTGCGCTCGTGGTGTCCAGCGATGCGGAAGCCGCGGGCCTGATGTACGTGATCGAAGGCTCCGCGCTGGGCGCCACGCAGCTGGTCGTGCATGCGCAGGCGCTGGGGCACACCGCCGGCGCGGGCGCCAACTTCCTGCATCGCCACGGCGGCCTCGGTGTCGGCGTGCGCTGGCGCGCCTTCGTGCGGTGCCTCGAGAACGCCGCGTTCGAAGCCAGCGACGAGAGCGCGATGATGATTGCCGCGGCACGCACGTTCGCGTCCGCCGAACACGAATTCCACCGGGCCGAACTGTCCGCACGGCCCGCCTGCTGAGGAAGCGTCCTTGGACCACGATCAAGCCACCGCGGCCGCCGCCGCCGGCGCCGCCGAATGCGCGCGGGAACCGATCCACCTGAGCGGCGCGATCCAGCCGCACGGCTACCTGCTCAGTTGCACGCTGCCGGACTGGACCATCCGCCAGGCCTCGGCCAACGTCGCCGAACTGCTCGACGTTCCGCCGGATGAAGTGCTCGGCCACAGCCTGCGCGAACACGTCGCGGACGATGTGCTGGAGCCGCTGCTCGAAGTAATCGAAATGATCGAACCGGGCGCGACGCCGCAACGCGCCGCGGTCGGCAACATCGGCGCGCTGGCGCACATGTGCGACATCGGCGTGCACGTCGCCAATGGCCTGGTGCACCTGGAGCTGGAGCCGCGCGCGGGATCGGGCAATCGGCAGACGCCCACGGTGATGGCGCAGCGCATGATCGCGCGCGTCAGCGTGGCGCCCGACATGCGCGGGTTCCACCAGCGCACCGCGGAAGAGATCCGCCGCCTCACGGGCTACGACCGCGTGATGGTGTATCGCTTCCGCCACGACGATGCGGGCGAGGTGATCGCCGAATCGCGCGCGGACGACCTCGAGCCGTTCCTCGGCCTGCGCTTCCCCGCCTCCGACATCCCCGTGCAGGCGCGCACGCTGTACGTGCGCAACCGCATCCGCGTGATCCCCGACGCCAACTACGTCGCGGTGCCGATCCTGCCGGGCGTCGATGCATCCGGTGCACCGCTCGACCTGAGCCAGCACGCGTTGCGCAGCGTCTCGCCCGTGCATTGCGAATACCTCCGCAACATGGGCGTGGCGGCGTCGATGTCGTTGTCGATCGTGAGCGGCGGGCGCCTGTGGGGCCTGATCGCCTGCCACCACCGCGAACCGCGCCTGGTGCCGCCGTCGGTGCGCGCCGCGGCCGACATGTTCAGCCTGTTCGTTTCGATGCGCGTGGCCGTGGACGAGCAGTCCATCGCCTCGCGCCAGGACGACCGCGCGCGCGACACGCGCGAACACCTCGCACTGCGGCTGTCGGCGGGCGTGGGCGAACTAGGCGCGTCGCTTGCGAACGCGCTCGATCTCGTCGTATCGATGCTGCCCTGCGATGGCGTGGCGCTGCGCAGCGACGGACAGTGGACGACGCACGGCCGCACGCCGGAGCCCGATGGCCTGGCGCACGCCGTGGGCTGGGCGCGCGCGCACGGCACCGAACGCGTGCCGACCACCGACATCGCCAGCGAATGGACGATGCCCGGTGCGCAGCACGGACTGGCCGGCGTGCTCGCGCTGTCGTTCGGGCGTCGCGATGACTGGTTGTTGTTCTTCCGCGCAGAGCAGGTGGAAGACGTGGTGTGGGCGGGCGATCCGCACAAGTCGATGGTGGCCACCGACGATGGCGTGCGCATCGCACCGCGCAAGAGTTTCGCCAGCTGGCGCGAAACCGTGCGCGGCCGCAGCCTGCCGTGGTCCGACGCCGAACGCGCGGCCGCCGATCGCCTGCGCTGGCTGCTGCAGGAACGCCTGTGGCAGCCGCTGCCGGACGAAGCCGACAACGTGAGCGACATGCGCGCGTTCCGCCGTCGCCACGTGATTGCGGAACAAAAGTCGCGCCTCGACCAGCTCAGTGGTCTGCTCGACGGCCTCGGTCACCTGGAAGACGCGGAGACCGCGCGCATCGGTGCGCGCATCGCCGAACTCGAAGCGGAGCTTCGTGCATTGCTATTGGGGCATTCCGTTACTTGACGGGAATCCTCCGCGCGTTTGGATTCCGTCCCGCGGGGACGTGATTCGCGTTGCACCCGTTGGAACTTCGGCGTAACTTCCGCGCCGTCCCCGGCCATCCCGGGCTCCAAGTCCTCCGGCCAGGTACGTCCCCCGGAGGCAGGCCAGAAGCAGCGTACGCCAGCTGCTCGCTGGCCTAGGACAACAAGCCGCCTGCAAGGGCGGCTTTCTTTTTGCAGCGCGACTCGGCACCCTCGCCGGCTGTCCCCCACGCAGGTCCCCCATGGCGAACGTCCCGCACCACAGCACGCTCAATCCCTTGTCCGCGCTGATCTTCTCGTCGCGCTGGCTGCAGTTGCCGTTGTACCTGGGGCTGATCGTGGCGCAGGGCGTGTACGTGTTCCTGTTCGCGAAGGAACTGATCCATCTCATCCACGAAACGCCGCGCCTGGGCGAGCAGCAGATCATGCTGATCGTGCTGGGCCTGATCGACGTGGTGATGATCTCCAACCTGCTGATGATGGTGATCGTGGGCGGCTACGAGACGTTCGTGTCGCGCCTGCGGCTGGAGGGCCACCCGGACCAGCCGGAGTGGCTGAGCCACGTCAACGCGAGCGTGCTGAAGGTGAAGCTGGCGATGGCGATCATCGGCATCTCCTCGATCCACCTGCTCAAGAGCTTCATCGAAGTCGGCATGGTCGACGGCTTGCCGCTGTGCAGTTCGCAGGCCGGCATCGCGGCGATGGTGGCGATGAAGCCGCTGATCGACGCGGGCGAGAACCTCAAGGCCTGCACCACCATCACCGCCACGGGCGTGCTGTGGCAGACGATCATCCACACCGTGTTCATCCTCTCGGCGATCGGCATCGCCTGGACCGACAAGCTGATGGCGGGCACGACGGTGAAGCGCGAGAAGGAAGCACACGCGCACTGATTGCCCGCGTCCACCGCAGGACCGCGCGCGCGCCCGTAAAATGCGCGCATGGATGTCTCCCACCTGCTCGACGCGCTCAACCCCGCCCAACGCGAGGCCGTGACCGCGGCCGCCGGCCACTACCTCGTGCTGGCCGGCGCGGGCAGCGGCAAGACCCGCGTGCTGATGCACCGCATCGCATGGTTGAACGAAGTGATGGGCGTGCCGCCGCACGGCATCCTCGCGGTCACCTTCACCAACAAGGCCGCCGGCGAGCTGAGACATCGCGCAGAGCACCTGCTGCGCAACGGATCGCGCGGCATGTGGATCGGCACCTTCCACGGCCTCGCCCATCGCCTGCTGCGCCTGCACTGGCAGGACGCCGGTTTGCCGGAAGGCTTCCAGGTGCTGGATTCGGACGACCAGCTGCGCCTCGTCAAGCGCGTGGTGCAACAGCTGGAACTCGACGACACGCGGTTTCCGCCGCGGCAGATCGCGTGGTGGATCAACGCGCAGAAGGATGAAGGCCGGCGCGCCGAGAACATCCAGCCGGGCAGCGACTGGTTCATGGACACGATGCGCAAGGCGTACGCGGCCTACCAGGAGCGTTGCGAACGCGCGGGCCTGGTGGATTTCGCGGAGCTGCTGCTGCGCGCGCACGAACTGCTGCGCGACAACGCGGGCTTGCTGGCGCATTACCGGCACCGGTTCGGCGAAGTGCTGGTCGACGAATTCCAGGACACCAATGCGATCCAGTACGGCTTCGTGCGCCTGCTGGCGGGCGAGACGGGCCACGTGTTCGTGGTCGGCGACGACGACCAGGCGATCTACGGCTGGCGTGGCGCGAAGGTCGAGAACGTGCAGCGTTTCCTGCGCGACTACCCGGGCGCGACCACGCTGCGCCTGGAACAGAACTACCGCTCCACGTCCAACATCCTCAACGCCGCCAACGCGGTGATCGCGCACAACCCCGATCGCCTCGGCAAACAGCTGTGGACCGACGCCGGCGAAGGCGAGCCGATCGACCTGTACGCGGCGTACAACGAAATCGACGAAGCCCGCTTCGTCGTCGAACGCATCCGCGCCTGGGTGCGCGACGGCGGCAGCCACGGCGAGTGCGCGATCCTCTATCGCAGCAACGCGCAGTCGCGTGCGTTCGAAGAAGCCTTGCTCGGCGAACAGATCCCGTACCGCGTGTACGGCGGGCAGCGCTTCTTCGAGCGCGCGGAAATCAAGGACACGCTGGCGTACCTGCGCCTGGTGACCAATCGCGCGGACGATGCCGCCTTCGAGCGCGCGGTGAACACCCCGACCCGCGGCATCGGCGAGCGCACGCTGGACGAAGTGCGTCGTCGCGCGCGCGAAGAGGCGATCTCGTTGTGGGAAGCGGCCAAGCGCGTCTCCGAAGGCACGGGCCTGGCGGCGCGCGCGCGCAACGCGATCGCGGGGTTCCTGCTGCTGGTCGAAGGCCTGCAGGTGGAAACCGACGCCTTGCCGCTGCAGGAGAAGATCGACCACGTGCTGGTGCGCAGCGGCCTGCGCGAGCACTACGCGAACGAATCACGCGGCCAGCTGGATTCGCGCACCGACAACCTCGACGAACTCGTGTCGGTCGCCTCGCGCTTCGTGCATGGCGACGACGAGGAATCGGCGGCGTTGAGCGAGCTCGTCGCGTTCCTCAGCTACGCCGCGCTGGAAGCGGGCGAGGGCCAGGCGCAATCCGGCGAGGACGGCGTGCAGCTGATGACGCTGCACAGCGCGAAGGGGCTGGAATTCCCGCTGGTGTTCCTCGCCGGCCTGGAAGAAGGCCTGTTCCCCAACACGAAGTCCTCCGAGGAGCCCGGTCGCCTCGAGGAAGAACGGCGCCTGGCGTACGTCGGCATCACGCGTGCGCGGCAGAAGCTCGTACTCACGTATGCCGAGGCGCGGCGCATCCACGGCTCGGACATGTACGGGATCCCCTCGCGCTTCCTGCGCGAGATCCCCGGCCCGCTGGTGAACGAAGTGCGGCCGCGCGTGCAGGTCTCGCGTCCCTACATGCCGCAGGGGCGGCGCAACGCGGCGATGCCGGCGATGGATCCGGCGCCCGTGAAGCTCGGCGCCAACGTGCGCCATCCGACGTTCGGTACTGGCGTGGTCATCGATTACGAAGGCACCGGCGCGCACGCACGCGTGCAGGTCAATTTCGACGACGCCGGTTCGAAATGGCTGGTGCTGGCCTACGCCAACCTGCAGCCGGCCTGACGGTCGCTTACGGTGCGTCGGCCACCGACGCCTGCAACGCGCTGGCGAGCGCGGCATCGCCGCTGACCAGCGCCGACCAGGCGAGCTCGAGGCCCTTGCGGCGTCCCTTTTCCACGAGCTTCAGGCCATCGGGACCGATGGTGAGCGTGTACACCTGGTCTCCGATCTGCAGTTCGCGGCGCATGGGTTTGTCGAGCTTGGTCATCGTGGTCCTCCGGGGGGAAGGCGGCGGGGGTCACCAGCCATAGAGCTTGAAGTAGACGGGCGCGTCGCGCGTGCCCTGGGGCGTGCGGTCCAGGCGGCCGTCGCCATCGGAATCGGTGAGGTAATACGTGGGGCCATGCGGCGGCACGATGCGGACCATCGAGATGGCGCCACCGACGCGGTACTCGGTGACGACGTCGCCGTTGGTTTCGGTCCGCGTGCTGGCCACGGCATCGGGCGGGATGGGAGGCCCACCGGCATCGGCCCCGCCATAGGTACTGCAGCCGGCGACGAGCGCGCCGGTGAAAACCGCGGCGATCGACAGCACGAGCGCGACTTGTCGCGCGGGGCGGGGAAACGCGTCCATCCGACACCTCCTGCCTGGCTCCATCCGGTCCGGATTATGCGCCCGGGATGTTGTGGCGACGTGGTCGGGGCGGGCGCGATGCGGGCGTAGAATCCCCGGATGCCAAGACTGGTCCTGATCGACGGGTCCTCGTACCTGTATCGCGCGTTCCACGCGCTTCCCCCTCTCACCAACAGCGCCGGCGAGCCCACGGGCGCCCTGTTCGGCGTCGTGAACATGCTGCGCGCCACGCTGGCCGAGCAGCCGGACTGCGCCGCCTTCGTCGTCGACGCGCCCGGCAAGACGTTCCGTGACGACCTCTATCCCGAATACAAGGCCAATCGCGCCGCGATGCCGGACGACCTGCGCGCGCAGATCGCGCCCATGTGCGAGATCGTGCAGGCGCTCGGCTTCCCCATCCTGCGCGTGGATGGCGTGGAAGCGGACGACGTGATCGGCACGCTCGCGCTGGAAGCCGCGCGCGACGGCGCGGACGTCACGATCTCCACCGGCGACAAGGACTTCGCGCAGCTGGTGCGCGTGCAGGGCGGCGGCCTCGGCGCGATCTCCCTCGTCAACACGATGAGCGGCAGCGTGCTCGACAACGACGGCAAGGTGTTCGACAAGTTCGGCGTGCACGCGCACCAGATCGTCGACATGCTCGCGCTGATGGGCGATGCGGTCGACAACGTGCCCGGCGTCGACAAGTGCGGCCCCAAGACGGCGGCGAAGTGGCTCGCCGAATACGGCTCGCTCGACGGCGTGATGGAAAACGCGGCGAAGATCGGCGGCAAGATCGGCGAGAACCTGCGCGCGGCGTTGCCGCGGCTGCCGCTGAATCGCGAACTGGTGACGATCAAGACCGACGTTGCGCTGGAATTGCCCGCAAAGGCGCTCAAGCTGCGCGCACGCGACGTCGATGCGCTGCGCGTGCTGTACGCCCGCTACGGGTTCAACGCGGCCTTGCGCGAACTCGACGGCACGCCCGCGCCCGCGGCGGCGCGCAAGACCTCGATGCGCGGCACCGAAGCTGGATACGCGCGCACGGGATCCGCGGCGCCCGACGGTGCGATCGATCCGAAGCTGTCGGAACCGGGCGAATACGAAACCATCCTCACGCGCGATCGCCTGGACGCGTGGATCGCGCAGGTGCAGGCCGCCGAGGCCTTCGCGTTCGATACGGAAACCGATTCGCTCGACGCGTTGTGCGCCAACCTGGTGGGCATCAGCCTGGCGGTGGAAGCCGGGCGCGCGTGCTACATCCCGCTCGGCCACACCTATCCGGGCGCGCCGGCGCAGTTGCCGCTCGCCGACACGCTGGATGCATTGCGTCCGCTGTTCGCGGACGCGAACAGGCGCAAGATCGGGCAGCACGGCAAGTACGACCTGCACGTCCTGCGTTGCCACGGCATGGACGTGCACGGTTACGCCGAGGACACGATGCTGGAAAGCTTCGTGTGGAACGCGGGCGCGAGCCGCCACGACATGGATTCGCTCGCCAAGCGCTACCTCGGCTACGACGCGGTCAAGTACGAAGACGTCGCGGGCAAGGGCGCCAAGCAGATCCTGTTCTCGCAGGTGTCGCTGGAAGACGGCACGCGCTACGCGGCGGAAGACGCCGACATCACCCTGCGCCTGCATTCGGTGCTGCGCCCGAAGGTGGCGTCGGAACCCACGCTCGATCGCGTCTATCGCGAAATCGAAATGCCGCTCGTGCCCGTGCTGGAGCGCGTGGAAGCCAACGGCGTGTTGGTCGACGTCGTGGAGCTCAAGCGCCAGTCCGCGGACCTCGGCAAGCGCATGCTCGACGCGCAGCAGCGCGCGACCGAACTCGCCGGCCGCACCTTCAGCCTGGACTCGCCGAAGCAGGTGGGCCAGTTGCTGTTCGAGGAATTGAAGCTGCCCGTGCAGGTGAAGACGCCGAGCGGCCAGCCCAGCGTCAACGAAGAAGCGCTGGAGGCCATCGCGGACATGCACGAGCTGCCGCGCATCATCCTGGAGTACCGCGGCCTGGCGAAGCTGCGCAGCACGTACACCGACAAGCTGCCGGACATGGTCAACCGCAACACCGGCCGCGTGCACACCAGCTACCACCAGGCGGGCGCCGCGACGGGCCGGTTGGCGTCCTCCGATCCCAACCTGCAGAACATCCCGATCCGCACCGAGGACGGCCGCCGCATCCGCCGCGCATTCATCGCCCCGGCGGGGCGCAGCATCGTGGCGTGCGACTACTCGCAGATCGAGTTGCGGATCATGGCGCACCTGTCGGAAGACGAGAACCTGCTGCGCGCATTCACCTCCGGCGCCGACATCCATCGCGCGACCGCGGCGGAAGTGTTCGGCAAGACCATCGAAGAGGTCTCCGGCAACGAGCGTCGCGCCGCGAAGGCGATCAATTTCGGCCTGATGTACGGTATGAGCGCATTCGGTTTAGCGCGCCAACTCGGCATCGGGCGCGGCGAAGCGCAGGACTACATCGCCTTGTATTTCTCGCGCTATCCGGGCGTGCGCGATTTCATGGAGCGCACGCGGCAGGAAGCGCGCGAGCGCGGCTTCGTCGAAACGGTGTTCGGGCGCCGGCTGCACCTGGAAAACATCGCCTCGCGCAACCAGGGCCTGCGCGCGGGCGCCGAACGCGCGGCGATCAACGCGCCGATGCAGGGGACTGCGGCGGATATCGTGAAGCGGGCGATGATCGAGATCGATCGCTGGCTCGCGGGCCTCGGCGGGCGCGCGCTGATGATCCTGCAGGTGCACGACGAACTCGTGTTCGACGTGGAGGACGGATTCGTGGACGATCTGGTCGATGGCGCGAAGGCGCGCATGGCCGCCGCCGCCGACTTGCGCGTGCCCCTCGTGGTCGATGCAGGCAAGGGCGCCAATTGGGATGAAGCCCACTGATGAGTCGCGGTTTGTGAGGGCGCTCCGGGCGCGATGAATTCATCCTGAATCCAACGAGTTCTTAACTGAAATCTTCACGAACCATCCATGCTTCGGGTGGTCTCATAGCCCGCGTCAGATGCAAGGTCTGACGCAGATCATCTCCCTCCCCTGGAGTGATCCCGAAGCGAAGACTCCTCCCCAAGTCCCGCTTCCCAGCCCCGCCGGTCTCCCCCTGGCCTGCGGGGCTTTTTATTGCCTTCGTTTTCATGCCCACGCGTTAAAGTCGCGCCACGCGGCCACGCAGCCTTGGGGAACCCGATGACCGACCTGTTCGACCTCGCCATGCCGTGGTGGGAATTCATCCTGCGCGCCGTGGTGGTCTACGTCGTGCTGCTGGCGATGATCCGGATCTCGGGCAAGCGGACGATGGGCCAGTTCACGCCCTTCGACGTCCTGCTGATCGTGCTGCTCGGCAACGCGGTGCAGAACTCGCTGCTCGGCGAGGACACCTCGCTGATGGGCGGGCTGTTCCTGGCGGCGATCCTGATCAGCCTGAATTGGCTCGTGGGCTACGTCAGTTCCCGCAGCCGGCGCGCCGAACGGCTGATCGAAGGCGAGCCCGTCCTGCTGGCGCGCGACGGCAAGCTGTTCAAGCGGGTCCTGCGCCGCGAACTCGTCAGCGAGAACGACTTCGACGAAGCCCTGCGCCAGAACGGCGAGCTGACGATGGAAGACGTCGCCTTCGCGCTGCTCGAGACCGACGGCCGGATCAGCGTGGTGCCGAAGAAGAAGGACTAGCCTTCGGCCAGCCAGTCGCGCGGGCGCAGGTAATCCGCCAGGCGCGCTTCCGGGCTGCCCGGTTCCGGCGCAAAGCCGTATTCCCAGCGCACCAGCGGCGGCAGGCTCATCAGGATGGATTCGGTGCGCCCGCCGCTCTGCAGGCCGAACAGCGTGCCGCGATCCAGCACCAGGTTGAATTCCACGTAGCGCCCGCGGCGATACAGCTGGAAGTCGCGCTCGCGTTCGCCCCAGGGCGTGTCGCGGCGGCGCTCGACGATCGGCAGGTAGGCGTCGAGGAACCCGTCGCCCACCGCGCGCATATAGGCGAAGTCGCGTTCGAAATCCTCGTGCAGGTCGTCGAAGAACAACCCGCCGACGCCGCGCGTCTCGTCCCGGTGCTTCAGGAAGAAGTACTCGTCGCACCAGCGCTTGTGCGCCGCGTACCGCGCTTCGCCGCCGAACGGCTCGCACAGCGCGCGTGCCGTCGCGTGCCAATGCCGCACGTCCTCGTCGACGGGATAGAACGGCGTGAGGTCGAAGCCGCCGCCGAACCACCACGCCACCGTCTTCCCGTCGCGCTGCGCCCGGAAGTGCCGCACGTTCGCATGCGTGGTGGGGATGTGCGGATTGCGCGGATGGAAGACGAGCGACATGCCGACAGCGCGCCAGGTGGCGCCGGCCAGTTCGGGGCGCGCGGCGGTCGCCGAGGGCGGGAGCTTCGATCCGGAGACATCGGAGAACCCGATGCCCGCCTGCTCGAACACCGCCCCGTCGCGCAGGATCCGCGTGCGCCCGCCGCCGCCTTCCGCGCGCTGCCAGCGGTCCTCGACGAAACGCGCGCCGCCGTCGGCGTGTTCGATCGCCGCGCAGATGCGGTCCTGCAGGTCGGTCAGGTAATCGCGGACGCGGGCAAAGCCAGCGTCGTCTTCGGTCGTCGCGTCGGTCATGCGCGGCATTCTAGCGAGGGTGCCGCGTGCGGCCCGCCGCCCCGGTCATTCGCGGAGGCGGGGCAGGCCGTGTTCGTCGCGGACCTCGATGGCGGCCTCGTCCACGATCTGTTGGCGCAGGTCGCGGTTGGGCAGCGGCTGGGGCGCTTCACCGCGCGTGGCGCGCAGCGCGTTGGCGTAGCAGCGGCGCGCGGTCTCGGGATCGCCCGCGGCGGCGTAACCCTCGCCGAGCGCTTCCCACGCCTGCGCCCCGCCCCCCTGGGCCACCGCGCGGTGCAGCGTGCCTTCCGCCACCGGCCACGGCGCGCTGGCGCGCTGGACTTGCGCGAGGGCGAGCAGGGCGGCGGGAGATTCCGGATGCGCCTGCAACCAGCGTTCGATCTGCGCGCGCCGCGCATCGGGCGTCGTCGTCGGCAACTTGCCGTACATCGCGACGAGGCCTTCGTCCCAGCGCGTCGCCAATGCCTGTTCGAGATTGCGTGCGGCCGCATCGTCCCAGCGCATCGCCGACGCGCGCGTGGCGTAGGCGCCGACGACCGACGGCTCCGATTGCAGCGGCTTGGGCAGGCTGTCCCAGCGATCGGCGAGCGCGTTGGCATCGGCCGATTCCGCCAGCGACGCCGCGGCCCAGCGCGCCTGCAGCGCATCGAGCGCCGCGGTGGGGAGCGCCTGCTGCTGGCGCAACGCACCGAGCATCCCGTAGGCCTCGTGGGAACGTCCCAGCGCCGCCAATGCATTCGCGCGGAGCACGAGGCCACGCGGCGGCAGGGGTTGCGCCGCGGGTGCGTCGAGCAACGCGAGCGTCGCCGCGGCATCGCCCGCGGCCCACGTGCGCTCGGCGCGCGCCAGCGCCGACGCGACCGGATAACGATCGCCCAATAACTCCAGCTGCCGGCTCGCCGCCGCCACATCGCCGCGCGCTTCCGCCGCCTGCGCCGCGGCCACGCGCGCCACCGGCGCCGAGGCGTCGCGCTCGGCCGCCATGTCGAGCAGCTTTTCCGCGCGCGACCAATGTCCCTGGTGCAACGCCGACATCCCGTCGACCAAACGCGCGCGCGCCTGCCTGCGTTTGAAACCCCGCCACCCGCGGAAGGGCAGCGCCAGCACCGTCCACGCCAACCACAATCCCAACAGCCCCGCGACGACCAGCAACAACGCGACGACCAGCGTGCTGCGGTAGTCGTGCCCGTGGAAGCGCACCAGCACCAGGCCCGGATCCTCCACCAGCCGCTGCGCCACCAGCGCACCGACCAGCGCGAGCACGAGCAGGAACAACAGGTTCCGGAACAGGTTCATGGCGCCTCCGTGCGGGCGCGCATCGCGCGCAATTGCGTGAGCGAACTGCCGAGCACCGGCGACCGCAACGCCAGCGACTGCGCGCGCAGCGCCTGCAACGCGCGACGTTGCGCACGCAGCGCATCGGTGTCCGGCCACAACCGCGGCAGCCACGCATCGGCGCGGCCGAGCGACGCACGCCACGTGGGCAGGTCGCGACGTTCCAGCGCGGCGCGCGCCAGCGTGAACTCGATGGCGAGCGCTTCCATGCCCGCGCTGCGATCGCTCGTCGCGCGCAGTTGCGCACGATCGCTCGGCTGGACGTCGATCAGGCGCGACGCGACGCGTTCCCACCACGAACGCTGCGACGCCTCGCGCGCATCGCGCACGAGCGGCAACGTGGGCAGGCGCGTTTCGATCGCATCGAGCTTCGCGGCCGCGGCGTGCGCCGGATCCACGCCGACGGCTTCCAGCGCCGCGCGCTCCTGCGCGAGCGTCTGGCGCAGGCTGAGGTACGCCGGATCGTCGATACCGTCGAGCATGCCCGAGGCCAACGCATACGCGCGGCGCGCACCGTCGAGGTCCGATGCGATGTCCAGGCGATTGCGCGCCATCGACAACAGCATCTCGACTTCATCCAGGCGCAGCGCCTGCGCGCCATGGCGATCGGGATCGGCGAGCTTCGACACGCTGTCTTCCAGCAGCGCCGCGCGCTGGCCGACGCCGAGCAGTTCGTCGCGCAGCACGCGGTTCGTCGCATCGGCCTGTTGCAGGCGACCGGCCTGCGCGCGCTGTTCGCGGCGCAAGGATTCCATGCGCGCTTCCAGCGCTTCGACGCGCTGTTGCGCATCGATTTCCATCGCGCGCGCGGCGGATTGGCGCTGCGTCCAGGCGTGCCAGCCCCATGCGGCGGCCAGCGCGAACAACAGCAGCACCAGCCACGCGAGCGGGGCGCGGCGGCGCGAGGGGAGGGCAGGCGATGCGTCGGGTTCGATCACGGTGTCGCCGATGACGCGGGGGGTGCGCAGATGCTACCGGATGGACCGTCGTGGGCCGCCATCACGCGCCGCGGCGACCAGCTCGGCCGGGCGCACGCCGGCCGCGATCCGCACGCGCCGGAAGCCGAGGGCCCGCGCCTCGTCCGCGAGCCGCGCGCTGCCGGCCGCGACGTCCCAGTCGAGCACCCGCGCCCGGAGATCGACCGGCGCGTGCTCGACCAACCCGCGCAGCGCATCGACGCTGCTCATCGCGATGCACGGCCGCGACGCCAGCGTGCGCAACGCAGTCCAGGCGCGCGGCGAAGGGGCGATCGGCACGCGGGCGTACACATCGGCACGCGCAAGCTTCGCGCCGCGCGCCTGCAGGCCGGGTGCCAGACGATCGCGCCCGCCGGGCGCGGTCACCAATCCCACCGTGCGGCCGGCGACATCCCGCAGCGCCGGCAGTGCCAGCACGCCTTCGCTGTCCGCGCGCGCCGGCACCACCACCTCGGACAGCCCGGCACGCCGCAACGCCGCGGCCGTTCCCGCACCGATCGCGCACACGACTTGTCCGCGCCGCGGCCGCAGCGGCGACAACATCGCCGCGCACCGCACGGCATTCGGACTGGTGAACACGACGACCGGCGCCGCCAGCGCTGCACGCAACGCTGCGCGCGTCGCCTTGTCGTTCCGCGGTGCGATGCGTGTCGTCGACACCGCGATGCATTGCGCGCCCGCATTCGCCGCCGCACGGCGCAACGCGCCATGCTGGCCGACCGGCCGCAGGGAGATCACGTACCATGCCGCGGTCCCGCGTTGGGTGTTCGGACGCATGGCGCGCAGCTTGTGGCGTGCCGCCCCGCGCCGCAACCGCTCATCGATGCGCACCGCCATGACCGATTCCCTCGCCGATCGCCTCGCCCACCTCGACGCCCACTACCAGGGCATGCCCCCGGTGGCGGCGATGGCGGTGTCGATCCACCACTTCGACGAAGAACGCCTCTCGCTCCTCGCCCCGCTGGATCGCAACGTCAACGACAAGGGCTGCGCGTTCGGCGGCAGCCTGTCGTCCCTGATGACGCTCGCCTGCTGGGGCCTCGCGACGATGCGCATCCAGGGCGCGGGCATGGAAGCCGACGTCTTCGTCGCCGACAGCCAGGTGCGCTACCTCGCGCCGCTGTACGCCGACCTGGACGCCGAAGCGCACGCCGCGCCCGACAGCGACTGGCAGGTGTTCCTGTCCACCCTCGCCGACCGCGGTCGCGCCCGCATCGAACTGCTGGCCCGCGTCCGCCTCCCCGACGGCGCCGACGCAGCGACACTGCGCGCACGTTTCGTCGCCTTCCGAAAAGGCTAGGATTCGCCGTCGCCCGAGGAGAACGGCATGTCGAACCGCAATGCAACGCTGCGCACCTGGTCCGGCGCTTTCGTGCTGGCGCTGTGCGTCCTGCTCGCCGGCTGCGCCGCCGACATCAAGCGCAACTCCATCGACCGCGTGCAGTACGCCTATTCCGCCGCCATCCGCTGGGGCGATTTCGAAGGCGCATGGCAGCTGGCCGACCCCGAATACCGCAAGGCCCACCCGATGACCGACCTGGAACTGGAGCGCTACAACCAGATCCAGGTCACCGCGTACCACGACCTCGCCTCGCAGACCCTGCCCGACGGCGACATCGTCCGCGAGGTCGAGATCAACCTGGTCAACCGCCACACCCTCGTGGAGCGCACCACGCGCTACACCGAGCGCTGGCGCTTCGACCCGGTCGCCGGGACCTGGTGGCTGGTCGGCGGCCTGCCGGATTTCTGGCAGGGCGGCTGACTGCCCGGAAGGGCCTTTTGCGCGCAGCAGCCGGGCGGGCGACAATCCCCGCCCGTTTCAAAGCAGTCCCCCACACGTGAATTTCGAAACCCTGCTGGATTTCGCCGGCCGCCACGCCATGCTCTCGATGGCCCTGGTGGGCCTGACCATCGCGCTCATCTACATGGAAGTCGCGCGCCTGTTCCGCAGCTACAAGGCGCTGCGCCCGGCTGCGCTGACCGCGCTGATCAACCGCGAGAACGCGCTGGTGGTGGACCTGTCCTCGACGGCGGAATTCGAGAAGGGCCACATCCCCGGCAGCAAGAACGTGCAGCCGAGCCAGTTCGATCCCGAGAACAAGCAGCTCGCCAACGCGAAGTCGCTGCCGGTCGTCGCGGTGTGCCGCACCGGCCAGGCGTCGGCGGCGGCGGCCAAGCGGCTGAAGCAGGCCGGCTTCGAGCAGGTGTACTGGCTGGACGGCGGCATCGCCGCCTGGCAACAGGCCGACCTGCCGCTCGTCAAAGGCCGCTGATCCGCCCTTGATTCACACACCGCGCGCCACCCGGGACGCCCCGGGTCGCGTGCCATAATCGCCCTCTTTTCCAAGCTTTCCGGAGTTGCAGCACCATGGCCGACGACATCATCAACGACACCACCCCGGCCCCGGCCGGCGCGACGTTCACCGTCGAAAAGATCTACGTCAAGGACGTGTCCTTCGAAGCGCCCGGCGCGCCGCAGGTGTTCAACGAGCAGGGCGCGCCCGAGCTGCAGATGAACCTCAACCAGAAGGTGCAGCGCCTGAGCGAAAGCGCGTTCGAAGTCATCCTCGGCATCACGCTCACCTGCAACGTCGCGGGCAAGACCGCGTACCTGGCCGAAGTGCAGCAGGCCGGCGTGTTCACGCTGGCGGGCTTCGAAGACGCCGGCATCGACGCGATGCTCGGCACGCAGTGCCCCAACCTGCTGTACCCGTACGCCGCCGCCAACGTGTCGCAGCTGATCCAGTCCGGTGGTTTCCCGCCGTTCTTCATGCAGCCGATCAACTTCGACGGCCTGTACGCCGAAAACCTGCGCCAGCGCGCCGCGCAGCAGGCGGGCGCCCTGTCGGGCGGCACCGACCTGGGCGGCACGGAGACGGTCGGGAACGCCTGACCGCCCATGGCGACCGCAGACCCGGCGCAACTGCCCGCCATCGCGGTCCTCGGCGCGGGCTCCTGGGGCACCGCGCTGGCCGCGCTGATCGCGCGGCACGGGCATCGCACGGTGTTGTGGGGCCGCGACGCGCAAGCGGTCGCGGCCATCGACGCCACGCACGAAAACGCACGCTACCTGCCCGGCATCGCATTGCCGGCGTCGTTGCGCGCCACGCACGACCTCGGCGATGCCTTGCGGCATTGCGACCTCGTGCTGGTCGTCGTGCCTTCGCACGCCTTCGCTGAAACGCTGCGTTCGCTCGCGCCGCACCGGCCCGCGCACGCGGGCGTGGCGTGGGCGACGAAGGGTTTCGAACCGGGCTCCGGGCGTTTCCTGCACGAAGTCGCGAACGAAGTCCTCGGCGACGGCGTGCCGCTCGCCGTCGTCACCGGGCCGTCGTTCGCGAAGGAAGTCGCGCAGGGATTGCCCACCGCGCTCACCGTGCACGGCGCCGATCCCGACTTCGCGCAACAAGTGGCCGACGCATTGCACGGCCCCGCATTCCGCGCCTACACGGGCGACGACATGCTGGGCGCCGAACTCGGCGGTGCGATGAAGAACGTGCTCGCGGTGGCCACCGGTGTCGCCGATGGCATGCAACTCGGCCTCAATGCGCGCGCGGGCATGATCACGCGCGGGCTCAACGAAATGCTGCGCCTGAACGCCGCGATCGGCGGCAAGGCGGAAACGCTGATGGGCCTCGCGGGCCTGGGCGACCTGGTGCTCACGTGCACCGGCGACCTGTCGCGCAATCGCCGGCTGGGCCTCGCGCTCGGGCGCGGGCAGAGCATCGAGGACGCCGTGCGCGAGATCGGGCAGGTCGTCGAATCGATCCAGACCGCGGACGAAGTGATCCGCCAGGCGGACCGGCACGGCATCGAACTGCCGATCTCCAGCGCGGTGCGTGCGGTGTTGCACGGCGAAATCACGCCGGCGGAGGGACTGCAGCGCCTGTTGTCGCGCGACCAGAAACCCGAATATCCCGACGGCCTGTTCGGCTGACGAAAAAAAAGCCCGGCATGCCGGGCTTTTTCTTTCATCGGGACGACGCGATCAGAAGTTCGCGCGCAGGCCGATCGAGTACATCTTGTTGCCGTTGCCGACTTCGGCATCGGCGACCGCGCTGAACATCGGGGTGAACTTCACTTCCACGCCGAAGCTCGGGGTGAACTCGCTCTTGAAGTCCGAACCGTCGGTGTAGTTCACCTTGAAGGTGCCGTTGACGTGTTCGTTGAACGCGCCGCGGAAACCGGCCGAAGCGCGGTAGCCGTCAGCGTGGTCGTCGGCGCTCACGCCGAGCAGCGACACGTCGACGCCCTGGCGCAGCCAGCTCAGCTCGACGATCGCGTCGGCATTGTCGGCGACCGACTTGTGCCAGCCGAAGCCGAGCTGCGTTTCGTCGAGGTCGATGTCGATGAAGTCGTTGTTGCTGGTCTTGTTGTACGCACCGAACACGTGGAACTGGTCGGCGATTTCGTACGAGCCCTTGACGCCCCAGCCCTTGAAATCGATGTCGGTGTTCATGTCCACGTCCATGTTGCGGGCAACGTAGTCGCCTTCGACGTAGGTGTAGCTGATGCCGTTGGTGTTGGCGGTGTTCTCGGCGGCAGAGGCGCCGAAGGAGGCGGCGGCCAAAACGGCGGCCGCGAGAAGCGTCTTCTTCATTTAGGTACTAAATCCTTGATTTGATTGGAACCGTCTTTTAGGCGGCGGGCGCACGGTAACAAAAAGTTCACAAGAACAAACATGCCCTTCGGCCTAGTGCCGGAACTCCGTTCAGCGTGCGCAAAAAAAGAACCCGGCCGAAGCCGGGTTCCGTTCGCGACCCCGCAGGGGGGAGGGAGCAGTGTCGCGAATCCCGTGGGTGCGATTACCAGCTCAGGCGCGGGCCGACGAACCACTGCGTGTCGCCGCTGACGAACTTGACGTCGCCGGCGATGCCCCAGTTCTGGTTGAACTTCACCTGCGTGCCGAGCTTGGCGTAGAACTCGCCGTTGCTGTGTTCCAGGTCGCCGTAGCCCGCGCCCGCATAGCCTTCGAGCATCGGCGTCAGTGCGGCGCGCACGCCGACTTCGGCGGTGTAGCCATCGTGCTTCTGCGACATGCCGCCGAAGTCGACCGATTGGTAGGCGACCTGCGAAACGAGGTCCACCTTCTGCGACAGCGTGTGGTTGTAGCCGACGCCCAGGTGCCACTGGTCGAAATCGGCGCCGTAGATGTTGTCCACGTTCTGGTCGGTGTAACCGCCGAAGACATGGAAGCTGGGGTGGAAGGCCCACGAACCATTGACCGCCCAACCATCGGCGTCGCCGCCGGTGTCGGTCTTCATGTAACCGCCTTCCACGTAGTTGTAGGAAATGCCGTCGGCGGCGGACGCAGCGAACGGCACGGCAGCAAGCAGCATCAGGGCAAGCAGGGAACGCTTCATTCGGAACCTCTTTTTTGTGGGGACTCGGCGCGAAGCGTCGAGCGGCGGCGATTCTGCGCAAGGGCACGCAACACGTGATGAACCTCACCAACGCGCTGTGCGGAACTTTCGAAACCCCTGCAGGTCGGTGGCGCTCGCTGCTCTCGGCACGTGGCGCGATGACACCACGCAGCCCCCGCGCCTCCCATGCGCCCTTGAGGCGAGAAAGTTCGTACCGGAACGCAAGCCATCCCGGCACCCGACTTCCGGCACGTTCGCATTGACGCCTGCATCGCCATCCTCCGCGCATGCCTCCGAATTCCCTGAAGGGCGCGCGCCTGCTCGCCCTGTTCATCGCGGTCGTGCCCGCGTTTTCGTCCACCGCCCTCGCCCAGGCCGCGTCCGCGCCGGCGGGCACGCCGCCCGTGGGCGAGAAAGTCGTGCGCGCGATCCCGCGCGTTGCCACGGACATCGTCGTGGACGGCGTGCTGGACGACGCCGCCTGGGCGCAGGCCGCGACCATCGACCTGCCGTTCGAGGTGACGCCCAACGACAACACGCCCGCGCCGGTGAAAACGACGGTGCGCGTCGCGTACACCACCGACGCGCTGGTCATCGCCTTCCACGCCGAGGATCCGGATCCGTCGAAAGTGCGCGCGTTCCTGCGCGATCGCGATTCGCTGTACAGCGACGACTTCGTCGGCGTGATGCTGGATACGTTCGACGACCAGCGCCGCGCGTACGAATTCTTCGTCAACCCGCTGGGCGTGCAGGCCGACCTGATCAAGGAAGAAGCCACCGGCAACGAAGACGACAGCTGGGACGGCCTGTGGACCAGCGCCGCGCGCATCACGGACCAGGGCTACGACGCCGAGATCCGCATCCCCTTCGCCACGCTGCGCTTCCGCGACACCGACGACGTGCGCCGCTGGGGCGCGACGTTCCTGCGCATCCGCCCGCGCGACTTCCGCTACCAGTACTTCAGCAATCGCGTCGAACGCGGTTCGCGCTGCCTGACCTGCACCTTCGACAAGGTGGAAGGCTTCGAAGGCGTGAAGCAGGGCAGGAACCTCGAAATCACGCCGACGCTGACGATCATCGACGCCGAAGAACGCGATCGCCCGAACGGCGAATGGCATGGCGACGGCACCAGCTTCGAACCCGGCGTCGACGTGGCGTGGGCGCCGAGCCCCAACCTCACGCTCAACGGCACGATCAATCCCGACTTCTCGCAGGTTGAAACCGACCAGGCGCAGCTCGACCTCAACACGAGTTTCGCGTTGTTCTTCCCGGAGAAGCGCCCGTTCTTCCTCGAAGGCGCGGATTACTTCACCACGCCGCTGCAGGTGCTCTACACGCGCCAGATCGCCGATCCAGACTACGGCGTGCGCGTCACCGGGCGCAACGGATCGCAGGCCTACGGCGTGATCGCCGCGCAGGACGCGACGACGCAGTTGCTGGTGCCGGGCGTGCTCGGTTCGTCGTTCCGGTTCCTCGACCAGGAAGCCACCGACTTCGTCGGCCGCTATCGCTACGACCTCGACGCGCACACCAGCATCGGCGCCGTGGCCACGTACCGCGGCGGCGACGATTACCACAATGCCGTCGGCGGCGTGGATGCGCGTTACCAGAAGGACGAACACACGCTGCGCGGCCAGTGGCTGCGCAGCGAATCCGAATATCCCGACGGCCACGCGCTACCCGACACCGCACCGAAGGGCGACGCGCTGTACCTCAACTACAGCTACGGCAACCGCACGTGGCGCGGCAACGCGACTCACGTGGCGATCGATCCGGGCTTCCGGTCGGACCTGGGCTTCATCACGCAGGTCGGATACGACAAGTCGACGATCGGCGGCGGCCACACGTGGTTCCTGCCGAAGGGCAGCACCGTCAGCCGCATCGAGTTCAACGGCGACTGGGACATCACGCATCGCTACGACGGCCAGCTGCTGGAACGCGAAGTCGAGGGCTACCTGTCCGCGCGCGCGTCGCGCCAGGGCTACTACGAACTCGGTGGCGGTTCGCGCGTGCGCTTCTGGAACGACCAGCTGTTCGACGAGGATTTCTGGTCGTTCTATTTCGAAGTGACGCCGTGGCCGTCGCTGAAGGTGGGCGGCACGTACGAAGGCGGCGATCGCCTCGACCTGGTCGCTTCGCGCGAAGGGCGCGTGTTCGAGATCGAACCGTTCGTGGAAGTCGACATCGGCCGCGGCATCAACCTCAACCTCAACTACACGCAGCAGCGCCTGCGTCGCGACGGCGGCACCGCGTTCGATGCGCGCGTCGTCGACGGCCGCGTGAGCTGGCAGTTCGATCCGCGCCAGCGCCTGCGCCTGTCGGTGCAGGGCAGCCAGGTCGATCGCAACCAAGGCCTGTACACCGTGCGCGTGCCGCAGCGCGGGCGCGACGTCGCGGGCCAGTTGCTGTATTCGTACAAGCTCAACCCGCGCAGCGCGTTGTACGCGGGCTATTCCGAAGGCGGTTACTCGGACGACGAGATCCGCGACATCTTCGACAATTCCCGCAGTCTCTTCTTCAAGGTGAGCTACGCATGGCAACCCGGCGCGTGAAGTGGATCGTGTGGTGCGGCTTGCTCGCCAGCGTCTCCGCCGGCGCGCAGGGGCAACACGCGCCCGTCGCCGCGCCGGCACCCGCCGCGCTGCCCGCCGTCACCGTGCGCGCGTTGCCGCAGGCGGTGCCGGTGTGGGAGTTCGAGCGCAACGGCAAGACGCTGCGCATCCTCGGCACGCTTTCGCCCGCGCTGCCCGACAAGCAATTGCCTAAGGAAGCGATCACGCGCGAAGTCGCGCGCGCGCAGGCCGTGCTGACGCCGATCGGATTGCGCATCACCGCCAACCCCGGCTTGTTCCAGATGGCGCTGATGCTGCCCGGCATGCGCAAGGTGGACTACAACCCCGACGACAAGACGCTGGCGGACATCCTGCCGCCCGCCGACCTCGCGCGCTGGAATGCGCTGCGCGATGCGTTCCTGAAAGGCGATCGCAACGCGGACCGCTTCCGCCCCGTGGTGGCGTCCGACAAGTTGTTCGAAGCGGCGGCGAAGCGCACCGGCCTCACCGCGTCGCACACCATCGAACGCGCCGTGTTCGACATCGCCAAGGATCGCGACATCCCGATCGAAAGCGCCGCCTATAACCTCACGCTCGACAAGCCGCGCGAAGCGCTGAAGGCGTACAACGCCAGCACCATGGATGACGTGGCGTGCCTGCGCATGGTGATGGGCCGCGTCGAGCGCGAATTGCCCACGCTGGCCGATCGCGCGGACGCGTGGGCCGTCGGCGATCTCGAAACGCTGCGCACGTTGCCGGTGCAGGACCACTTCCTCACCTGCATGAAGCCGTGGCTGGACAGCGCGGTGGCGAAGTTCGTGGACCTGAAGGACGTGGAAGCGAAGGTCGACGACACCTGGCACGCGATGGTGCTGAAGTCGCTGGCGAAGCACGATCGCGTGCTGGCGCTCGTGCCGATCGATCGCATGCTGGACAACACGGCGCTCGCCGATCGCCTGGCGCGCGAGGGGTTCAAGCTCGTGTCGGCGCCGACGCCGGCGCCCTGATCGATCAGACCTTGTAGCCGGTGTGGATCGCGACGATCCCGCCGTTGAGGTTCTTGTAGGACGTGCGCACGAAGCCCGCGGTGTCCATCATCGCTTTCAGCTGGTCCTGCGGCGGATGCTTGCGGATGGATTCGGCGAGGTACTGGTAGCTCGACGCATCCTGCGCGAACAACTGCCCGAGCTTCGGCAACACCTTGAACGAGTGGAAGTCGTAGAGCGGCTTGAACCACTGCGCCTGCACTTCGGAAAACTCGAGCACGCGCGCCTGGCCGCCGACCTTCAGCACGCGGTGCATCTCGCGCAGCGCGGCGTCCTTGTCGGTCACGTTGCGCAGGCCGAAGGCGATGGTGACGAGATCGAAGCTCGCGTCGGGGAACGGCAGCGACTCGGCATTGCATTGCACGTACGACAGGCCGCGCACGCTGCCGCGGTCGATCATGCGGTCGCGGCCCACGCGCAGCATCGCGCCGTTGATGTCGCCCAGCACCACTTCGCCCGCGTCGCCGACGCGATCGCGCAGCAACGCGGCGATGTCGCCGGTGCCACCGGCGAGGTCCAGCACGCGATCGCCAGGCGCGACTTGCGCAGTGCCGACGAAGTAGCGCTTCCACGCGCGGTGGATGCCGAGCGACATGAGGTCGTTCATCAGGTCGTACTTGCCGGCCACCGACGAGAACACCTCACCGACGAGCTTCTGCTTCTCGCCGGTGGGGACTTCGCGGAAGCCGAAGTGGGTGGTGCCGCGCGAATCGCTGGGTTCGTTCATGCGGCGGATTATCGCCCGCGGCCGGTCGTCTGCGCGTGCTGCGTTGATCCGCACACCCCACCCCGGAGGAGGAACGCCGTGAAACCGTCGATGCTCTTCACCGCCGCGCTGGTGCCGGCGCTCGCCCTGGCCCAGTCCACGCCCCCCGAGCCGCCGCCGCCCGACAAGCCCGCGATGGCCGACGCCGCCAACACGCACGCGATGGTCCATGCCGCCGACACCAAGTGGGGCCCGGCGCCGCCGGCCCTGCCGAAGGGCACGCAGGCCGCCGTGCTCTACGGCGACCCCGGCAAGGCCGGGCCGTTCACGATCCGCCTGAAATTCCCGGCCGGCGGCAAGGTGCCGCGTCACTGGCATCCCACGGATGAGCAGGTCACGGTGATCGAAGGCGACTTCGCCCTGTCGATGGGCGAGGGCGCGAACGTGCATGACGGCGCCTTCGTCGCCGGCGACTACGTCAACCTGCCCGCGAAGATGCAGCACGCCGCGTCGACGAAGGGCGGCGCTGTCGTGCAGGTGGTCTCGACTGGACCGTTCCAGATCACCTACGTCGATCCGAAGGACGATCCGCGCAACGCCAAGCCCTGAGTCAGCCCACCGGCTTGGCGATCATCAACCAGAAGATCGCCATGACCGACGCGAACGCAGGCCATCCCAGCCAGAACCACCACCGCATCGCGCGGTGGTAGGCCGGCGGCAGCGGCGCGTCGTGTTGCGCGGCGTGCCGCGCGAGATCGCGCGCGCGCACCTGCAACCACAACACCGGCAACCAGCACGCGCCGACCAACACGAACAGGAACAGGGCGCTGCGCACCCAGTACACCGACAGCGGCATGCCCAGCGCATGCGCGAGCCACAGGCCGCTCGCGAGTTGCACGACGACGGCGGGCGCGGTGAAGCACGCGTCGGCGATGACCACCGTGCGTGCGGTGTCGGCGATGGCCTTCGCATCGCCGCGCCGGTGCGCCATCCAGAAGAAGAACGCGATGCCGAGGCCCGTGCCGAAGAGCAGCGTGGACGACAGCACGTGGATCCATTTCACGAGCAGGTAGGCCGTCATGTCATCTCCGGTCCGCCAGCACCCACGCGACCGCGAGCGCAGGCAGGACGACAAGGTTCTTCGCGAGGCCGCCCAGCGGTTCGAGCCACAGCGCGGGCAGGGCGATGCCGAACACGAGCGTGTAAGCGAGCACGCTGAGCCCCATCAACCCGAGGGCGAGGCGCGGCCGCCAGCCGATCGCGAGCCAGGCCGCGAGGATCAAGTCGAGCCACGCACTCGCGCGCGCCAGCGAGACGGCGTCGCCCAGCCACGACCCCGACGCCATCGCATGGAGCTGTGCGTCGGTGGCGCGCAATCCCGCGATCCCCGACAGCACCCACAGCGCGATGATCGACGCGCGCAATGTGGGCGCCAGGAAATACAACTGCGCCTGCCAGCGATCCTGCACCTGGCTGGCCGCGCCCGCGAGCACGACATCGAGCGCGCGCGGCGCCACGCCGAAAGCATCGCGCACGTGTGCATGCGCATCCGGCTGCGTGACGTTCCCGCGCCGGAGCATGCGCCACATGGTCTCGCCCACCGGCCCGCGGCCGAGGCGTTCCCACAACCAGACCTGCGCGCTGACCAGGCCCCCGGGAACATGCACTTCGCGCGTGCCGGGAATGCGCAACCAGCGACGCCACGTCGCCTGGTAATCGGCGAGCCGCATCGGAACAGGGCCGCCGACTTCGAAGACACCTCGCACGGTGTTGCCTGCCGCCGCGACGACAAGTTCGGCGAGATCGTCCATCGCCACCGGTTGGATCGCCCATTCGCCACGCCCGGGCAACCATTGCGCGCCGGGGAAGGCGGCCAGCGCGCGCAGCAACGACGTCCCGCCATACGAACCCGCCGCTGCATACACGATGGACGGTCGCAGCACGACGGCATCGAGCGGCAACGCCAGCAATGCGTCATCGAAGGCGTGTTTCGACGCGATGAACGCGCCGTCTTCCGGCGCCCCCAGCGCGGACACCTGCACGAAGCGCCGCACGCCGCACGCGACGCAGGCTTCCGCGAGCGCCAACGGCCCGCGCACGTGCAAGGCATCGAAGGTCTGCGGCCCGGCTTCGCGCAGGATGCCGGCCGCGTTGACCACGATATCGACGCCGGCCAGCACCGGCACCCAATCTTCCGGGCGCGTCATGGTGGCGAGGTCGATGGGGCGTTCGTCCGCGGCGGGTGCGCGACCGCTGACCCGCACGCCGAGCACCACGCCGAACCCCGCGCGCCGCAGCGCCGCGGCCACGTGGCCACCCAGGAATCCATTGGCGCCGATCACCAGGACGGTGCGGCGCGGGCCCGCTTCGGGAAAGGACATGCGCGAACGCTAGCAGCGATCGCGCAGGTTGCGAAGCTCAGAGGATGTAACGCGACAGGTCCGGGTCGAGCACCAGTTCGCCCAAGTGCTGGTCCACGTAGGCGCGGTCGATCGTCAGCGACGTGCCGTCCTTGTCCGGCGCCTCGAAGCTCAGCGTGTCCAGCAAGCGCTCCAGCACGGTGTGCAGGCGGCGCGCGCCGATATTTTCCTGGCGATCGTTCACCTGTTCGGCGATGTCGGCCAGGCGCTCGATGGCATCGTCGGAGAACGTCAGTGCCACGCCTTCCGTCTTCAGCAGCTCCACGTACTGGCGCGTCAGCGCGGCGCGCGGTTCGGTCAGGATGCGCACGAAGTCGTTCTTGCTCAGCGCCGACAACTCGACGCGGATCGGGAAGCGGCCCTGCATTTCCGGAATGAGATCGCTCGGCTTGGCCAGGTGGAACGCACCGGAGGCGATGAACAGGATGTGGTCCGTCTTCACCGGCCCGTACTTGGTGCTCACCGTCGAACCTTCGACCAGCGGCAGCAGGTCGCGCTGCACGCCTTCGCGCGAGACATCCGCGCCGTAGCCTTCCGAACGCTTGGCCACCTTGTCGATCTCGTCGATGAAGACGATGCCGTGCTGTTCGCACGCGTCGATCGCGGCGGCGCGCACATCGTCTTCGTTGACCAGCTTGCCGGCTTCCTCTTCGATCAGCAGCGGGCGCGCGGCCTTGATGGTCAGGCGCTTGGCGTGCGTCTTGCCGCCCGCCACCTGCGAGAACATCTGGCGGAGCTGCTGGCCCATTTCCTCCATGCCGGGCGGCGCCATGATGTCGACGCCGACGTTCACCGCGACTTCCAGTTCGATCTCGCGCTCGTCCAGCGCACCGGAACGCAGCTGCTTGCGCAGCTTGGCGCGCGTGGCATTTTCTTCCGGCGAGACTTCCTCGGCGTGCTCGTCGTTGGTGAACCCGAACACCGTGGCGACCTGGCGCTTCGGCAGCAGCGCGGACAGCAGGCGGTCTTCCGCGCGCTCTTCGGCCTGCGTGCGCACGCGCTGCTTGGCCTGTTCGCGATACATCTTCACCGCGGTGTCGGCCAGGTCGCGCACGATCTGTTCGACGTCCTTGCCCACGTAGCCGACTTCGGTGAAGCGCGTGGCTTCCACTTTCACGAAGGGCGCGTTGGCGAGCGTCGCCAGGCGGCGCGCGATCTCGGTCTTGCCGACGCCCGTGGGACCGATCATCAGGATGTTCTTCGGCATCACTTCATCGCGCAGGTCGGGCTCCAGCTGCATGCGGCGCCAGCGATTGCGCAGCGCGATGGCGACGGCGCGCTTGGCGGCCTGCTGGCCGATGATGTGGCGGTCGAGTTCCTGCACGATCTCGCGCGGCGTCATGGTGGAGGAGGTGTGCGCAGCGAGGTTGTTCATCAGAGTTCTTCCACCACGATGTTGCGGTTCGTGTAGATGCACACGTCGCCGGCGATGTTGAGCGATTCGGTGACGATGGATTTCGCGTCCAGCGTCGTGTGGCCGACCAGCGCGCGCGCCGCGGACAGCGCGTAGGGGCCGCCGGAACCGATCGCGATGATCCCGTCCTCGGGCTCGATGACATCGCCGGTGCCGGAGATGATCAGCGAGGTTTCCTTGTCGGCCACGGCCAGCAGCGCTTCGAGCTTCCCGAGGCGACGCTCGGTGCGCCAGTCCTTGGCCAATTCCACCGCGGCGCGGGTGAGTTGCCCGTGTTTTTCGAGTTTCGATTCGAACAGTTCGAACAACGTGAACGCGTCGGCGGCCGCGCCTGCAAAACCGGCGAGCACCTGGCCGTCGCGCCCCAGGCGGCGCACCTTGCGGGCGTTCGCCTTCATCACAGTGTTGCCGAGCGTGACCTGGCCATCGCCACCGACGGCGACCTTGCCGTCGCGGCGGACGGACACGATCGTGGTGGCGTGGAAGCGGGTGGGGTCCATGGGGGGTGGGCTCCAGTGGGGGTCTGCCTGAGTTGGGGACGGGCGCGAGGGGATCAAGCGGCCACGGTCGCTTGCGCCCAGGCCTGGGTAGGGACGATTCCGATATCCGCGACGGAAAAATTGACGAAAAGCCGCCAACCGCTCGGCGTAAATTCCGCGAGGCAGGCCGGGACGGGTCCCGCAAACTTTTTCGCATGCCCACTTCCACGCCCTTGCGCCATCCCTGGCGCAGCATTGCTGCGGCCGCGCTCCTGCTCGGCGGCTGCATTGCAACTGCCGTCGCCGCGCCTCCCGGTGAAGACGACGCCCGCGCGCTGCCCGACAAGGCCGCGTCGGGCGGCCTTGTCCCGGGTGCAAAGCCGGTGGTCGATCTCGTGCAATCCCTGCTGGCGATGCCGCTCGAAGTTGCGCGCGTGACTTCAGGTTTCGCGATGCGTCGCCACCCGATCAAGAAGCATCGCCACCATCACGCCGGCGTGGACTTCGCCGCGCGACACGGCGCGCCGGTCCGCACGGTGGGCGATGGCGTGGTGGCGTTCGCGGGCACGCAGTCCGGCTACGGCAACGTCATCTACATCGAGCATGGTCTTGGTGGTCGCACCACCGTGTACGCGCACCTGGATCGCATCGACGTGCGCAAGGGCCAGCACCTCAGGCAGGGCGACACGATCGGCACGGTCGGCAGCACGGGCCTGGCCACCGGCCCGCACCTGCATTTCGAAGTGCGCGAAGGCGGCAAGCCGATCGATCCGATGTCGCTGGCCTACGAGGCCGTGATGGATCCGCGCACGCCGATGCCGCAAGCACACGACGCAATGGCGCAAGCGCTGCCCGACACACACGCAATGTCGGCGCAATGCGTCGGCCTGCTGCAGAAGGCCTCGCTCGAGGCCCTGGATTCCGACGAACTCGATCTCTTGAGACAGGGGTGTATCCGATGAAAACGATGTCCGTGAATTACGTATTCGCACTGCTGGTCATGCTGTTGTTGTCCGCGTGCGCGACGAAACCCGTTGCACCCGCGACACCGCTGCCCTTTCCGCAAGCCGTGACACAGGCGACCGATGCCCTCATGGCGCAAGCCCAGTCCGGCCCCGCGTTCCTGTCGTTCGGATCGCGCGGGGTCGTCCACGACCCGACGCTGGACGCAGAAAGCGGCCAGCAGACCGGCGTGACGCGCCAGCTCGACACCGCCATCGCCGCGCACATCGGTGCGCGCTACAAGCAATTCGACGTGCTGCCGTTCCGCTCGGCCAACCTCGCTCGCGCGGATTACCTGCTCACCAGCACGATGGCACGCGCCGCGCACGCCAGCGGCCCCGCGTTGCGCTTGGAACTCGCGCTCGTCGAACTGAAGACCGGCACCGTCGTCGCGCAGACCTCGATCCTCGCGCAGGACGCAGCCCTCGACCACGCCCCGCTGCCGTACTACCGCGACAGCCCGGTGCTGGTGAAGGACCAGGTCATCGAAGGCTACGTGCGCACCGCGTCCACGCCGCGCGGGCAACGCGGCGACGCGTACTACCTCGATCGCATCGCGACCGCCACGCAGGTGGAAGAAGCCACCGACCTCTACAACCAGGCGCGCTATCGCGAAGCGCTGGGCGAATACCGCAGCGCGCTCGCGGCCCCGGCGGGCGAACAGCTCCGCGTGCTCAACGGCATCTACCTGGCGACGGCGAAGCTGGGCCGCGCGGAAGAAGCGGAACAGGCCTTCGGCCGCGTGGTCGCCATGGGCATCGCGTATCGCCAGCTCAGCGTGAAGTTCCTCTTCAGCCCGGGCACCACGCAGTTCTGGATCGATCCGCGCATCAACAGCCCGTATCCGATGTGGTTGCGCCAGATCGCGCGCGAAAGCACCGAGGCGAAGGTGTGCATGGACATCGTCGGCCACACCAGCCGCACCGGGAAGGCGTCGGTCAACGACGCGCTGTCTTTGCGTCGCGCGAAGGACATCCAGCGCCGCCTGGTCGCCGAGTCGCGCGAGCTCGCCGCGCGCACGCACGTCAGCGGCATGGGATCGCGGCACAACCTCATCGGCAGCGGGACCGACGATGCCATCGACGTGCTGGACCGCCGCGTCGAGTTCCGCATCGTTCCCTGCAAGTAACGGGCTTACTTCTTCCGCTTCGCCCGCGGATGCGCCCCGTCGTACACCTTCGCCAGGTGCTGGAAATCCAGGTGCGTGTAGATCTGCGTCGTCGAGATGTCTGCGTGGCCGAGCAGTTCCTGGACGCCACGCAGGTCACCCGAAGACTCCAGCACGTGGCTCGCGAAACTATGTCGCAGCAGATGCGGGTGCACGCGCTTGAACAACCCTTGTCGCTGCGCGAGCGTGCGCAACCGTGCCTGCACGCCGCGCGGCGACATCCCGCCGTTGCGGCCGGGGAAGACATGCGTGTCGCCATCCGCGCGTTGATCCGCCTTCCACTCGGACAACGCCGTGCGCGCGAATGAGCCCACCGGCACGCTGCGCTGCTTGTTGCCCTTGCCGAGCACGGTGACGAGCCCGACGGTCAGATCGAGGTCGCGCCAGCGCAACGCGCACAGTTCCGACAGGCGCAGGCCGGACGAATAGAACAGCTCCAGCAACGCGCGATCGCGCAGCCCGAGCGGCGCATCGGTCGGTACTTCGACCAGCGCCTTCGCTTCGTCCGGATCCAGCACCTGCGGCAACTTGCGCGGCGCCTTCGGCGCACGGATCGGTTGCGCGGGATTCGCCTGGATGCGCCCATGCTTCAGCAACCAGCGATAGAAACTCCGGCACGCCGACAACCGCCGCTGCAAACTCTTCGGCGACAGCCCGCGGCGATGCTCGCTCGCGATGAACGCGCGCAATTGTTCCGTGTGCAGGGTCTGGACCTCCGCGCCCTGCGCGTCCGCCCACGCCTTCAGTCCATCGAGGTCGCGGCGATACCCGTCCAGCGTGTGCGGCGACATGCGCCGCTCCACTTGCAGGTGCGCGAGGTAGTCGTCGATCGACATGGCGGCGTGCGCCGCGTCAGCCCGGGTAGCGTTGCAGCGCGACCGCGAGTGCGTCGCCCATCATGCGCAGGAACAGCGTGCCCATGCCCGGGAAGAAGCGGTTGGCGTCGCGGCTGCCTACGGCGATCAGGCCGATGCCGTCGATCGACAGCAACGCGCTCGACTGTACGTCGTCCGCACGCATGCCGTACAGCAACGCGTGCTTGTCGGGGTGCAGGCGCCCGCAGATCGGTTCGCCTGCGCTGATCGCATCGCGGAACGGCGCAAGGCGCACGTCATCCGCCGGCAACACCTGCAACCAGTCCGCGTCGTCCAGTCCGGCGACCGGCTTGAACAACACCACGCGCACCAGGTCGCCCTGGAAATCTTCCTGCAACGCCGCCGCCATCGCGCGCAAAGTACCGGCCGCGCTGTCCTGCCGCATCAAGCCCAGCGCGAGCTGGTGCGTGCGCACGGCGAGGCGTTCGTTCTCCTGCGCGTTCGCGAAGAGTTCCTGCAGGCGGCGTGCGAGTTCGCGGTTCTTGTCGCGCAGCACTTCCAGCTGGTAACTGGCGAGCGACGCCGCGGGGCCTTCCTCGCGCGGCACCACCAGGCTCAGCGCCAGGTCGGGGAACTGCTTGAGGAACGTCGGATGCCGGCGCAGCCAGGCGGCGACTTCGTGCGCGCCGAGTTTCTCGGTCGTGTCGATCATGGCAACCACTCCCCTTCGAAGACGAACGTGGCCGGACCGGCCATGAAAATCGGGCCCGTTTCATCGGGCCACGCCACCTGCAACTCGCCGCCGGGCAGCGACACCACGACGTCGCGATCCACGCGCCCGCGGCGCATCAGGATCGCCGCCGCCGCGCACGCGCCGCTGCCGCACGCGAGGGTTTCGCCCACGCCGCGCTCGTACACGCGCAGGCGGATGCGGTCGCGCGATTCGATCTGCGCGAAGCCCACGTTCACCGATTCCGGGAACAACGCTTCGCGCTGCAACGCCGGCCCCTGGATGCCCACGCGCGCGGTGTCGACATCGTCGACCACGAGCAACGCATGCGGATTGCCCATCGACGCCGCGCCGATGTGCAGCGCCTGTCCGTCGAGGTGCACCGCATATTCGTCGGCGGCCTGGGCCACGCCGTGCATCGGGATGCGCGCGGGCTCGAAGTCCGGCACGCCCATCGCGATGCGATAGCGCCCGTCGGGCAACACATCGACTGCATGCGTCCCGGCCGGGCTGTCCACTTCGAACCGCGGCGCACGCGCGACACCATCGCGCACCAGCCACGCCGCAACGCAACGCGCGCCGTTGCCGCATTGCTGCGCCTGCGAGCCGTCCGCATTCCAGATGCGGTAGCTCGCCGCGGCGTTCGCGCTGCGCGGCGGCTCGATGGTGAGGATCTGGTCGCAGCCGACGCCCGCGTGCCGATCGGCGAGGCGCCGGCACAGCGCCGCATCGGGCGCCGGCTGGCCGTGGCGGAGGTCGACCACGACGAAGTCGTTGCCGGCCCCGTGCATCTTGCTGAAACGCAGGCCGTGCCCGCCTGCCGCGTGCGGTTGCGTCATCGGTGCGGGCTCAGCGGGGCTTGCCGGGGGTCCCATCGTCGTCTTCGGCGGACGGCGGTGTCGCCGGCATCGTGGTCGCGGGGGCCGCCGGCATCGTGCTCGCCGATTCGGCGGGCATGGTGCTCGCCGCTTCCGCGGGCATCGACTGGACCGGCGTTTCCGGTGGGGTCTGCGGTTTGGGCACCGGGATCAACGGCCCCTTGTTGCCGCACGCAGCGAGCGGCAACACGAGGAGCAGCAGGGAAGCGAGTCGGATCGGTTTCATGACGCGCAGTGTGTCATTTCGTGGCGGCGGCGTGTTGGGCGGGCGCCTCGGCCACGCCCAGCTGGTCGAGCAGGAACGCGTACATCTCCGACTGTTCCTTGTACCGGCGGAACCGCCCCGACTTGCCGCCATGCCCCGCATCCATGTTGATGCGGAACAGCACCGGGTGCTCCGGACCGGAGGTGTCCAGGTCGCGCAGGCGCGCCACGTACTTGGCCGGTTCGAAATACTGCACCTGCGAATCCCACAGCCCCGTGCCCACGAACATCGCCGGATACGCTTGCTTGCTCAGGTTGTCGTACGGCGAGTACGACAGCATGTAGTCGTAGTAGTCCTTCTTCTCCGGGTTGCCCCACTCGTCGTATTCGTTCGTCGTGAGCGGGATGCTCGGGTCGAGCATCGTGGTCACCACGTCGACGAAGGGCACCTGCGACAGGATCACGCGATAGCGGTCCGGCGCCATGTTCGCGATCGCGCCCATCAGCAGGCCACCGGCGCTGCCGCCGTAGGCCGCCACGCGGTCCTTCGACGCATAGCCTTCCTTGACCAGGAAATCGGTGACGTCGATGAAGTCGGTGAACGTGTTCTTCTTCTTGAACAGGTGCCCGTCGTCGTACCACTGGCGCCCCATTTCCTGGCCGCCGCGGATGTGCGCGAGCACGTACACCATACCGCGGTCGAGCAGGCTCACCACCGGCAGGTTGAAGCCCGGATCGGTCGACGAGCCATAGCTGCCGTACGCGTACTGCAACAGCGCCGCCGTGCCGTCCTTCTTGAAACCTTTCTTGTAGACGACCGACACCGGCACCTTCGTGCCGTCGCGCGCCGTCGCCCACAGGCGTTCGGTCGTGTACAGCGACGGGTCGTAGCCGATCACCGGATCGCGCTTGAGCTGCTTGCGCTCGCCGGTCTTCGTGTTGAGTTCGTACACCGTGGCCGGCGTGGTCATCGACGTGTAGGTGTAACGCAGCCAATCGGTGTTGGGCTCCGCGTTGACCGACAGGCCCATGCCGTACGCGGGTTCGTCGGCCTTCACGTATTCGGACTTGCCGTCGGCGCGCAGGAGGCGCAGGCGCTCCAGGCCGTCGCTGCGTTCGGAAATCGCGGCGAAATCGTCGAACAGCTCGAAGCTGTCGATGAACACCTTGTCGCTGTGCGGGATCCAGTCCTTCCAGTCCTTGCGCGACGTCGACCCGTCCGGTGCGGTGACGAGCTTGTAGTTCTTCGCGCCGTCGGCGTTGGTGCGGATCACCCAGCGGCCGCCATGGTGGTCGGCTTCGTATTCCACGTCGCGCTGGCGCGGGGCGAGCACGACGAATTCCTTCGGATCGGCGGCCGGCGCGCAGCGCGCTTCGCTCGACACCGTGCTGTCCACGCTGATGCACAGGTACTTGTCGTCGCGCGTGCGGCCAACGCCCATGTAGAAGCTGTCGTCCTTCTCCTCGTACACCAGCACGTCGTCCTTCGCCGGCGTGCCGACCACGTGCTTCTTCACCTTGGTGGTGAGCAGCGTGGTGGGATCGTTCTCGACGTAGAACAGCGTCCTGTTGTCGTCCGCCCAGACCAGGTTGGGCGACACGCCCGGCACTTCGTCGCTGAAGGTTTCGCCGGTGGCGAGGTTGCGGAACTTGATGACGTACTGGCGGCGGCCCACGGCGTCTTCGGCCCAGGCGAGCATCGTGTTGTCCTGGCTGACTTCCCAGTCGCCCACGCTGAAGTAGTTCTTGCCCGCGGCCATCACGTTGACGTCGAGCAGGACTTCCTCCGGCGCATCCATCGTGCCCTTGCGACGCGCGTAGATCGGATAGTCCTTGCCGGTCTCGAAGCGCGAGTAGTACCACCAGCCGCGCTCGTGGTACGGCACCGAGCTGTCGTCCTGCTTGATGCGGCCCACGATCTCCTCGTACACCTTTTCCTGCACGGGCTTCAGGCGCGCCATGTACGCGTCGGTGTACGCGTTCTCGGCGTTGAGGTACGCGAGCATCTCCGGGTTCTTGCGCGTGTCGTCGCGCAGCCAGTAGTACTCGTCATTGCGCTCCGCGCCGTGCGGCGCCTTCACGACATGCGGTTTCTTCGCCACGTCGGGCGGTTGCGGGAGGTCGGCGGCGTGCAGTTGGCTGGTTGTCATGAGGGCGATCGAAAGCAGGCAGGGGGCGATTTTCATGCGGGCTCCGTTAGCACGGGATCAGCAGCGGAAAAGACGGATCACTTCGAGAGGGTCTGCCACAGGAAGGTGTAGGCCAGCGCGTTCATGTGCGCGGACTGCGCGTTGTTCGCCGCGCCGCCATGGCCGCCTTCGATGTTCTCGAAGTAGCGCACGTCCTTCTTCGCTTCCAGCATCTTCGCCATCATCTTGCGCGCGTGCGCCGGATGGACGCGGTCGTCGGCGGTAGAGGTGAGGAAGAGCGTCGGCGGGTAATCCTTCGCCGGATCGAACAGCTGGTACGGCGAGAAGGTCTTGATGTACTCCCAGTCCGCCGTGTCCGGATCGCCGTATTCGGCCATCCACGACGCGCCGGCCAGCAGGTGGCTGTAACGCTTCATGTCGAGCAGCGGCACCTGCACCACGATCGCGCCGAACAGCTGCGGATACTGCGTGAGCATGTTGCCCATCAGCAGGCCGCCGTTGCTGCCGCCCATGATGCCGAGGCGCTTGCTGTCGGCCACGCCGGTCTTGGCGAGGTCTTCGGCCACCGCGGCGAAATCTTCGTACGCCTTGTGGCGGTTGGCCTTCAGCGCCGCCTGGTGCCAGCGCGGGCCGTACTCGCCGCCGCCGCGGATGTTGGCGACCGCATACGCGCCGCCCATCTCCAGCCAGCCCTTGCCGACGCTGCCCGAATAGGCGGGCGTCATCGAGACTTCGAAGCCGCCGTAACCGTAGAGCAGCGTCGGCGTCGAGCCATCCGCCTTCATCGCCTTCGGGCGCACGAGGAAGTACGGGATCTTCGTGCCGTCCTTCGACGTGGCGAAGTGCTGTTCGATGACGTGCGTGTCGGCGTTGAAGAACTGCGGGTTGGACTTGAGGACTTCCGGCGGCGTGTTCGTCGACACGTCGGCAAGCATCAGGCTGGTGGGCGTGAGGTAATCAGTGGAGGTGATCCACACCGCATCGCTGGTGTCGGAATCGACCGCGGAAACGCTGACCGTGCCGAGCGTCGGGGCGCCAGCGAGCGGATGGGAAATGAATCCTTCGTCGAGGTCGCGCGCGCCCGGAGCGAACCGGAACACGCTCAATTCATTGCGCACATCACGCATGACGTTCAACACCAGCGCGTTCTTCGTCCACGCATACCCGGCGAGCGAGCTGTGCTCATCGGGCGTGAACAGCTGGAAGAAACCGCGCTTGCCCGCCATGAAGTCGTCGAACTTCGTCGCGATCAGCGCGCCCGCGGGATACGTTTGGCCACCGGCTTCATAGGGATCGCGCAGTTCAAGCAACAACCACGCTCCGTGCACGGATTTATTCGCCGAATTCGGCGCATCGATCTTGACCAGCTTCCCGTCGCTGCCGCGCAGGTACAGCTCGTCGTTGTAGAACGCGATCGTGCGGCTGACGAAATCGCGCTTGAACCCCGGCGTCTGGTCGCGGAAGCCGGAGATATACATGTCTTCCGGCTGGCCCTCGTACACCTTCGTCGCGGCGGCCATCGGCGTGCCGCGCGACCACTGCTTCACGATGCGCGGATAGCCCGAGGGCGTCATGCTGTTGCCGCCGAAGTCGGTGAAGACGTACACCGTGTCCTTGTCGATCCAGCCCAGGCCGCCCTTCGCTTCGGGACGGAAGAAGCCGTCGCGGACGAACTGCTTCGTCGACAGGTCGAACTCGCGCGTCACGTCCGCATCCGAGCCGCCGTTCGACAGCGCCACGAGGCACCGCGTGTAGTCGGGCTTCAGGCAATCCGCGCCGTGCCACACCCACGCCTTGCCCTCGGCCTTGTTGAGCGCATCGAGGTCGAGCACCGTTTCCCACTGCGGGTCCGGCTTGCGGTATTCGGCCAGGGTCGTGCGACGCCACAGGCCGCGCGCGTGGTCCTTGTCCTTCCACAGGTTGTAGTAGAAGTCGCCGATCTTCTCGACGCCCGGGATCTTCGCGGTCGAATCGAGGATGGCGAGGATGTCGCGCTCGAGTTTGCGGAATTCCGGCTTGGTCGCGAGTTCCGCTTCGCTGTGCGCGTTCTGCTCGCGGACCCAGGCGATCGGCTTGTCGCCGTGCACGTCCTCGAGCCATTGATAGGGATCGTTGGCCACGGCGTCCTCCTTGGCGGGCGTGCCGTCCGCCGCGAAGGCTGCGCCACCGATCGAAACCAGGCCAAGGCCGAGCACGGCCCCGAGGACGAGACGATCAGGCGACACCTTCGGCATGCGCGACTCCGGCGACAAAAAAAGAGTCGCCAACGCTAGCACGCCACCTGCGGGGCGGACCCCTGCCGGAGGCCCGCCGGAGGGGTCAGGCCGCGCGCAGCCCGCGCAGCGCACGCGCGCCGCGATCCCGGCGGCGCATGGCCTGCGCCCCGGTGCGACGACGCTTGTACTGGCCGCCCCGCGCGACGGCCGCCGGCCAATGCGGCAGTGCAAAACGATGCAGCGCCCACAGCGCCATCGCCGGCATGGCGACGAGCCACATCGGCAGGTAGCCGAACCACGTGGTGTTTTCACGCGCGAAGGGCAGCAGGATCACGGCGGCGGCGCCCCATGCGAGCCAGGTGCGGAGGACGCGGGCGATGCGGGGGTTGGCGAGCGAGGCGTCGGTGCGGTGCATGGCGATGGCTCCGTTGGGCTTGCGACGGAGCATTGCGTGGGGTCATCTCACGGGCTGCGACCCTGCGAGGAACTCAGTACCCGGCCGCGTCGAGCGCCTTGTCCGCTTCCTGCCGCCCCACCCCGATCAATTCCTTCGCCCGCCAGAATTCGTAGAACTGGCACGCATCCCGCGGAATGCGGATCACCAGCTCCGGCGGATCCAGCGCCAGCTGCACGCGCGAGATCTGCGCCTGCATCAGGTCGAGCGAACGCGCCATCAGGTCCGTGAAGCCCAGGCGCGAGCGCGCGACGTCCGCCGTCGACGTCGCATCGTCGCTGCGCAACCACGCGCGGAACCACGAGGGCCCCCCGGATTTCGGCATGTCGCCGGACGGCGCACCTTCCTGCGCCGGCTCGCCCGGCGGACGCTGCGGCCAGCCATGCATGTCGACCGCGATCAACCGATGCGCATCCGACAGCCGCGTGGCCGCGATCGGCAACGGCGCCAGCAACCCGCCATCCACCAGCGCGCGCCCGTGGATCATGTGCGGCGTGAACAAGCCGGGGATCGCGAACGACGCGCGGATCGCATCCCACATGTCGCCCTCGCGCAACCACACCTCGCGCTGGCGCATGACATCCACCGCCACCGCGGTGAAATCGATCGGCAGGTCTTCGATCCGCGGCGAGCCCGCGATCTCGCGCAGCGCCTCGATCAGCCGCGCGCCTTCGAACAGGGCCGAACGCCCGAAGCCCGGATCGAGCAACCGCAGCATCGCGCGCCGGTCAAGCGTGAGCAGCCAGTCGCGATACGCCGGCAACTTGCCGCTCGCGTGCAGCCCGCCGACCAGCGCGCCGCTCGACGATCCCGCGATCGCGACGATGTGGATGCCGCGGGCTTCCAGCGCCTCGATCACGCCGATCTGCGCCAACCCGCGCGCGCCGCCGGCGCCGAGGACGAGCGCGACCTTCTCTTCCGGGCGGATCCTGGGTGCGTCGGCGGGCGGCGTCATCGATCGTAGTTCGAGATCGCCAGCGACAGCAGCGAACGCGCCTGTTCGCGCAGCACCGGCGGCTCGACGATCTCCGCGTCCGAGCCGTAGTGCAGCACGTCCATCAGCAGCTCGCGCGCATTGCTGTACGGGATCTTGAGTTCGTAGCGCCCGTCCGGCAGGAACCGCCCCTGCTGCTGCGAATGCCAGCGTTCGTCCGCCACCCAGCGCGCGGCCTTGGCGCTGAACAGGATGGTCGCCCAGTTCTTCGGCGGGCCGGAGAAGATGCCGTAGCTGGAGGCCAGGTGTTCGTCGAGGTCGGCGTCGCCGATGTCGCGCGCCGTGCCGTCGAGCAGCTTGGCCGCGCCGATGCGGTCCACCGCGAAGCTGCGCAGGCCCTCGCGATCCTCGTCCCAGGCATCCAGGTACCAGTTGTCGCGGTAATGGGTGATGCGCTGCGGCGACACCGTGCGGCGCGTCTTCTCGTCCGTGGAGCGCGCGCGGTAATCGAAGGACAGCTTGCGCCGCCCCAGCACCGAGGAGGCGACGACGCGGAACACATGCTCATCCAGGCGGCGCGGGCGGCTGGCGATCACGCGCACGCGCTCCACCGGCCACTTCTTGCCGCCGGCCTGTTCCTCGAGCAGCTTTTCCACGCGCTGCTGCAGCGGCGCCAGCGCCGTGGCCAGCAGGCCGCCACCGCTGCGCGCCAGCAACTGCTGCGCGGCGAGCAGCGCATGCAGCTCTTCCGAGTTCAGCCACAGGCCCGGCAGTTCGAAGCGGTCGTTCTCGGCGGCGTCGTAGCGGAAGCCGGCCTCGCCGTCGCCGATCACCGGCGCCATCAGCCCGTCGCGGAGGAAGGCCAGGTCGCGGTAGGCAGTGGCGCGCGAGCAGCCCAGTTCCTCCTGCAGCCGCGCGACGGTGACCGGATAGCGCGCCGCCTTGAGCAGGCGGTGCAGGGCGTTGATGCGTTCGTAGCGGTCCATGGCCGGGATTATGCAAGACCGCCGCTACAATGCGCCGCATGCGCGAGCCCACGCTCAATCCTTCGCCGTCGCCCGGCGACGCCGTCCACGCGACGACCTGCTACATGTGCGCGTGCCGTTGCGGCATCAAGGTGTGGACGCTCGAAGGCCGCATCCGCTACATCCAGGGCAATCCCGACCACCCCGTGAACCGCGGCGTGCTCTGCGCGAAGGGCTCGGCGGGGATCATGCAGCACTACTCGCCGGCGCGGTTGTCGCGCCCGTTGCTGCGGACGGGCGAGCGCGGCTCGGGCGAATTCAAGGAAATCAGCTGGGACGAGGCGATGGAACTCGCCACGTCGTGGCTCGCGCCCATCCGCGCACGCAACCCCGACGAACTGGCGTTCTTCACGGGGCGCGACCAGTCGCAGGCGCTCACCGGCTGGTGGGCGCAGCAGTTCGGCACGATCAACTACGCGGCGCACGGCGGCTTCTGCTCCGTGAACATGGCCGCGGGCGGGCTGTACACGCTGGGCGGTTCGTTCTGGGAATTCGGCGAACCGGACTGGGACCACACGCAATACCTGATGCTGTGGGGCGTGGCCGAAGACCACGACTCCAATCCGATCAAGCTCGGCCTCGGCAAGCTGAAGGCGCGCGGCGCCAAGGTGGTCGCGGTCAATCCGGTGCGCACGGGGTACGGCGCGATCGCGGATGAATGGATCGGGATCCGGCCCGGCACCGACGGCCTGTTCGCGTTCGCGCTGATCCACGAATTGCTGCGCAGCGACCGCATCGACCTGGAGTACCTGGTGCGCTACGCGAACGCGCACTGGCTGGTGGTGCGCAATCCGGGCGGCGCGGACGATGGCTTGTTCGCGCGCGACGGCGAAGGCCGCGCGCTGTGCTGGGATCGCGAACGCGGCGCGGTGGATGCGAACGCCGTGGACGTGGCGCCCGTCGTCATCGGCGAATACACCTTGCCCGACGGCCGCACCGCCGTCCCCGTCTTCCACCTGGTCGCCGACCGCTACCTCGATCCGCAATACGCGCCCGACGCCGTCGCCGAACGCTGCGGCATCCCCGCCGACACCATCCGCCGCATCGCGCGCGAACTGGCCGCCGCCGCCTTCGATACGAAACTCTCGCTGCCGATCGCCTGGACCGACAGCTGGGGCCGCGAACACGCGTCGATGGAAGGCCGCGCGGTGTCGATGCATGCCATGCGCGGCATCAGCGCGCATTCCAACGGCTTCCACACTTGCCGCGCGCTGCACCTGCTGCAGTTGCTGCTGGGCGCGGTGGACGTGCCGGGCTCGTTCCGCTTCCAGCCGCCGTTCCCGAAGCCGATCCCGCCGGCGAATCGCCCCGGCAAGACGCGTCGGCCCGATGGTGGCCTCGACGCCGCACCGCTCGGTTTCGTGCACACGCCCGAAGACCTCGTCGTCGACGCGCAAGGCGCCCCGCGCCGCATCGACCACGCATATTCCTGGGCGTACCCGCTCGCCGCGCACGGCATGCTGCACACCGTCATCCGCAACGCGTGGGCGGGCGACCCGTACAAGATCGACACGCTGCTGATGTTCATGGCGAACATGAGCTGGAACTCGGCGATGAACACCTCCGAGACCATGCAGTGGCTCACCGACAAGGACGAGAGCGGCGAGTACCGCATCCCGCGCATCATCTACAGCGATGCGTATGCGTCGGAAATGGTCGCCTACGCGGACCTCGTGTTGCCCGACACCACGTATCTCGAACGCTTTGATGCGATCTCGTTGCTCGATCGCCCGATCTCCGACGCCGACGGCGCGAGCGACGCGATCCGCCATCCGATCTTCGATGCGGCGACGCAACCCACCGACGACAACCGCCCGCGCGACGTGCGCGGCTTCCAGTCGGTGCTGCTCGATCTCGGCGCGCGCCTCGGATTACCCGGCTTGGTGCACGCCGATGGTTCGCCGCAATATCGCGACTACGCCGATTACATCGTCCGCCACGAGCGCGCGCCCGGCGTGGGCCTGCTGGCGGGTTGGCGCGGCGAAGATGGTACGCAGGAAGGCAAGGGCGCGCCGAATCCCGACCAGCTCAAGCGCTACATCGAACACGGCGGTTTCTGGCACACGCCGGTCCCGGAGGCGGGGCGCTATTACAAGATGGCGAATCGCGACTACCTGCAGTGGGCGCACAAGCTCGGCTTCGTCGCCAACGACCAGCCGATCGTGATGCAGCTGTATTCGGAGACGTTGCAGAAGTTCCGCCTCGCCGCGCAAGGGCACGGCACCATGCAACCGCCGGATCGCCATCGCACGCGCGTCGCCACGTATTTCGATCCGCTGCCGATCTGGTACGAACCGTTCGAGCACGACGAGACCTCGCGCGAGGCCTTCCCGCTGAGCGCGATCACGCAGCGCCCGATGTACATGTACCACGCGTGGGGATCGCAAAACGCGTGGCTGCGGCAGATCCAGGCGCGCAACGCGCTGTACGTACATCCGGCCACGGGCGCGAAATACGGTCTGGCCGAAGGCGACTGGGCCGAAGTCGATTCGCACCACGGCACGATCACCGTCGAAGTGCGTTTCGCGAAGAACGTGCAGCCCGACACCGTGTGGAGCTGGAACGCGATCGGCAAGCGGCGCGGCGCGTGGCGCCTGGCGAAGGACGCACCGGAAGGCACGAAGGGCTTCCTGCTCAATCACCTGATTTCCGACGTGACGCCGAAGGGCGATTACGCGAACGCCGATCCGGTGACCGGGCAGGCCGCGTGGTTCGACCTGCGCGTGCGCATCCGCAAGAGCGACCAGGCCGGCGAAAGCGCGCCGCAATTCCCGCCGCTGCCGTACCGCGAAGCCGACGAACGCCCGCTGCGCTACGGCGCCGCGCTGCGCAACCTCGAACATCCCGGCAAGAGCAAGCCGAACGCGAGCAAGACATGACGCAGCTGCCGCCCCCGTCGACGAAGAAGCTCGGCCTCGTCATCGATCTCGATACGTGCGTCGGGTGCCAGGCCTGCGCCGTCGGCTGCAAGCAATGGAACAGCGGCGGCATGGCCGGCCCGGTGACGGACGAACAGCCGTACGCCAAGGATCCGTCGGGCGTGTGGTTCAACCGCGTGCACAGCTACGAACTCGAGCAGGTGCCCGCCGCGGACGGCGCGCCCGCGCAACCGGCGATGACGCTGCACTTCCCGCGTTCGTGCCTGCATTGTGAAACGCCCGCGTGCGTCACCGTGTGCCCGACCGGTGCGAGCTACAAGCGCGCGTCCGACGGCATCGTGCTCGTCGACGAAGACAAGTGCATCGGCTGCAAGCTGTGTTCGTGGGCCTGCCCGTACGGCGCGCGCGAGTACAGCGAAGTAGAAGGCGTGATGAAGAAATGCACGCTGTGCGTCGACCGTATCTACAACGAGAACCTGCCCGAATCCGAGCGCGAGCCCGCGTGCGTGCAGGTGTGCCCGACGCGCGCGCGCCACTTCGGCGACCTGGGCGATCCGGAATCGGCGGTGTCCAAGCTCGTCGCCGAGCGCGGCGGCCTGCCGCTGCTGCCCGAACTCGGCTATGCGCCCGTCAATCGTTACCTGCCGCCGCGGCCGCGTCGCGCCGGCGGCGAAGAAACCGTCGTCGTTGCAGAACCCGAAGTCGATGCCACGCCGAAACGCTGGCTCGATCGCCTCCTCCGTCGCTAAGGAATCGCCATGGCCGATGAAACCCCCATCCTCGTCACCACCACGAACACCTTCGAAGGCCGCCGCATCGTGGCCTACAAGGGGCTCGTCGGCGGCGACGCGATCCTCGGCGCCAACATGTTCCGCGACTTCTTCGCCGGCATCCGCGACATCCTGGGCGGCCGCTCGGGGTCGTACGAAAAAGTGCTGCGCAAGGCGAAGACCGAAGCCGTCAACGACATGATGGAGCAGGCGCGCGAAGCGGGCGCCAACGCGGTCGTCGGCGTGGACCTCGACTACGAGACCATCCAGATCCAGGACGGCGGCAGCATGCTGATGGTGAGCGCGTCCGGCACCGCGGTCGTGCTGGAGTAACGCCGCACATGCATCCCGCGCTGTCGGTCATCTTCTTCACCACGCTGTCGGGCGCGGGATACGGGTTGTTGTTCTGGGCGGCGTGGCATGCGCTGACGGGCGTCAGTTCGGCGCGCACGCTCCTGGTGAGCATCGCGGTGTCGATCGTGCTGTCGACGATCGGGCTGCTCAGCTCGACGCTGCACCTCGGCAAGCCGATGCGCGCATGGCGCGCGTTCTCGCAGTGGCGGACCTCGTGGTTGTCGCGCGAAGGCGTCGCCGCAATGTTGACATTCGGAATCGCCCTGTTGCTCGGCGCAGCCGCGTTGCCCGGCATGCTCGATGCCAACGCAACGGGTTCGGCCGTGCAGCTGGGAATCGCAGGCATGGGCGTCGCCGCCCTCTCGATCATCGCCGCGCTCGTGACTGTCTACTGCACCGCCATGATCTACGCGTCCCTCAAGCCGATCCCCGCGTGGGGCCATCGCCTGGTGCCACGCGTGTACGTGCTGTTCGCGCTGTTCACCGGCGGCCTGTTGTTCTGCGCCATCGCCACGCTGCTGGGGCGCGAAGTCCGCAACGTCGCCGCGCTCGTCGCCATCGTTGCCGCACTGCTGCTGTGGGACCAGAAGCGTCGTTACTGGCGCGACATCGATGCGCCGCTGCCTGCAACGCGCGGCGACGCCATCGGCCTCCCGAACCGCACCGCCACCGTCTTCGAACGCCCGCACACCGAGGCGAACTACCTCACGAAGGAAATGGGCTTCGTCGTCGCGCGCAAGCACGCGAAGACGTTGCGACGTCTGGCCATCGTGCTGTTCGCCGTGCTGCCGATCCTGGCGTTGCTGCCGGTGTTCGTCTTCGTGCACCTGGACACCGCGCCCTGGTACACGGCCGCCGCGCTGTCCGCGCTGGCCGGCGCCTTCGTCGAACGTTGGCTGTTCTTCGCCGAAGCGAAGCACATGGTGACGCTCTATTACTGAGCGTCGATGAGTTCGCGGGCGCCCTGCGAGAGCAGGCGCTCGGCGACTTCGATCCCCAGCGCTTCCGGATCCGTGCCTTCGCTGGCCGCGCGCACCAGGCGCCCGTCGAGCGACGAGCCCACCAGCCCCTGCAGGTCCAGCTGCGTGCCTTCGCGTCGCGCGAACGCCGCGACCGGCACGTGGCAGCTGCCATGCAACGCACGATTCATCGCGCGCTCGGCTTCCACGCAGATGCGCGTCTCCGCATCGTCGAGCGCGGCGCACAACGCGTGGATCTCCGGCGCGTCGTCGCGGCATTCGATCGCGATCGCGCCCTGCGCGGGTGCGGGCAACCACGCCGGCGCATCCAGCCGCGCACGAATGCGCGATTCGAAGCCGAGCCGCGCAAGCCCCGCGCACGCCAGCACGATCGCGTCGTACTCGCCCGCATCGAGTTTCGCGAGCCGCGTGTTGACGTTGCCGCGCAGGTCGCGCAACACCAGGTCCGGCCGCCGCGCGCGCAACTGCGCCTGGCGACGCAACGACGACGTGCCCACCATCGCGCCCTGCGGCAACGCGTCGAGGTCGTCGTAGTGGTTGCTCACGAACGCATCGGCGTGGTCCGCGCGCGCCAGGATCGCCGGCAGCATGAAGCCCGGCTCGAGCACCATCGGCACGTCCTTCAGCGAATGCACCGCGCAATCGGCTTCGCCGCGCTGCATCGCGATCTCGAGTTCCTTGAGGAACAGGCCCTTCCCGCCGATGGCGGCCAGCGACCGGTCGAGCACTTCGTCCCCGCGCGTGCTCATGGGCACGAGGATGACGTCGAGCCCCGGATGCGCGGCGCGCAGGCGGTCGGCGACGTGTTCGCTCTGCCAGAGGGCGAGGGGGGACTTGCGGGTGGCGATGCGGAGGGGGTGATTCATGGCGGGATTATCGCCGATGGAAAAGCGGGAACAGGGAATGGGGAACAGGGAGACAGCATTCGATGCGACGGCCCCCGCGCGAGCCGAAGTCCGCCCTCAAGCTATTCGAAGCGCAACGCATCGACCTTCGGCCGGTGGGGCTGAAGCGCGGCAGCAAGCCGGTTTTCCCCGTTCCCCGTTCCCGCCGTTGCCCTACAGGTGCTTCACCGTCTCGCGCAAATGCGCCACGCACCGCCGGCTCACCTCGAGCGGATGGTTGCCGTGCCGCAGCACGGCCTGCACGTGCCCGTCGGGCGCGCGCTTGAGTTCGACGATTTCATGCCGCGCGACCAGGCAGTTGCGATGGATGCGCACGAAGCGGTCGCCGAATTCCTCTTCCAGCGACTTCAGCGATTCCTCGATCAGGTCTTCGCCGCGCGCGTGGTGCACGACCACGTATTTCTCTTCGGCCTGCAGGTAATGCACGTCCTCGACCGGGATCAGGCGCAGGCTGCCGCGCAGGCGCGCGCACAGGTGCGTGCGCAACTGGTCGCTGGCGGGCGCGCCGTCGCCGTTGGTGCGGCCGGCGGCGAAGGTGCGCGCGCGTTCGATCGCGGCGGCCAGGCGTTCGGCCCGCACGGGCTTGACGAGGTAATCGATGGCGGCCGCTTCGAACGCCGACAACGCATGCGCGTCGTACGCGGTGCAGAACACCACCGCAGGCCGTGGTTCGAATGCAGCGAGATGTCGCGCCGCTTCGAGGCCATCGATGCCGGGCATCGCGATGTCGAGCAGCACGAGGTCGGGATGATGCTGTGCGCAGGCATGCAGCGCTTCGCGCCCGTCGCCTGCTTCGGCGACCAGCTCGACGCCGGGTTGCGCGGCGAGCAGATCGCGCAGGCGTTCGCGCGCGAGGGGTTCGTCGTCGGCGATCAGCACTCTCACGATCGACCTCCTGCAGGGAGCGGGACTCGAAGCTCAGCCAGATAGTAGCCCTCGTGCCAACGCCCGTGCACGCGCGCCTTGGGTCCGAAGGTATACGCAAGGCGATGGGCGATGTTGGTTTGCGCGTGCCCGCTGCCCGCGCGGGGCTCCAGCGGCCCCCCGCCGGACATGTCGCGCTCCCGGGGCGCGGGGGCCGGATTGTGGATGCTGACCTGCAGGTGTTCGTGGTCGCAGGTCACCTCGATGTCGATGGTGCCGCCCGCGGGGAGCCTTGAAATCCCGTGCAAAACCGCGTTTTCGACGAGGGGCTGCAACACCAGGCGGGGCAACGGCAGCTGCCAGGGCAGGGGTTCGGCCTTGCGCCAGCGGACCTGCAGGCGGTCGCCCAGGCGCAGTTGTTCGATCGACAGGTAGCGCTCGGCCAGTTCCACTTCCTCGGCCAGGCTCGATTCGCCCTTGCCGGCGCCCAGGGCCGCGCGGAACAGGTCCGACAGGTCCAGCACCGCGCGCTCGGCCACGTCCGGGTCCCGGCGTACCAGGCCGACGATGGTGTTCATGCTGTTGAAAAGGAAATGCGGCTTGATGCGGGCCTGCAGCGCGTCGGCCTCGGCGCGCGCGCTGGCGCGCACCTGCGCCTGCCAGCCGTCCACCGCGTACAGGTAACGCAGCACCACGCCCACGATCAGCGAGGTGATGGCCGCGCTGCCCAGCACGAAGCGATGCAGCGTGACCGAGGTGGGCACCAGGTCCGACCCGAGGCCGTGGTCGACCGCGTGCACGAGCGCGGCACCGGAGGCAGCGATCAGCGCCGCCAGCACCACCGCGCCGGGCCCGCCGACCCAACGGCGCAAGGTCGAGAGCTTGCGACGGGACACGCACAGCACCACCGACACCGTGAGCGCGAGCCACAACGCGAACCCGCTCGCCGAGGCGAAGCGGGCCAGGGTCCATTCGGCTTCGGCCGAGGGCGAGAGCGCGATGACGGCGACCACGAGTTCGGCCACCGCGAGCACGGTGGCCAGCCGCCCGAGGCGGCACAGGTCCGGCAACCAGGGTTCGCCGGGGGCGGCCTCCATCGTCAGCCCGCGAGCCTGCGCTCGAGCCAGTCCCCGAGATCGCGGATTTCCTCCGGGCACACCGCATGCGGCATCGCATACGTGCGCCACGTGACATCGAAGCCCTGGCCCGTCAGCAGCGATGCGGTGGCATGCCCCGCCTGCACCGGGATCACCGGGTCCGCATCGCCGTGCGCGAGGAACACCGGTTGGCGCTTGGCCGCATCGGTGACCGATTCGCGCGCCATCTGCTCGGACATCGGCAGGTACGTGGACAGCGCGATGAGGCCGGCGAGGGGATGCGTGCGCTTGAGGCCCGCGGCCAGCGTGATCGCGCCGCCTTGCGAGAACCCGGCGAGGAACGTGCGTTCCGGCGGGATGCCGCGTGCATGTTCGCGATCGAGCAGCGCGCCCACCTGCGCGGACGAGACCATCACGCCATCGGCGTCGGCGCGGTTGGCCAGGTCGAAATCGCGGATGTCGTACCAGGCGCGCATGCGCATGCCGGCATTGATCGTCACCGCGCGCACCGGCGCATGCGGGAACACGAAGCGGATCGACGGCCAGCCATGGCGCACCAGTTCGGGCACCAGCGGGACGAAATCATGTCCGTCCGCGCCCAGCCCGTGCAGCCAGAGCACGCTCCAGCGCGGATCCGGCCCGGTCTCTTCCTCGATGGTTTCCAGCAGGTCGATCGCTTCCATCCGCATGCTCCTCCGAACGGCCGGAGTCTATGCCAACCGGGACCGGACGGGCCGGGAAAGCGGCAGTGTCCGTTCGCCGGCGCGCGGCACGTTGGCCCGGGGATCGACGCTGCATTCGCACGGGGAGACGGTTCGATGCTCGCGGGCCTGTTCGCCGAACTCCGCCGACGCCGCGTCTTCCGCGTTGCCCTCGTCTACGCGGTCGCGGGCTGGCTGGTGATCCAGGTGGCGGCCACGGTGCTGCCGAGCCTGCACCTGCCGTCCTGGACCGTCACCCTCGTCATCGTGCTGGTGGTGCTGGGGTTCCCGATCGCCTTCGCGATGGCGTGGATGTTCGATGCCGGCCCGCGCGGGCTGGAGCGCACGCTGCCGTTGCAGGAAGTCCCGGTCGCCGTGCCCGCGCCGGTCGCGCCGATGGCGCCGATCGCATCGCCTTCGCCCGAACCCGAAACGCCCGTCGCCGCAACGCCCGATCCGCCGCCGCAACGCGCCATCCTGCGCGACGACCGCCGCACCATCGCCGTGCTGCCCTTCGTCAACATGAGCGGCGATGCGGAGAACGAATACTTCAGCGACGGCATCGCCGAGGAAATCCTCAACCTGCTCACGCAACTGCCGCAGCTCAAAGTGGCTTCGCGCACCTCGTCGTTCGCCTACAAGGGCAAGGACGCCGCGATCCCGGTGGTCGCGCGCGAACTCGGCGTCACCACGTTGCTGGAAGGCAGCGTGCGCCGCGCCGGCGACCGCGTGCGCATCACCGCGCAGCTGATCGACACCGACAGCGATTCGCACCTGTGGTCGGAAACCTACGATCGCGAACTGAAAGACGTATTCGCGATCCAGGACGACATCGCGCACAGCATCGTCAAGGCGCTGCAGGTGACGCTGACGCCGCAGGAGCGGCGCGCGATCCAGTCGGTCGCCACCTCCGACCCCGAAGCCTACGACTACTACCTGCGCGGCCGCAGCTACATGTATTCGATGGCGCGGCGCGATTACGAACACGCGATCCGGATGTTCGAGCAGGCGATCGCGGTGGACTCGAAATACGCGCTGGCCTATGCCGGCATGGCCGACGCCTACGCCAACCTGTATCGCTACGCCGAAGCCACCACCGAGAACGTGGAGCGCGCCAACCGCGCCAGCGAACAGGCCGTCGTGCTGGATCGCGAATCCGCAGAAGCCCACGCCTCGCGCGGCCTGGCGTTGCTGATCAGCGAGCGCTACGACGAGGCCGAGGTCGAATTCGAAACCGCGACCACCAAAAACCCGAACCTCTTCGACGCGTGGCACTACCACGGCCTAGCCAGCTCCTCGCGCGGCGACTTCGAAAAAGCCGCACGCCTGTACGCGCGCGCCGCGGAAGTGAACCCGGACGACTTCCAGGTGCCAATGTTCCTGGCCATGTCGCTGGCGTCGCTGGGCCGCAAGCAGGACGAGATGCGCGTGCGCCTGGGTGCGCTCGGCACGCTGGAACGGCACATCAAGCTCAATCCGCACGACACGCGCGCGTTGTATTTCGCGGCGCAGAACCTCTACCGCGTCGGCGAGAACGAAAAGGCCCGCGCGATGGCCGAGCAGGCGCTCAAGCAGGCGCAGGATGAGCCCGTCGTGCTCTACAACGTGGCGTGCTTCTATGTCGGACAGGGCGACCTGGAGCGTGCGATCGACCTGCTCGAACGCGCCGTCAGCCTCGGCTGGGGCGACCGCGCCTGGATGGAACACGACAGCGACCTCGACCCCCTGCACGACCATCCCCGCTTCAACGCCCTGCTCGCGCGAATTCACTAGGCCGGGCCTATCCTCGGCCTCATGCGTCCTTCCCGGCGACTCCAGCGGATCGTCCTCGTCGCCTTCGTGGTGACCTTCGCCTGCACGCGGCTGCTCGTGCTGCTGATCATGGCGCGCAAGCTGCCGGACCTGTACGTGCACGTCGGCGGCACGCACGTGCACCACCTCAACTTCGGGATCGTGGTGCTCGCGGTTGTCGGCGCTGCGTTGTTGTTCGCGCAACCGCGCGGGCGATGGCGCGACGTGGTAGCGGCGGGTTACGGGATCGGGTTGGCGCTGACGTTCGATGAATTCGGCATGTGGCTGCACCTGGGCGGGAGCTACTGGCAGCGCGCCAGTTTTGATGCGATCACGATCGTGGGCGGGTTGTTGCTGCTCGCGGCCTGGGTGCCGCCGCCCGTGGAATGGACGCGGCGCGGCATCACCGCGGCGGGCCTGATGCTGGCGCTGCTGGCTGTGTTCTTCTGGCGCCTGTCGCTATCGTTGTCCCCGATCGAACAACGCGCGCTGCCGGCGCTGGAGCGGATCGAGCAACAAGGTCCGCACTGACGCCCGCGCACCCAACGACGAGGTTTGCATGCACGCCACCATCTTCACCGAACTGCGGTTCTGGCTGCTCATCGTCTTCTCGGCCGTGGTGCCGACCTGGATCTACGTCGCGCTGCTGCGCAAGCGCGCGATCTCGCGCGCCACGGTGCTGCTGTTCGGCTTCGTGCTCGTGCTGATCTCGGGGCTCGACGTGTACCTGTTGCAGAGCCTGGCCAACGCCGCCGGCAGCAGTCCGTCGCTGCAGGACGACAAGATCTTCCGGTCCGAAGTGTCGCTGGCGCTCTACCTGTTCCCGGTGATGTTCGGTGGCATCGGCATCAACATCATGTCGCACATCCTGGTGAGCCATTTGCTGGATGCGGAGGCGCGGTTCAAGCGCGGGTCGCCGGAGGAGTGAGGCGCCGGCTGCCTGGGTCCTGACCGGAGGCGGTCAGGGCGCGCCCGCGTCCTTGCAAGCCGGGTCCGACGCCGCCGAGGGCTTGTTCTCCACGAGCAATGCATGCGACGGCGTCTTGCCGGTGTTTTCGCCGGTGTGCGTCTGCGCCGGCGACCAGAGCACGTCGCCCTGCTTGAAGCTGCGATGGATCACCTTGCCGTCCGGCAAGTGGATGTCGCGTTCGAAGGGCGCAAGCGCATAGAGCACGAACGAGGGATGGTGGTGCGGGTGCGTCATCTGCCCGGGCGTGTCCTGGTAATCCAGCACGCGCACGCACGCATTCTCGAGGAGCACCTTGTACTTGTCGCCGTCGGTGACGACGGCATCCTGCGCGTGCGCGGGAAGGGCGACGAGTGCGGTGACCAACGCAACAATCCACTTGAATTGCATGTCAGGCTCCTAGGGCGCGTCGCGCACGATCTTGCCCTGCTTCATGACGAACCGCGGATGCTCGGTCGCCCGCACGTTGTCGAGCACGTTGCCCGGCACCGCCACGATGTCGGCGAACTTGCCGGCTTCCAGCGTGCCGGTCTCCGCGTCGATGCCCAGCAGCGTCGCCGCGCCCACGCTGCTGGTCATCAGCGCCTTCGCCGGGTCCATGCCCAGGTCGACGTAGTCGCCGAACTCGCGCGCGTTCTCGCCATGCGGATACACGCCGGCATCGGTGCCGTAGGCCATCCGCACGCCGATGCGCATCGCGTCGTGCATCATCCGGCCGTGCGAACCGGCCGCGGCGCGCGCCTTGTCGCCGACCTTCGGCGGATACGTGCCCGCCTGCTTCAGCACGAAGTTCACCGCCATGCGCGTCGGCACCAGGTACGTGCCCTTGCGCTGCATCAGCTGCAGTGTCTCCGGTGTGAGGAAGCTGCCGTGTTCGATGGAATCGACGCCGGCTTCCACCGCCAGCCGCGCCGCGAGATCGCCGTGCGCATGCGCAGCCACCTTGCGGCGCCAGGCGTGCGCTTCGTCGACGATGGCCGACAGTTCCGCGGGCGTGAGCTGCGGCACGTCGACCGGATCGGATTCGGACAGCACGCCGCCGGAGGCGCAGATCTTGATGACGTCCGCGCCGTACTTGAGTTGCTCGCGCACCGCGCGGCGACAGGAATCGGCGCCGTTGCACACGCCGTCCGCTTCGCCGAACGTGCGCACGGTGCCGGGCGGGAAGGCAGGTGCATCGCAATGGCCGCCGGTCGAGCCGATCGCGTGCACGGCGACGAGCATGCGCGGCCCGTCTTCGAGGCCGGCGTTGATGGCGTTGCGCAACGCGACGTCGATCAGGTCCGCGGCGCCGACTTCGCGCACGGTGGTCACGCCGGCCTGCAAGGTCGCGCGTGCATTGCGCGCGGCGTAGTACGACTGTTCCACCGGCAGCCGCATCATCGAATTGTAGAAACCGTTGGTCCAGCTGGCGTCGTAGTCGCCGGCGATGTGCGTGTGCGCATCGATGATGCCGGGCATGAGCGTGGCGTCGCCGAGGTCGATCACGCGTGCGCCGGCGGGTGCGGGCGCATCGCTGCCGATGGATTCGATCTTCGTGCCGCGCACCACGATGCGGCCGGGCGAGACAAGCTTGCCGCTGCGTCCGTCGAAGAGGTGCGCGGCCTGCAACACGATGGGCGGCGCGGCCGGCGGTGCAGGAGGATCGGATTGCGCGTGGGTGGCGAGCGCGCCCCCCAGGCAAGCCGCGAAACACACCAGGCCTCCGGCAAGACGACGCATGCGGTTCCCCTCGTGGCGCCGGCGGGCGCGGATTGGCGAATCCTACGCCGCCGGCGGTGCGATGGGCTCAGTCCGCGCGCACGGGCGCGAACTGCAGGTCCTGGTAGTCGAAGCTGAAGTCCGCGATCGGCGAGATGGCCTTCATCGTCACGCGGTCGATCTTGCCGTCGGCACCGAGGCCGAAGGTGACATAGGCCGGTTCGATGTTCGGGTCGTCCCAGATCGCGCGGAAGGTGTCGTGGTGCGCGTGTTCGAGGCGCCCGACCATGCCCGGCGTGCGCGTGAAGTCGATGCGCAGGCCGCCCTTCTCGTTGCGGATGTCGATCGGGCCGTACCAGGCGTCCTTGTAGCGGCCCGCGTAGTCGGCGATCGGCAACGAGGCCTTGCCCGGCGCGGCGCCTTGTTCCTTCGCGCTGGCATCGAGCGCGGCGACGCCACCCTGCATGCGCGTGTTGGCGAATTCGTCGAACGCCGCCATCCAGTCGGTATCCGGTGCGTCGAGGTAATGATCGACCAGCTCCATCGCGATCGCGCGCATCACCTGGAAGTCTTCGGCGTTGATCTGCACGGTGATGCCGATGTTGCGCTCCGGGATCAGCACGACGTAGGTCTGCACGCCGAACACCGCGCCGCCGTGGTCGATGAGCTTCGCGCCGCGATAGTCGCGCACGCTCCAGCCCAGCGCGTAGGACGAGAACTTCGGCGAGAACGGCGCGAGCTTGCCGGGGTACGCCGGCGTGGGCGTGAGGACCGCGGGCGTCCACATCTGCTGCGACTGCGCTTCGCTGAAGACCTTCACCTGCTTGCCGTTGGCGTCGGTCCACGTGCCGTGGCCGAGCTGCACCAGCATCCAGTGCGCCATGTCGTTGGCGCTCGACGACAGGCCACCGGCCGGCGCGGCGTTGTCGCCGAGCGTCTTGCGTTCGTCGAGCACGCGCTGCTCGCCGAGGCCGCGCACGCGGCCGCCCAGGCGCGCATGCGGCCACGCGCGGTTGGGATTGGCGAAGCGCGCGGACTGCTCGGTCACCGAACTCGTCATGCCCGCGGGCTTCAGCACGCGCTCGCGCACGAACACTTCCCACGTCTGCCCGCTCACTTCCTCGATCAGCTGGCCGGCAACGGCGTACAGCAGGTTGTCGTACGCATAGCCGCTGCGGAAACTCGTCGCGGGCTTGATGTAGCGCAACGCACGCACCGTGTCGGCGCGGCTGCGCGAGGAGCTCGGCACGAACATCAGGTCACCCGCGCCCAGGCCCAGGCCGCTGCGATGCGTGAGCAGGTCGCGCACCGTCATTTCGTTGGTGACCCACGGGTCGTACATGCGGAACCACGGCATGTGGTCGATGATCTTGTCGTCCCACTTCAGCTTGCCGTCGTCGACCAGCACCGCGATCGCCGCGGTGGTGATCGCCTTGCCGGTCGAGCCGGTGGGGAAGATCGTGTCGGCGTCCACGCGCTCGGGCGAGCCGAGCTTGCGCACGCCGTAGCCCTTGGCGAGGACGACCTTGCCGTCCTCGACGATCGCGATCGCCATGCCGGGCACGCCGTGCGACTGCATCGCGGTCTGCACTTGTGCATCGAGGTCGGCCGGCTGCGCGGCAAAACTCGCGTTGGCGACCACCAGCATGGCGGCCATCGCGAGCGCGGTCGGGACGAGACGTCGAAGCATCACGGCGTTTCCTTTCATTGGAGTGTTGGGATCAGGATTGCGGCGCGGGTACGACGCGCGGCGCGCGCTGGCGCAGGCGCCAGAGGCCGACGGTCAGCAACGGCACCACGTAAACGACGAGGAACAGCCACGCGAGCGCGCGATACCCGCGCGCGATGAGGTCGACCAGGCCGAAGCGTGCCGCGATGAAGATGGAGCCCACGAGCAGCGCGCCCGAGATGGCGAGCCGCGCGCGCTTCGGCAAATCGCTTGCGCGCCGCGCCTGCCACGCCACCGCGATGCGCTCGTTCATCGCATGCACGCAGGCGGTGCCGCTTTCCAGCAGCGCGCTGAAGATCATGGCCTGGAAGCACAGGTGGAACAGCGGCATGCCAAGCTGCCGCAGCATGAAATCCGACGGCAGCGCTTCTGCGCCGATCGCCGGGTACCACGCGATCATGCAGGTGAAGAACAGCAGGCCCGGCAGCATCGCGAGCGGGCCGGCGAGCACGCCCGCGACCACGGCATCGCGCCGCGTCAGGAAATGGCGCGCCAGCGGCAGGATCATCACCGCGCCGACGATGTTGTAGCCCGCGTACGTCAGGCCGCCCGACAGCCACCCGTCCGTGGGCACCGGCGTGGCGAATTGCTGCGACGCCTGGTGTCCGAACTTGAGGATCGTGAACAGGAAGAACAACACGTACACGCCGTACAGGAAGAACGACACCCACTTGAACAGGCGCTCGACCGACTCGTTGCCGTACGCGGTGAACGCGCCGATGCCCGCCACCAGCAGCAAGGTGCCCACCAGCGTGTGCCACCCGAACATCGCTTGCCCGATCGCGCCGGCCGCCGCGCCGAAGACGGCGAGGATCAGCACGATGAAGATGAGATAGGCCAGTTCGAACACGAACGCGAACGGCCCGAGCAGCGACGCGAAGAAGCTGCGGTAGTCATGACTGCGCGTCGCATGCGCGAACGCGAAGGTGAGCGCGCACAACGTACTCCACGCCAGCATCGCGACGACGATGCCCGCCATGCCGCCCTGCGGCCCGCTCGGGATGAAGTACTCCGCGAGTTCGCGGCCCGTCGCATAACCGCCACCGATCACCGCGGCCTTGAACGCCAGCCCCGGCAGGATCCAGCGCTGGAAGCGGGAGCTCATGCGAGGCAGGCTTTGACGAGGCGTTCGAACGCCTTGCCGCCGCGCATCGGATCGCCGACCGGCATGCCGAGGCGTTCGCTTTCGCGATCGAACAGGCGCAACGCCGCACCGGTGTCCATCTTCGCGGTGTTGAGGCTGACGCCGGCACAGCGGATGTGCGGCGACGTGCGCGATCCCAAGCGGATCGTGAGATCGATGACGTCGAGCACGTCGGGCACCGCGAAGTCCGGATGCCCTAGCACGCGATCGCGTCCCGGTTCGTGGCACACGACGAACACGTCGGGCTGGCTGCCATGCAGCAACGCGAGCGACACGCCTGCGTACGCCGGATGCAGCAACGAGCCCTGGCCTTCGATCACGTCCCAGTGCGTCGGGTCTGCATCCGGCGTCAGCAGTTCCGCCGCCCCCGCGGCGAAATCGGCCACCACCGCATCCATCGGAATGCCACCGCCGGCGATGAGGATGCCGGTCTGTCCCGTGGCACGGAACGTCGCGGCTTCGCCATGCGCCTGGAAGGCGCGCGCGAGTGCGAGCGCCGTGTACTTCTTGCCGAGCGCGCAGTCGGTGCCGACCGTCAGCAAGCGCCGACCCGTGCGTCGCCGGCCCGAGGCCACCGGGATCTTCGCGGGTGGTTCGCGCACATCGATCAGGCGCCGCCCGTATTGCATCGCGGCATCGCGCAGCACCGGGATGTCGCGCAGGCGGGCGTGCATGCCGCCGACGAGATCGAGCCCGGCCTGCATCGCTTCGAGCAGGGCGCCGATCCAGGTTTGCGGGATGAACCCGCCCGCATTCGCCACGCCGATCACCATGGCCCGTGCGCCGGCGTTGCGCGCCTGCACGGGGGTCAGGAACGGCAGGCCCGTGCTGACCGTGGCGCCCGGCAGCGAGAACTCGCCGAGGCAACGTTGCGGGGACCAGTCGCGAAGACCGAAAGCGGTCTTCGCATAGCCGGGTTCCGTGGTTTCGCCGAGGAACAACAGGTAAGGCTGGGGCAACAGGACGTTCATGCGGCGATCTTCTTCGAGGCTCAGAAGCGGTAGTCGACCTCGAGCCCGTAGGTGCGCGGCATGATCGGCGTGGCCGCGGTGTGGTGCGTGACGCCGGTGACCTGGTTGGTGATGTCGCTCATCGTCGAATACGCGCGTTCGTCCGTTGCGTTCTTCATGTAGCCGCGGATCGACCAGTGCTGGTTGGAGAAGGACAGGTAGAGGTCCAGCGCCGAGTAGCTGTCGATGTCGAGGCCGGGCGTGATTTCGGTGTCGAGCACCGTGCTGCCCACCGCGACGACCTGGCGCTGCGTGGTGGCCGTGACGCGATCGTCGACGTAGCGGAAACCGCCGCCGACGTTCATGCCCCAGTCGCCGGAGAGCGGAAGGTAGTAATCCGCCGTCGCCGACCACGTGAGGTCCGGCACGTAGGGCATGCGATCGCCCTTCAGGCCCGTGTTGATCAGCACGTTGGCGCCGCCGCCGGCGGGCACGGTGATGAGCGGGAAGTCTTCGTCGATCTTCGAATCGTTGTACGCCGCGTTGACGCCGAGCGTGAGGCCGTCGATCGGGCGGAACATCGCCGCCACTTCCAGGCCCTGGCTCGTCGCTTCGCCGCCGTTGACCAGGCCGCTGACGCCGTTGACGAGCGAGGCGACCTGGATGTCCTGCCAATGGATCTGGTAGGCCACGACATCCAGCAGCACGCGGTTGTCGTCGAACGCGGACTTCATGCCGAGCTCGTAGCTGGTAAGCGTGGAGGAATCGACCTGGCGCGGCAGGCCGTTGGCGACGATGTTCGGGCCGCCGGGCTGGTAGCCCGTCGAAACCTTGCCGTACACCATCACGTCCTTGTTGACCTGGAACTGCGGCGTGAGGCTCCAGGTGAACACGTCTTCGCTGGAGGTGTTGAACTCGGTGCCGATCGGCGCGAGCAGGCCGGCCACGACGTCCTGCGTGAACTCCTGGTCGTTCGACGCCCAGCGCACGCCCGCGCCCAGCTTGAACTGGTCGGTGAACTTGTACGCGCCGTTGGCGAACACCGCCTTCTCTTCGTACGTGCTCGGCAGGTACAGGTCGCCCAGCGAACCCACGGCCGCGGCGAACGGCGGCGGCAGCGGCTGGCCGTTGCGCTGGTTGAGCGGCACGAACTGGTGGTTGTCGCCGCGCTCGTCGTCGTAGAAGCCGCCGACCAGCCATTCTAACGCGCCATCGCCCTTCGACATCAGGCGGAATTCCTGCGTGAACTGCTTCAGCTGCAGGTCGTTGGTGAGGTACGCGCTGCCGGGCGGCAGGCCGAACAGCGTGGTGAAGTCGCCGTAGGTCAGCGTCTGGTCGGTGGTGATCGAGGTCTTGACGTCGGAGTAGCTGGTGGCCGACAGGAAGTCCGCGAAGCCGGCGTCGTAGTCGACGGTGAGCGCGTAGTTCTCGATGTTCTTCTTGAACTTTTCATCGACGAACACGAAGTTGGAAAGGCCCGAGATCGGCTCGTGCGACACCGGATCCAGCGCGATGATCGCGTTGTTCGGGCTGTCGATCTGCTGCTTCATCACGCTGAACTGCACGCTGGCCTTGTCGTTCTTCCAGAGGAACGAGGCGCGGCCGCTGCCCTGCGAGGAATCGTTGATGTCCTTGCGGCCGTCGACGAAGTTGTCGACGTAGCCGTTGGGCTCGTTGCTGGCGAAGCTGGCGCGCAGCGCGACGCTGTCCTGCGCGAGCACCAGGTTGCCGCCGATGCGCCAGTTGATCGACGCGCCGTCCGCGCCCTGCGTGTCGGCGATGCCCATGCCGACGCGGAATTCGTTCTGCGTGGTGTCGGGCTTCTTCATCACGTACTTGATCAGGCCGCCCATCGCGCCGGCGCCGTACAGCGTGCCCTGCGGACCGCGCAGCACTTCGATGCTGTCCACGTCGTAGGGCAGCAGGTCGAGCGCGAACAGCGTGGCCTGCTGGTAGAGGTTGTTGGAACCGATCGGCGTTTCGTCGACGTAGGTGCCGACGGTGGACCCCGACGACAGCGGCGCGATGCCGCGCATCGACACCTGCGTCTGGCCCGGCGAACCCGAATCCTGGACCTGCAGGCCCGGCACGTAGTTGGCGTAGTCCGACATCTGCGTGGCGTTGATGTTTTCCAGCTGCTGGTCGGTCAGCTTGGTCACGGCGACGGCGACTTCGCGGATGTTTTCCTCGCGCTTGTTCGCGGTGACGGTGACGACGTCCAGTTCCTGCGGCGTGGCCGTCGGCTGCTGCGCGGTGGCGGGCGCGGCCTGCTGCGCCAGGGCCGGCCCGGCGATGCCGAAGGCCAGCGTGAGTGCGATCGCGGACGTGAGCGTGTGGCGGCGCATCGGCGCGCGGTGGTGGTGCATGTGCATTCCCTATCTCCCCAGAAGGTGTGCTGTGACCTTTTCAGGATGTAAGCATCCTGATCGGAAAATTGTCAATCCATCAAGGATCGTTATTGCGACCGCTCGTCGGGGCTGCGGCCATTCATCACTTCGGCACGCACGACGGCGGGATGGAGCAGGCGCAACAGGACGCCCGCGAGTGCGGCGACGCCGGCCATGACGCCGAAGAACGCGCTGTGCGTCATCGCGCTCCACAACGTGCCCAGGCCGCCGGCCAGCAGGTTTCCGCCGAAGGACGCGAAGTACCAGGCGGCGATCGACGTCGCGGCATAACCCGCGGGTGCGAGGCGCGCGAACAGGCTCAGCCCGATCGGCAGGATGAAGAGCTCGCCCGCGGTGAACAGGACGAAGAACGCGGCCAGCCACACCCAGTGCGCGTGGCCTTGCGCGCTCGCATCGACGAGCGCGAGCAGCAGGAACGCGATCGATACGCCGAACGCGCCCATCGCCATCTTCTTCGCGGGCGCGGGTTCGTGGCCGGCGCGCGCCTGCTTCGTCCACAACGCAACGAGCAACGGCGTGAGGAAAATGACGAGCAGCGGATTGAGCGACTGGAACCACGTCATCGGGATGAGGAAATTCCCGGCGTGGCGATCCAGCCCCACGTCCGCCCACAACGCGATCGTGTTGCCCGATTGTTCGTAGGCGCCGCGGAAGACCATCACGCAGATCGCCACGGCCGACAGCGTGAGGATGCGTTGCTTCATCGCGGCGAAGGGCATGCGTTCGGCGGGCGCAAGGTCCTGCGCCTTCGGGCGTTCCGGCGGCAACCACTTGCCGCCGAGCGTGTAGATCGCCAGGCCCGCCAGCATGCCGACGCCCGCCGCGCCGAAGCCGTAATGCCATCCGTACAGTTCGCCCAGCGTGCCGCACACCAGCGGCGCGAGCAGTCCGCCGACATTGATGCCGACGTAGTAGAAGTTGTAGGCCGAACCGCGGCGCGGATCGTCCTTCGCATACAAATCGTCGATCTGGCTCGGCAGGCTCGGCAGGAACAGGCCGTTGCCCAACGCGATCGCCGCGAGCGCGAAATACAGCAGCGATTCGGACGCCATCAGGAAATGGCCGAGCGACATGATCGCCGCGCCGATGATCACCGACCGCTTGCGCCCCAGCCAGCGGTCGGACACCAGGCCGCCGAGGATCGGCGTGAAGTAGAACGTCGCGATGTACGCGCCGTACACCATCGAAGCATGCTGCTGCGAGAACAGCAGCTGCTTCGTCATGTAGTACACCAGCAGCGTCCGCATGCCGTAGTAGGAGAAGATCTCCCACATCTGCGTGAGGAACAGGATCGCCAGGCCCGGCGGCTGTTTCAGCCAGCTGGCCCCGGCGACCCGCTGCGTCGTTGCATTCACAGCAGCACGTCCGGCGAACCCCACACCGACGCGGGGCAATCGACGTAGCCGTCGAAATACACCACGCCCGGCGAACGGTCGCGTTGCAGGAACAACGGGCCGTCCAGGTCGACGATGTCGCAGAACTGGCCGAGCAGGAACGCCGGCGCCATCGCCAGGCTCGTGCCCACCATGTTGCCGACCATCACCTTCAGGCCCATCTCCCGTGCGCGCTGCGCCATCAACAGGCCTTCGGTTAGGCCGCCGCACTTGTCGAGCTTGATGTTGACGACATCGAACCACTGCGCGCGTTCTTCCAGCTCGGCGAGCGACAGGATGCTTTCGTCCGCGGCGATGGGCACGACGCGATCGATGCCGTCGAGCTCGCGTTCGCGGCCGCGGCGGCAGGGTTGTTCGAGCAGTGACACCTTCGCCTCGACCAGCGCGGGCAACAGGCGTTGCAGCGTGTCGGGCACGTAGCCCTGGTTGGCGTCGACGCCGATCCAGGTGTCGGGACGCACGGCGCGCACGGCCTGCAGGCGCGCGATGTCGAGGTCGACGTCGCCGGTGAGTTTCAGCTTGATGGCGCGTGCGTGCGTGTAGCCGAGCGACTTCTGCGCCATCACCTCGGGCGCATCGGCGCCGACGGTGAAAGTGGTGGTCAGCGGCTTCGGCTTGCCCATGCCGGCGAGTTGCCACGCGGGCATGCCGGCCACGCGTGCTTCGAGTTCCCACAAGGCGCAGTCGAGCGCATTGCGCGCGCCGCCGGGTGGGAGGAGTTCGAGGAGGTCTTCGCGCGTGAGGCCGTCCTCGATGCGATCGCGCATCGATTCGAGCGTGCGGAGCATGTCGCTGGGTTCGTCGCGCGTGTAGTACACGCCGGACGCTTCGCCGCGGCCGATCGCGTGGCCCTGTTGCAGGCTGACGAGCGTGACGGGCGAGGCTTCGAACACATGGCCGGAGATGCGGAAGGGTTCTGACAGGCGCAGCAGTTCATTCCGCAGCACCAGCTTGACGCGGTCGGTCTGGATCACGATGGAGTCCCGGAAAAAATGCGCGGCGGCGTGAACCGCCGCGCGGGGGTACGTCAATAGTCGGCGGAGAAGCCGAAGACGTGGCAAGCGAATCCGATGAACAGCAGCGAGAGGAAGGCGGCTGCGACCACGACGGCCCACAGCTTCGCCCACTTCCTGCGCGTGCTGGTCAGCACCTTCCAGGCATTCCACACCGCGATGACGGCGCCGATCGGCAACAGGATCGTGGTGAGCGAGCGCAGCGCGACGATCATGCCGTCCTGCGCGGGCGTCATCAGGTCGAAGTTCGACAGCATGGCGACGACCAGGCCGAACATCGCGCCGAACGAGGCGAGCACCGCGAGCGAGGCGATGCGGATCCAGCGATGCGCGCGCGCATCCTGGCCCGCCAGCGCGTAACGCACGCCATAGTGGCGACGCACCATCGCCGACACCGGCCAGGCGAGCACGGTGAGCAGCAGCACGACGAGGCTGCCGACGAGCATCGTCAGGAACACCGGCGGCGTCTGCCAGAACGCAGCGCGCTGGAACACCATGATCGAGGCATACGGTTCGGCGCTGAAGCGTGTCACCTTGCCGTCGACGACGTCGGCCGCGAGGCGATCGCCGCCGTTGGTGTCCTGCCACAGGAACGGGCTGATCTCGCGCCACTTCTTCGGGGCGCCGCTGTAGCTGGCGAACATCGGGACGCTGATGGTGCCGTCTTCGTTGGCGGTGACCTTCGTCTGGCCAAGCATGTAGACGAGATTCATGAAGTTGGAGTCGGCGCGGCGGCTGCTGTTGTACGAGCCGGCCATCATCTGTGCGTGCTGCTTGGCGGTCTTTTCATCGACGCCAGCGGCTTCCGGGGCCGGGGTCTTCGGCGGCAGGTAGCGGTTGACGAAGGCGGTGACCAGGCCGTCGCGGATCAGGCGGGCGTGGCCTTCCTTGCCGGAGCTGTTGGTCGAGACGTAGATGCCGATGTTGTCGTCGAGGAACAGCTGCAGGTCGCTGTGGAACCACTGCGTGTCGCCGCCGTGCGCGATCGCGCGGTGGCCGTTGGCGGTGGTTTCGTAGAAGCCGAGCATCATCTTGTTGAGCGGGCCGACCGACTGCTGGCCGGTTTCGTGCATCTCGCGCGCGGTGTCTTCGCGGAGGATGCGCTGGTCGCCGAACGCGCCGTTCTGCAGGTGCGCGATCATGAAGTTGCCCATGTCCGCGCCGCTGGACGTCAGGCTGCCGGCGGGGGCGAGGTTGATGTACTCGTAGGGCTTGGCCTTGCCGTCGGAGGCGGTGTCGTAGCCCTTCGACGTCATGTCGTGGAAGTTCTTCTGCACCGGCTGGCTGAAGGACGAATGCTGCATGCCCAGCGGCGCGAAGATGTGGTTGGCCACGTACTTGTCGAACGGTTCGCCCGACACGCGCTGCACGATGTAGCCGGCGATGGCGGTGGCGTAGTTGGAATACGCGGGCGTGGTGCCGGGCGCGTAGATGCGCGCGGGGATCCAGTGCTTGAGCGTGGCGTCGAGCGGCAGGATCTCGCTTTCGTTGTTGGCGATCAGGCCGCGGATCACCTCTTCCATGCCGGAGGTGTGGGTCATGATGTTGCGCAGCGTGACCGGCTTGCCTTCGTACGGCGGGATCTTGAAGTCGATGTACTGGTTGACGTCGGCGTCCAGGTCCAGCTTGCCCTGCTCGACGAGCTGCATCACCGAGGTCCAGGTGAACAGCTTGGAGATCGAACCGGGGCGGAAGAGCGTGTTGTCGGCGTCCACCGGCGTGCGCTTGGCGACGTCCGAGAAGCCGTAGCCCTTCTTCAGCAGCACCTTGCCGTCCTTGACGACGACCACCACGGAGCCGGCGACGTCGGTCTGCTCCAGCGCGTAGGGCATGAAGCCATCGAGCCAGGCTTCCAGGTCGGTCGCATTCAGGCGCTCGGCCGGCGCGGGCATGGCGTCGGCCGGCGGCGGTGCGGCGGACGTGGCCGGTGCCTGCGGCACCACCGGCGTTGCGGCGGGCTGGACCACGGGCGACTGCTGCGCCATGGCGGTCGTACACGCGAGCCCGAACGCAAGCAGCGCGGCGGACAGCGGACCTCGTTTGATCGGGTGCATCTGGTTCCTCTCCCCTCGAAAATGTCGGTGGCCCCGGGCGCCCCCTGCGCCCAATGAGCCGTTCAGGAGAATAACCATCCTGATCGGAGAATTGTCAACCTACTTTGGTCATGTAGACCTAGAATCTCCCCGAAGCTGTACTTTTGTGGCGCCCCAGGAAGGGGCCCTCTTACCAGGAGCAATGACCGGCATGACCCGACAGCACCCCACCATCGGCAGCCTCCTCAAGTCCCTGCGCGCCAGGAACGACTGGACGCTCAAGGAGATGAGCCAGCGCTGCGGGATCCCGCTGTCCACGCTGTCGAAGGTCGAGCACGACCGCCTCAGCCTCACCTACGACAAGCTGCTGCAGATCAGCCAGCGGTTGAACCTGCGCATGTCGGAGTTGTTCGCCGAAGACGAAGACGTGCACGAACAGGCGATCACCGCGCGCCGCAGCATCGGCCGCATCGACGACGCCGTGCGCGTCACCACGCCGAACTACGACTACTTCTATCTCTGCCCGGAACTGCGCCGCAAACGCATGATCCCCGTGCTCACGCGCGTGCGCGCCAAGAGCATCGAGGAGTTCGGCGAACTCGTGCGCCACCCGGGCGAGGAATACATCCACGTGCTCGAAGGTCGCGCGGAAGTGCACACCGAGTTCTACGACCCGATCGTGCTCGAGGCCGGCGAATCGGTGTACATCGATTCCAACATGGGCCATGCGTACATCGCCGCCGAAGGCTGCGAGGAAGCGCTGCTGCTGGGTGTGTGCTCCAGCGCGGACGAGCAGTTGCTGGAGTCGCTGATGAACATCCACCACGAAGAGACGGTGAAGCTGTCGGTGGTGAAGTAATCGCACCAGCTCAGAGGTGGCGCGGTACCTTCGTTTGCAACAGCGCCACCAGCGCCGGATCCATGTGGGCGTAGTCGTCCGGGATGTCCAGGCACACGATGCGCTTGCCGCCGATGTGCGCGCGGAAGCGGGTCGAGAGCTTCGCGCGATGCATGCGTTCCATGACGAACACGACGTCGGCCCACTGCAGCAACTCGGGCGACAGCGGCGTGTCCGCGTCGTGGTCCAGGCCGGCGGACGCGGTTTCGACGCCGGGCCAGTCGGCGAACACGTGTTCCGCCGTCGGGCTACGCAGCCGGTTGCGGCTGCAGACGAACAGGACGTTGCGGGTCACTAGAACTTTTCACCCGCCGGCAGGTAACGCCAATCGCCGACCGGCATCTTCGCCAGCGGCACCTTGCCGATGCGGATGCGGCGGATTGCCACGACCTCCAGCCCCACTTGCCTGCACATGTCGCGCAGCTGCCCGGACTCCGGGTTCTTGATCGCGAAGCGCAGGCGGATTTCGTTCTGCCAGCTCACCTTGCACGGCGGCAGTTCGCGGCGGCCGAAACGCAGGCCATGGTTGAGCTTGATGAGCCCGTAGGGCGCGATCTCGCCGTCGACTTCGACGATGAATTCCTGCTCGATCCGCTCGATGTCCTCGGTGAGGTGGCGCCAGATGCGCCCGTCCTGCGTGAAGACCATCAGGCCGCTGTCTTCGGTATCCAGCGGCACCAGCGGCGTGAGGCGATGGAAATGCTGGTCCAGCAGTTCGATGCCGGTGGGGTCTTCGCTCCAGCGCGCCGCGGGCTTCACGAGCCCCGCCGCCTGGCGTCGGCCTTCGATGGCATCGAAGCCAACGGGCTTGTGCAGCAGGATCGTGGCGGGGGTGGGGCGCGTGTCGTCTTGCATGGACGGAGCCTGGAGATCGGTGCGTGTAGTGTGGCGGACAACGGATCGGAGGTGATGCGATGACACGTGCGGGCCGCGCGCGACTCCCGGCCGGCGCCCTGCTGTTCGCCTGCCCGCTGGCGGCCTTCGCGCAGGCGACGACGGCGCCCACGCCCGCGATGCTCGATACGGTGGTCGTCACCGCGACGAAGCGCGCCGAACGCAGCTTCGATGTGCCCGCGTCCATCGACGTCGTCGACGGCGCCACGATCCGCGACGGCCAACCCGGCATCAATCTCTCCGAACCGCTGGTGCGCGTGTCCGGCGTGTTCGCGGCCAACCGCAACAACTACGCGCAGGACATCCAGGTCAGTTCGCGCGGTTACGGCGGGCGCGCGACGTTCGGCGTGCGCGGCGTGCGGCTGTACCAGGACTTCATTCCCGCGACGATGCCCGACGGGCAGGGCCAGACGGGGAGTTTCAGCCTGCTGTCGGCGAAAAGCATCGAAGTGCTGCGCGGTCCGTTTTCCACGCTGTATGGCAATGCGTCGGGTGGCGTCATTTCGGTGTTCACCGAAGATCCCGGCGCGTCGCCGGTGGCCGGGTTTGCGCTGAGTGCGGGCAGCGACGCGACCTACAACGCTGAGCTCAAGGCCAACGGTACCGCGGGCAAGCTTGGGTACGTGGTTGCGGCGAATCATTTCGACACCGATGGGTACCGCGAGCATTCCGCGGCGACGCGCGACGTGGTCAACGCGAAGTTCACATTCGCGCCCTCCGCGCGCACGCGCATCACGGTCATCGGAAGTTCGCAGCACCAGCCGGAATCGCAGGATCCACTCGGGCTCACGCAAGCGCAGGTCGATGCGGATCCGCGACAGGCGACATCGGTCGCAACCTTGTTCGACACGCGTAAGAGCGTGGACATGGTGCAGGGCGGCGTCGCGCTGGAGCAGGACCTGCCGGGCGATGGAATGTTGCGCGTCACTGGTTACGACGGACGACGCGAGATCCGGCAGTTCCTCGCGTTGACGGGCGTGGGGGCGACATCGTCGGGCGGCGTGGTGGACCTCGATCGTGATTTCGGCGGGCTGGGCGCGCGCTTGATCCTGCGCGGTGCCCTGGCCGACCGGCCGTGGGTACTGACGCTCGGCGTCGACGCCGACCGCATGCGCGAGACGCGCCTGGGCTTCGTCAACAATTTCGGCGTGCAGGGCGAGTTGCGGCGCAACGAAGACGACACCGTGAAGAGCACCGACGCCTACGCCGAGCTGACGTGGGATGCATTGCACGCGCTGTCGCTTACGCTGGGACTGCGCACCAGTCGCGTGGACTACGACTCGGAGGATCACTACATCGTCGGCGCCAATCCCGACGACAGCGGATCGCGCACGTACCGCGACACCAGCCCGATCGCCGGCCTCGTGTGGCATGCGAGCGATACGCTCAACGTATACGCGAGTTACGGGCAGGGCTTCGAAACGCCGACGCTCGCCGAGCTCGCGTACCGGCCGACGGGGGCGGGCTTGAACCTCGGGCTCGATTCGGCGACGTCGACGTCGTTGGAAGCCGGCATCAAGTGGCTGCCGACGGCGACGCAGCGCCTCAACCTAGCCGTGTTCGGTGCGGACACCGACCAGGAAATCGTCGTCGACACCGCGACCGGCGGCCGCACGACGTATCGCAACGCAGGCAAGACGCGACGGCGAGGATTCGAGGCCGCGTGGGACGCGGACTTCGGCACGCACTTCAACCTGCACGCCAACTATTCGTGGCTTGATGCGACCTTCAGCGAAAGCTTCTCCACCGGATCACCGCCCGTCGTCGTGCCCGCCGGCACGCGGCTGCCCGGCGTGCCGCCGAAACAGGCTTTCGGCGTGGTGACGTGGACGCCGGGGGGTTGGGCCGGCTTCAGCGCCGCGGCCGAAGTGCAGTACGTCGGGCGCTTGCAGGCCAACGATCGCAACACCGATGCCGCGCCGGCGTACACGCTCGGCAACCTGCGCGTCGGCTTCGCGCAGACCGCGGGCAAGTGGACGTGGCGCGAGTACGTGCGCGTCGACAACATCGCCGACGTGGGCTACATCGGGTCGGTCATCGTGGGCGACACGAACGGGCGCTACTTCGAGCCGGCACCGGGGCGGAACTGGTTCGCTGGCGTGAACGTCGCGCTCGCCTTCTAGCGAAAGACGGCCTTGTGCCACCATGCGCCGCATCGGGCGTGGCAGGAGCGGGCGCATGGCGACGATGTGGCGACGCGTGGCCTTCGGTCTCGGCAGGTTGGTGCGCAAGGGCGTCGTGGTGGTGGCGCTGGTCGTGCTGGTGCTGGTGGGACTGCGCGCCTGGCATTCGACGCAGGGGCCGCCACTGCGGCCGTGGCATACCTTCGCGCCGGACGAACCGAGCGCCGATGTCATCGCGCAAGATTCCTGGCAGGCGTACATCGCGGCCGAGAACGCAACGTTCGACCAGGTGCATCGCCGCCTGCAGCGCGAGATGCAACCTGCCGATCGCACGCCGCTGAATCGCTACAACGATGCGAGCAAGGCCTCGCCGCTCGCCTACGACCGCGACTGGAACCGCTCCTTCGTGCTCGAACCCGCGGGCCCGGTGCGCGGTGTGGTGGTGCTGCTGCACGGATTGTCCGATTCGCCGTACAGCATGCGCAGCCTCGCCGAGTTGTATCGACGGCAGGGCTTCGTCGCGTTCGCGCCACGCATGCCCGGCCATGGCACCGTGCCGGCGGGGCTCACGCACGAAGGCCGCGACGAATGGAACGCGGCGGTGGACATGGCGATGGCCGAAGCGCGTCGTCGCGCGGGTGGTCGCGTGCCCGTGCACCTCGTCGGCTATTCGAACGGCGGCGCGCTCGCGCTGCTGCACGTGATGCGCCGCATCGGGCGCGGCGAGGCGAGCGACGCGGACCGCATCGTGCTGCTCTCGCCGATGATCGAAGTCAGCGGCTTCGCGCGCTATGCGGGCGTGGCGGGATGGCCGTCGATGTTCGGGCGCTACGCGCGGTCGGCGTGGCTCGACCAGCTGCCCGAGTACAACCCGTTCAAGTACAACTCGTTCCCCGTGCGCGCGGCGCGCGAGTCGTACCTGGTGACCGACGACCTGCGCGTGGCGATGGACGCGGTGGCGAAGCAGCAACGCATGGACAAGGTGCCGCCGATCCTGGCGTTCCAGTCGGTGGTGGACGACACGGTGACCGCGCAAGGCGTGATGACGCAGTTGTTCGACAGGTTGCCGGACAACCGCAGCGAGCTCGTGTTGTTCGACGTCAACCACAACCGCGTGCTCGGGCCGATGCTGCGTACGGCCGGCAACGAATGGGCGCAGGCAGCGATGCAGGGGCCGGCGCATGCGTACACGCTGACGCTGGTAGGTGCGGCGTCGGATGACGATGCAAACGTGGTGGAACGCACGCGACCGGCCGGTGCGAACGCCGTGCAGGTGCAGCCAATCGGGCTCGCGTATCCGAAGGACGTGTACTCGTTGTCGCACGTCGCGTTGCCGTTTCCGGAGGACGATCCGCTCTATGGGCGGATTCCTTCGGGGCGGAACGTGCTGCAGCTGGGGGCGATCGCGGTGCGGGGCGAGCGCAATGCGCTGGTGATGTCGGAGGCGAGCTTGACGCGGCTGACGTGGAATCCGTTTTACGGATACATGGCGAAGCGCATCGCGGCGGATTTGGTGGGCCACCAGCAACCAAATTGATGGCCCTAAGCTATTGAAACACCGAGATTGAATGAACTCGGAGAATTGGACGTTACTCGCATCCTTACTCGTATCCTTCAACCTACAACAATGGATCGTTGCCTGAGTCCATTGGATCCGTTTCACACGCTACGGAGAAACGCCTCAATTTTTCCGGCCTCGTCGGCCTTGCGTGCGCCAAGAGCGCAGCTTACGGCGCGCCCTCCGCGGTGGCATTTCGGGCGGGTACTCAAGCCTGAATTGATCGCGAAGATGCCGAAAGGAAGACCTCGGCATCCCCTGCCTCAGTTTATCGAGCACAAATCGGTATCGGCACCGTCCCAAACGAACCCTGCAGCCACATGGGCACGAAAGCTTGTTCGCCTCACGCCGACGCCGCGCCAAGGCCTCCAGTGCCTGGAGAACCGCTGCGGAGCGCTCGACGCCCAGAATGGATGAGTAGTCATCCAGAAGCCCGGCCCGCCCGTGGGGCAGTTCGGCGAACGGGTACTCATTGTTTCCCTGCGCACGCCATGTGGCCGCATAAAAGAAGGGGACGACGCAACGCTCCACCAAGGCGACAAGGGACACCGGACGACCGAGAAGCTGCTGAACTCGCCACGGCGATCCAAGGCACAGCGCGCCATTCGGATTAACGTGGTGATCAGAGTCCCGAGGAATTCGCCGCCCTGTTTCGAACACTTCCGGAACGCTTTCCGTAGGACCCAGAGGCACTTCGATGCGAACCGAGTAGCAGTCGTCGACAGGTGGGAATCCGGGCGGCTCGAGTACGAACTCAAGCCGCCCCTCCAGTACGGTCGCATCAGCGCGCATGCTGGGTACGCGACGCAAGCTAGGCCATGCGTTCAGCAGGTCATCAACATTGTCCTGCGAAAAACGCACTACTCAGCGCGCCCACGGCCTGGGCGGCGCCTCGGCAGCCGCAACCACACGGACAGGCGCTTGGGCAGGCGCGGCCCCGTAGCCCAGACGCCGCAACGTGTCATCCGACAGCTTGACCGCAAGCGCGTCCTCGGCAACCTCCACCATCCGCTGCCGCGACGCATCGCTCATCACCTTAGTGAAGTCGCTGTTCGCCTGCCTCACCCAGTCATGAAAGTTCTTCTTCAACTGGAGGTGAGCGCAGTCCTGCCACCCCCAGCGATCGGCAAAGTTCTCCGCCGGGTTCACCGGGTTGAGAATCTTGTCCGTATCCGAGACCCGGATGCGCTCAAGCTCATCGAGCACGCGCCTCATCGTCTGCGAGAGGGAGTCGCCCACCTGATACACGTGGCCCGCCACGGTAGTCAGGATGATCGATGCCGGCTTGGCGTCCACCAAGTCCTTGAACATCTTGTCCCGGTGGCGCTTGAGCAGCTGCACGACCTGCTGGAGCGGACTCTTGCTGCGATACACAGGTACCGGGTCCACCTGCGCCTCCGCCAGCATGCGCTTCTCGAGAGCCCGCATCCGCGATCTGAACCAGAGCTGGTACCCGCCGGGGTTGCTCGAAGGCCACGCCGCACCGAGTGCGCGATAAGCGGGATTCCGGATGTCCGTGATCCACAAGGCCCGCCTCGCAGCCTCCTGCGCGATGGGACCTTCAACACCCTTCTGCTCCATCAGTTCGCGCAGTTCGCGCCGGCGGAGCTCGTCCGCCCGAATGCCAGGCACCACGTCCATGTGGAAAGGCATGTCATCCCGGTAGCCCAAGCGCCAGCACCGCCTCTTTTCATCAAGCCGCTTCTGGATCTGGCGCGCTACGCGGTAGGCCTCCAGTTCGCCGCCAAGCACAGCTTTAACCTGAGCCTGGCTTTGCGTGTCCCTGGAGATGCCACGCCTCAGCTTGCAGGTGAAGTCGAGGTCGTACTCCTCGCCGTCGTTCACGGGACGGATCGCGGTCCCCAGGGCGAATGAGCCTTGAACGAAGATGTGCGAGTCGTACGGCGCAAGCGCCGACCCGGGACGCCCGATCCACTCGGCGAGATCTTCATAGCGATTCTCCGCGAGCTCGTAGGCGCGCTCGGGGAGATCCACTTCTTCCAGCAATGCGGCAAGGCGGGCGTCGGCGGCGGTAGTTGTGGCGGATGTATCCATGTTGACTCCTAAGGTGAAGGGGCGTCAGCGGCGTGGACCGAGATCCATCATCGGAACAAAGCGGTTGCCGTCGCCCCGGTCATAGATTCGATAGGGATGGGCATGCTGGGTTGAGAGCAAAGCCCCAAACTCGATGGCGATCGCCGCCGGCACGGCCGCGAACAGATGGATGGGCTCGAATGTGCTCGCTTCCAGCTGGCTGAGCTGCGGCTGGAGGGCGCTGCGGAACGAGTCGATCGTGTTCCGGTTCCGCACAAGGGCATATTCCGGCAGCGGCACGGTGAACCGTGCGATGCGCGCGCCGGGCAGCGCCTGGAGAATTGCGTCGTCAGCCAGTTCCGCGGACAGCGCGAGAACAAGCGCGAGTGGTCCGTCGCCGCTCGGTGCCGGCGTGTAGGTCCAGGTCGGAGGCGGTGCATCCGGATCGGTCCAACGCAAGCCTCCGCTGCGATCCTTCGAATACAAGAAGCGATTGCTGCGGTCGCCCAGCTGGCGCCCCACCCGAATCAACGATGGGATGTCCGCGAGCCCGACAACGGCCAGGCTGAGGGGATCGCCATCGGCGCTCGTGCGCTTGCTCAGACGGTCCCGCAGCTCCTCGTCGATATCCTGTTCAACCGCACACCAGTACAGATCGTCGCGACCACGGTCACCTGGCCGGCGAAGCTTAAGAACATGGATCGGTCCTTCGGCCCATAGCCCTTCGGACAACATCGCATCCGCGAGATCCCTGGCCCGAACGACGTTCTCCGTCGCGAAATGGCCGCCCAACACGACCAAACCGGTAGCGCGCTGGGTTTCTCCCCGCCGTGCCGCAAATCGGACCCGCTCCACGTGATCCCGGTGCTGGCGCGACAAGTCCTCCAGCGGATACCCATCCGCGTCGATATCGATTTTTTCGTGACACGACGGGCACAGCAGCATCAGGTTGCCCGGGTCTGCCGTAAGGCGCTTGGCAGCGTCTTCGTCGTGGCCCAGCGTCGCGCGCGGGCCCTGAGGACTGGCCGGCAGAACATGGGCAACTTCGGCCCAGCGGAAGTTCTTGCCGGTTCGGAAATCCTGGGTGACGTCCGCGCCACACTGCTCGCAATGGCCTGCGGCCCGAACCCAAACCAACTGCCGGACCGGCTCAGGGGTCGAGAACCGTCCGGCCTTCTTATCGGCTTTCTTCACAGGCGCCACTGCACTTTCCTTGCATCATCGGCAATGGCGCATTTGTACTTGACAGCGATCGGTCGTGTCAAGCAATCTGCGCATCATGGCAAATGATGCTCTTCTAAACGAGATCGCTGACGTCCGGCTGGGGCACCCATTCCGAGGAGCGGTGCCGCAGGTCGAGGGGGGCAGCGCCCGCGTGGTTCAGATACGTGACTTAAGCCGCCACGGTCTCAGAGACTGCGACGCCCTCCTTCGCACCGAACTGGAAGGCCGAAAGGATCCTGACTGGCTGAAGGACGAAGACGTGCTCTTCGTGGCTAAGGGCTCCAATGCCTATGCCGCCCCGGTCCTTCGCGCGCCCGAGCGAACGGTCTGCTCTCAACACATCTACGTAGTGCGGGTGAAAGAACCCGGCTACGTGCTTCCGGCGTTCCTGGCCTGGCAACTCAATCAGCCACCGGCCCAGCGCTACCTCCGCCAATCGGCGGAAGGCAGCCACCAGCTCAGCGTGCGTCGCTCGGTACTCGATGCAACACAAATCCGAATTCCTCCGCTCGAGCAGCAACGTGTTGTTGTCGACCTCGAACGGCTAGCGCGCGCGGAGCGCGAAGCAATGCAATCACTCATCAAGAACCGGGAAATGGAGCTGGCGATCCTCGCCGAGCGCCTCCTCGCCTAACGACATGGAAACCCGAATGAACACGACCGACCTCACCCAGGACACCATCAACGCCGCCGTCTGGTCCGCATGCGACACCTTCCGCGGGACGGTGGACCCCAGCATCTATAAGGACTACGTCCTGACGATGCTGTTCCTCAAATATGTATCCGACGTCTGGCAGGACCATTACGACGAATACAAGGCGCAGTACGGCGACCACCCGGAGCTGATCGAGGAGATGCTCAAGAACGAGCGCTTTGTCCTGCCAGCCAGCGCCAACTTCTACGCGCTTTACGACAAGCGCCACAGCCCCGGAAACGGCGAGCGCATCGACAAGGCGCTGCACGCCATCGAGGACGCCAACATCGGCAAGCTGCGTGACGTTTTCCAGGACATCAGCTTCAACTCCAACAAGCTCGGTGAGGAGCAGCAGAAGAACGACATCCTTCGCCACCTGCTGGAGGACTTCGCCAAGCCCGAGCTCAACCTTCGACCCAGTCGCGTCGGCCAGCTGGACATCATCGGCAACGCATATGAGTTCCTGATCAAGAATTTCGCTTCCACCAGCGGCAAGAAGGCCGGCGAGTTCTACACCCCGCCCGAAGTTTCCACCCTGATGGCGCGGCTGATGACACCTCAGGAGGGCGACGAGATCTGCGATCCCGCGTGTGGCTCCGGCTCATTGCTGATGAAATGTGGCCGCCTGGTCCGCGAGCGCACGGGCTCCCGCAAGTATTCGCTCCATGGGCAGGAGGCGATCGGCAGCACCTGGGCGCTGGCTAAAATGAACATGTTCCTCCACGGCGAGGACAACCACCGCATCGAGTGGGGCGACACCATCCGCAATCCCAAGTTGCTCGACGGCGCAAACGGCCTGAAGCACTTCGACATCGTCGTAGCCAATCCCCCTTTCTCGCTGGAGAAGTGGGGCCACGAAGCTGCCGATGCCGACCCGTTCGGTCGTTTCCGTCGCGGCGTGCCGCCGCGGACCAAGGGCGACTACGCCTTCATCCTGCACATGATAGAAACCATGAAGCCGCGTAGCGGCCGCATGGCCGTGGTCGTGCCGCACGGTGTGCTGTTCCGCGGCGCCGCCGAAGGCCGTATCCGCAAGCAGCTGATCGACGAAAACCTTCTCGACATAGTGATCGGCCTGCCGGAGAAGCTGTTTTACGGCACCGGCATTCCCGCCGCTATCCTGGTTTTCCGCAAGAAGAAAGCGGACGACAACGTGCTGTTTATCGACGCAAGCCACGACTACCAAGACGGCAAGAACCAGAACTTCCTGCGCGAGACGGACCTGCAGCGAATCCTTCACACCGTTGAGGCGCGTAAGAGCGTCGATAAGTACGCCTACCTTGCGAGTTCAGACGAGGTCGCGGAGAACGACTACAACCTCAACATCCCGCGCTACGTCGACACGTTCGAGGAAGAGAAGGAGATCGACCTGATGGCTGTGCGCCGCGAGCGCTCGCAGCTCAAGGCCGAGTTAACTAGGCTGGAGGAGCGGATGGCCGGCTACCTGAAGGAACTCGGCTATGAGTGACCGGGCGCCGCTGCGCAAAGATCAGGAGGCAAGAATACTTCCTGAAGGTTGGCGCAGTCTCTTGCTCGAAACTGTTGCCAGGCGCAAAAGCGGCCACACACCGGACAAGGAGTCCCCCGCGTACTGGAACGGCGGGATCAAATGGGTGTCTCTTGCCGACTCATCGCGCCTGGACAAAGGCCTAATTTACGAAACTAACAAGGAGATTTCCGAAGAAGGCATCAAGAATTCTTCGGCTGTTTTGTTGCCAGAAGGCACTGTCGTTCTCTCGCGAGACGCGGGTGTTGGAAAGAGCGGTGTCCTTGCGTCATCGATGGCTGTGAGCCAGCATTTCATCGCGTGGGATTGCTCCAAGTCAAAGGACATCCACAACTGGTATCTGTATCACTGGCTGCAAAGGAGAAAGCCGGAATTCGAACGCGTTGCGGTGGGGTCCACAATCAAGACGATCGGACTGCCTTACTTCAAAAAGCTAGCAATTACCGCGCCTTCTATTTGGGAACAAGAGCGAATCGCGGAAATTCTGACGACGTGGGATTCCGCGATCGCCACTTCCGAGCTCTTGCTTTCCAATAGCAAAAAGCAGAAAAAAGCACTGATCGAACAATTTGTGCGCAGATCGGATGGGTGGAAATCAGAGCGACTGGACGAGATCGCCACACGGGTTCAACGCGCGTCAGATGGTAGCGACAACCCGGTGCTGATGATTTCTGCCGCCACAGGCTTTATTCCTCAAAGTGAGATGTATAGCCGGTTTATGGCGGGAAAGAGCTTGGAGAGCTACATCCTTCTGCAGCAGGGTGAGTTCGCCTATAACAAAGGGAACTCCAAGACCTACGAATTTGGCTGTATCTACCCTCTTGATGGCTTCAAGCAAGGGCTCGTTCCTCACGTCTATATTTGTTTCGTAATGGACGAACGTGCTTGCTTTCGCCCGTTCTACAAATACCTGTTCGAGTCCGACTATCTTCATGACCAGCTTGGATCTTTGGTCAACACAGGCGTTCGAAATAATGGATTGCTCAACATTCGCCCGACAGATTTCATGAGCATGACCGTTCCTGTACCGCCCATGTCGGAGCAAAAACGCATTGCGGACATTCTTGATACAGCGAGCGCGACCGTCCGAGAACTTGAACTGAGCATCGAAAGACTTAAAGTTGAAAAGGCGGCGTTGATGCAGCAACTCCTCACCGGCAAGCGTCGCGTACGCGTGCCGCTTCCCACGGAGGCACAGCCTGCATGAACGACAGCGCTCCCGACACGCGCGAGCAGGCCAGCGCGCAGATCCCCGCGCTGCACCTGCTGGCCAACCTCGGCTGGCGGTATTTGGGCGCCGCCGACTGCCTAGCCCTGCGCGGCAGCACTCGAGACGTTCTTTTAAAGCCGCGGCTGATCGAGGCACTGAAGGCGCGCCGCTTCGAATACAAGGGCGAGCAGTACCCGCTCTCGCCCAGCGCGATCGATCAAATGGTCCGCGAGCTGTCCGCCCTGCCGTTGGGCGAGGGGCTGCTGGTAGCGAACGAGCGCCTGTACCAATTGCTGATTCTTGGTATCACAGTCACCGAGTTCATGCCGGACGGCAAAAAGCATCTGCCGACTATTCCGGTGATCGACTGGACCGACCCCGCCACCAACCTGTGGGACGTCACCGAGGAATGCGAGGTGCTGTCCACCCAGGGCACGCACCACCGCACGCCGGACATCGTCTGCTACGTCAATGGCCTGCCACTCGTAGTGATCGAAGCCAAGCGCCCCGAGTCCGGTCACGCTGGCAAGGCCATGGTGACCGAGGGCATCAGCCAGCACCTACGCAACCAGCGCCAGGACGAGATTCCACAACTGTTCGCCTACGCGCAGCTACTGCTCTCGATCAGCCTGACCGACGGACGCTACGGCACCACCCATACGCCAGCCAAGTTTTGGGCGCGTTGGCGCGAAGAGGAGTTCGACGAAGCACACCTCACGGCAATCAAGAACTACACCCTACCGAGCAGCACCCTGGACGCAATACTCCGCGATAAGCCGGGCCGGGTGCGCGGCTACTGTGAGTCACTGTGGTCCCAACCCTTGCTGCCTACCGACCAAGACCGCCTGCTGGTGGGCCTGTTGACTCGCGCGAGGCTCCTCGAGTACCTGCGCTGCTTCGTTCTGTTCGACCGCAAGGTCGGCAAGGTCGTCGCGCGCTATCAGCAGTTCTTCGGCATCCGCGCGCTGCTGGCGCGGATCAGCCAGATCCGCCCAGATGGAGGTCGAGAGGGCGGCGTGCTCTGGCACACCACCGGCTCAGGCAAAAGCTTCACCATGGTTTTCCTGACCAAGGCGTTGCTGCTGGATACGGCTCTGAAGGAGTGCCGCGTCGTCGTGGTGACCGACCGCGTCGACCTGGAGACGCAGTTGTCGCGCAATTTCATCAGCGGCGGGGCGTTCGGCTCAGCCATCGCCACAAAGAAGGAAGGCGAGCGCAGCAAGGCGACGACCGGGCGCGACTTGGCCCGCCGTATCGGCCATGGAACCGAACGAATCACGTTCTCACTGGTGCAGAAGTTCAACACTGCATCGAAGCTGCCCGAGTGCCGCAATGAATCGGCTGACCTGATCGTGCTGGTGGACGAGGGTCATCGCAGCCACGGCGGCGAGACCCACGAGCGCATGCGGAGGGCTCTGCCCAAGGCCGCGTATCTTGCATTCACCGGCACGCCGCTACTCAAGGACGAAAAGACCGCCAACAAGTTTGGCCCCATCGTCCACGCTTACTCGATGCAGCGCGCGGTCGAGGACGAGACCGTCGCGCCGCTTCTGTACGAAGAGCGCGTACCCGAGCTCGACATCAACGAGGCGGCAGTTAACCGTTGGTTCGACAAGATCACTGCCGGTCTGTCCGACGCGCAGAGTTCAGATCTCAAGAAGAAGTTCGCCAGCAAGCGCGCCATCTACGGCGCGGCGAACCGCATCGAGTTGATCGCCTGGGACATCGCCACGCATTTCAACGAGAACATCAAGCAACTCGGCATGGGACTGAAGGGGCAGATTGCCACCGACAGCAAACTAGACGCCATCCGCTACAAGCGGGCGCTCGACGAAACCGGACTCGTCAGTACTGCGGTCGTCATCTCTCCACCCGACACCCGAGAGGGCAACACCGAGGTGGACGAGGAATCATTGCCCGAGGTGCAGCGGTGGTGGAAGCAGAACATCATCGACCGCAAGCTTGACCCGGAGGGCTATGAGAAGGACGTCATCCGAGACTTCGGCAGCGACGACGCGCCCGACCTCCTGATCGTCGTCGACAAACTGCTCACCGGCTTCGACGAACCGCGCAACACGGTTCTCTACATCGACAAGCCCTTGAAGGGCCACAACCTGATCCAAGCCGTTGCTCGGGTCAACCGACTGCATGATGCCAAGCGCTATGGCGTCCTGGTGGATTACCGCGGCATTCTCCCGGAGCTCGACACGGCCGTTCGGGCATACCAAGACCTGGAAGCCCAGACCCAGGCCGGCTTCGATCTGGCCGATCTCGAAGGGCTCTATCAATCCATCAGCACCGAGTACAAGCGCCTTCCGGGCCTGCATGACCGCGTCTGGTCCTACTTTAAGGGCGTTTCCAACCGCAAGGATCTCGAGCAGTACCGACAGGTCCTGAGTCCCCGCTTCGTCACAGGCGAGGACGGCGAGGAGTACGACGAGCGCCAGAAGCTGCGCGATGACTTCTCCATAGCCTTGACCGAGTTCGGCCTGTGCCTGCAGATGGCCCTGTCGTCGCGCGGCTTCTTCGAGGACGCTAGCTTCTCCGAGACAACCATTCGTCGGTACAAAGACGATCTGCGCTTCTTCTCCAGCCTTCGTCGGATCGCCCGGCAAGATGCCATGGAGACGGTCGACTACAGCGTCTATGAAGAACAGATCCGGCGACTGGTCGACAAGCAGGTCATCGGTACCGAAGTTCGGGAACCGGAAGGCGTGTACCTGGTGCATGAGTTGGGCAAGCCCGAGGATCCAGAGGGCTGGACCGAGGAAAAGACTCGCAACGAGACCGATCTGATCCGGACGCGTATCCGCAAGACCATCGAGCAGGATCTCGCTGGCGATCCCTACGCACAGAAGGTGTTCGGTGAACTGCTACGCCAAGCGATCGCTGAAGCCGAAGCGATGTTCGATCACCCGCTGAAGCAATACGCCCTGTTCAAGAAATTCGAGGATCGCCTGGAAGCCTTGCAGGTACCCGGGATACCGAATGGTCTGGAGACCAATCGGCAGGCCAAGGCCTACTACGGCGCTATCCGTCTTGAGCTTGGCGACGAAAAGATTGGCGCCATGTCTGAGGCCGAGCGCGCCAGTCTGACTGATCTCTCGCTGGAGATCGACACCGTCGTCCGTGACGCAGTCGCCGAGAACTCCCTTAATCCGCAGAGCATCGAGTCCGCGATCCGTAAGAATCTGCTGCCCAGGCTGTTCCAGTTGATCGGGCTTGATCATGCCCGCGCCGTGGTGGAGCAGGTGGTGCAAATCACCCGGATCGGGCTCAGCCGCGCATGAAGGAGGCGCAGACCAGCACCCGCTTGGTACTTCCTTACGGCGACAGTCGCATTCGCTGTGAGGTTCGGCGTTCGAAGCAACGCGTGAAGCGCAGCATCGCTATCCATGTCGAACCGGACGGGCGCGTGGTGGTCGATGCCCCCCTGCAGGCGGCCGACCCTGACATCCGCTTGGCAGTAGCGCGCCGATTGGCTTGGATCCACCGACGGATGGTGGAAGTCGAAAATCGCCAGCTAGTGGTCACCCCGCGCGAGTACGTCAGCGGAGAGACCGCGGTTTACTTGGGCCGCCGCTATCGCCTTAAGGTCGTAAGCGCCCAAGGCGGAAACCAGGTTCGCCTTCGGGCCGGCTACCTGGAGGTGGCCGTGAGCAACAGGTCTCCGGAGACCGTAAGACACGAACTCGAGCAGTGGTTCCAAGCCAGGGCAAAAGAGTTCCTGCCGACACGTCTGGCGATGATGTCAGAGCGCCTGAGATGGGTGAAGGCGATTCCACCGCTGTCGATCAGGCGCATGAGCAGGCAGTGGGGTAGTTGTTCTCCCCAAGGACGCATTTCCCTCAACGTGGGCCTAGTGCGCGTGCCTCGAGAATGCATCGACTATGTGCTGCTCCACGAGCTGACTCACCTCAGGGAGCACAACCATGGACCAGCGTTCTATCGACTACTTGACCGACACCTGCCCAATTGGAAGCGAACCAAGGCGCGGCTGGACGGGCTAGCCGAGGTAGCCCTGATTCGATAGAACGGCTGAAATGCTTTGAGACGCGCTTGAGCTTGAGCAATTCTTCGAGTGGTCGCGAGGTTGCTGGTACGTCGCAAGGGAATCCGTGAGACACGATGGATCACACTTTGCACCAGCGAATGGGTGCATTAAGGGTCTGCAGATTGTGGGCCCACCAGGACTCGAACCTGGAACCAAAGGATTATGAGTCCTCTGCTCTAACCATTGAGCTATAGGCCCGTCGCGACGCGCATCTTAGCCGTGGTTGCGACGTCAGCCTATTCGCCACCAGGCCAGGCACAACACCCCGGCAAGGGGCCACAGCACCCACGGCGACACGATCCGCCGGACCCACGCCCGATCCGGCAGATACCCGATCCCGTGGACGACCAACGCGCATACCAGGAACAACGTCGGCGTCAGCAGTCCATGTTCCGCCGACGTGAGTTCGCGCCCCCGCATCGCAGGCAACACCAGCAACGCCGCGACTGCCGCGAACGCCAGGACCAGCGACACCGCCTTCGCCATCAACGCTCCCGGTGCGGTGGCGCGTCGTCGCGCGTCCTGTCGTCGTGGATTTCGTACCACATGGCATTGAGGATCGCGAACGCGCTGGCGAACGCCAATCCCAGGATCCAGGTGAAATACCACATCTCAGTAACCCTCCTCGGACTCTTCGACATGCGCGCGCGTGACCTGCCCGCGCATCACCCGGAACGCCCACGTGCTGTACGCCAGCACCAGCGGCAGCAACACGACGGTGGCGAACAACATCGTGCCCAGCGTGCTCTTGCTCGACGACGCATCCCACACCGTCAGGCCTTGCGAGGGATCGGTGGCGGACGGCAGCAGGAACGGGAACAACGCGAAGCCGCCGGTGAACACGATCGCTGCCACCGCGATCGCGCTCGCCACGAATGCGAGACGACGCGCGCGCAACACGACGACGCCGACGAGGCCGAGGCCCGCGATCACCGCGGCGGGCCACGCCCACGGCAAGCGGCCCGCGCCGGTCATCCATCCGCCGGCGACCACGCTCACCTGCTTGTGAAGCGGATTCGACGGCCCGTTGCCATCCACCACGCTCGCGAGCACGTGCCCGGGCAGCGACGTCAGCCACAGCCCGCAGCCGATGAAGGCGACGAGCGCCACGATCGCCGCGATGCGTGCGATCCGCTGCGCGCGTGCGCCGACCGGATCCTCGATCTTCATCGCGGCAAACGTCCCGCCATGCGCCACCAGCATCGACAGGCTCAACACGCCGCACAGCAACGCGAACGGATGGAACAACCCGATGAAGCTGCCGTCGTACACCGAGCGCAGCGAGTCGGTGTAATGGAACGGCACGCCGAGGAACAGGTTGCCGAACGCCACGCCGAACACCAGCGACGGCACCGCCCCCGCGATCGTGAGCGCCCAGTCCCACGCGCCGCGCCATTGCAGCGACGTCAGCTTGTTCCGGAACGCGAAGCCCACGGGACGCAGGATCAACGCGAGCAACACCAGCAACATCGCGAAATAGAAGCCGGAGAACGCGGCCCCGTACAACAGGGGCCACGCCGCGAATACCGCGCCGCCGCCCAGCACGAACCACACCTGGTGGCCTTCCCAGTGCGGCTCGATCGCTTCGATCGCCATGCGCCGCTCGACGTCGTCGCGCGCGATCAATCGCAGGATCGCGCCGACGCCAAGGTCGTAGCCGTCGGTGACGGCGAAGCCCGCCAGCAACACGCCCAGCAGCAGCCACCACATCAGTCGCAGGGTTTCGTAGTCGAACATGACCGACTCCTCAGGCGTGCGGCAGGGTGGGCGTGCGGCGATGCGGCAGCGGCCACATCGACAATCCGTCGGGTCCGGCCATGATCGTGCGTCGCATCAACATGACGTCGAAGATCGCCAGGCCCGTGTACAGCACGACGAAGCCGATCAGGCTGCCCATCACCTGCCCCGAGCTGGTGGACGACACGCCGAGGAAGGTGGGCAGCACGCCGTCGATCGCCCAAGGCTGGCGCCCGTATTCGGCGACGATCCAGCCCAGTTCGATCGCGATCCACGGCAGCGGCAGGCTCCAGAGCGCGATGCGCAGGAACCAGGGTTTGTCGAGCTTGCGCGTGCTCGCCAGGTAGAACGCGTAGCCGAACAGGCCGATGAAGAACAACCCCAGCGCGACCATGATGCGGAACGAGAAGAACAGCACGGGCACGTTCGGCACCGTGCTCCACGCGGCGCGTTCGATCACCGATTCGTCGGCTTTCGATGGATCGCTCACGTAGCGCAAGGCCAGCAGGCCGAAGCCGAGGTCGCCTTGCAGCGCCTCGAAGGCGGCGCGTTTCTCCGGGTTCTTCGGATCCACGCGCACCGCCTGCAACGCCGAATACGCGGCGATGCCGTTGCGGATGCGTTGCCGATTGGCTTCCACCAGTTCGTGGATGCCGGGCACTTCCTCATCGAGCGAACGTGTTGCGATCAATCCCAGCGCCCACGGCACGCGGAGCGCCGGGGACGTCTCGCGCCGTTCCATGCTCGGCACGCCGATGACGGTGAACGAGGCCGGCGCTTCGTGCGTGTGCCACTCGGCTTCGATCGCGGCGACTTTCATCTTCTGGTTTTCCGACGCGGTGTAACCGCTCTCGTCGCCGAGCACGACCACCGACAACGCCGACGCCAGCCCGAAGCTCGCCGCCACCGTGAGCGAGCGCTTCGCGAACTCGATGTTGCGCCCGCGCAGCAGGTACCACGCGCTGATCGAGAGCACGAACATCGCGCCGGTCACGTAGCCCGCGCTCACCGTGTGCACGAACTTCGCCTGCGCCACCGGGTTGAACAGCACCGCCGGGAAGTCGGTGACTTCCATGCGCATGGTTTCGAAGTTGAACTTCGCGCCGACCGGGTTCTGCATCCAGCCGTTGGCTATCAGGATCCACAGCGCCGACAGGTTGGCGCCCAGGGCCGTCAGCCACGTCACGACCAGGTGCTGCAGCTTCGAGAGCTTGTTCCAGCCGAGGAAGAACAGGCCGACGAACGTGCTTTCGAGGAAGAACGCCATCAGCCCTTCGATCGCCAGCGGCGCGCCGAAGATGTCGCCGACGTAGTGCGAGTAGTACGCCCAGTTGGTGCCGAACTGGAACTCCATCGTGATGCCGGTCGCCACGCCCATCGCGAAGTTGATGCCGAACAGCACGCCCCAGAACTTCGTCATCTGCTTCCAGATCGCGCGCCCGGTCATGACGTACACGCTTTCCATGATCGCCATCATCAGCGCCAGGCCCAGCGTGAGCGGCACGAACAGGAAGTGGTACAGCGCGGTGACGGCGAACTGCAGGCGTGAGAGATCCACGACATGGAAGTCGGGCATGGGCGTCAACTCGGCAAGTGGAGGAGGTCGGACACGTCGTCGGGACCGGGCGAAGGCCGGTGCGCGGCGGAGAAGAAGAGGAAGAACAGCAGCGCGATCAGCGCCAGCTTGATGGCGATCACCGCGGCCAGGTGCCGCCGCAGCAATGCGAGCCAACCCGGAGCCCCGGGATCGGCGGATGGGTGCTGGTGGGGTCCGGGCACGCCGCGCACGATACGCCGAATCGCGGCGCAAAGAAAAAGCCCCGCGTTGGCGGGGCTTTTCCGGGTGTTGCGTGCGGCCTCGATCAATCGATGTCGAGGAAGCTCCGCAGCTGCTCCGAACGGCTCGGGTGGCGCAGCTTGCGCAGGGCCTTGGCTTCGATCTGGCGGATGCGCTCGCGGGTGACGTCGAACTGCTTGCCGACTTCCTCGAGGGTGTGGTCGGTATTCATGTCGATGCCGAAGCGCATGCGCAGCACCTTGGCTTCCCGCGGGGTCAGGCCGGCGAGGACGTCGCGCACGGTTTCCGACAGGTTGATGTTGGTGGTGGATTCGATCGGGGACTCGACGTTGGTGTCTTCGATGAAATCGCCGAGGTGCGAATCCTCGTCGTCGCCGATCGGCGTCTCCATCGAGATCGGTTCCTTGGCGATCTTCATGACCTTCCGGATCTTGTCTTCCGGCATGTCCATTTCCTTCGCAAGCTCCTCCGGCGTGGCCTCGCGGCCGAACTGCTGGAGCATCTGGCGGGAAATGCGGTTGAGCTTGTTGATCGTCTCGATCATGTGCACCGGGATGCGGATGGTGCGCGCCTGGTCGGCGATCGAACGCGTGATGGCCTGGCGGATCCACCAGGTGGCATACGTGGAGAACTTGTAGCCGCGGCGATATTCGAACTTGTCCACCGCCTTCATCAGGCCGATGTTGCCTTCCTGGATGAGGTCGAGGAACTGCAGGCCGCGGTTGGTGTACTTCTTGGCGATGGAGATCACGAGGCGCAGGTTGGCCTCCACCATTTCCTTCTTCGCCTTGCGCGCCTTGGCTTCGCCGTAGGCCATCGTGCGGCTGATGTCCTTGATGTCGGCCAGCGTCAGGTACAACGCGGATTCCACGGCGATCGTGGCTTCCTGCTCGGCGACGATCTGGTCCTTGACGTCGCGCAGGCCCGACGACCACTTCTGCTTGCGCTTGAGGACTTCATCCACCCAGCCCAGGTTGGTCTGGTTGCCTTCCCAGGCGCGCAGGAAATCCTTGCGGGGCATCTTCGCCACGCGCGTGGCGAGGTCGAGGATGCGGCGCTCGTGGTCCTTGATCTCGCCCACGACGTCGCGCAGCTTGCGCACCAGCGTGTCGGTGAGCGGCAGCGGGAGCTTGAAGGTCATGAAGACCTCGGCCATCTCCTCGCGCAGCTTGGCGACCGGCTTGGCGACGGGGCCGTTCTTCGCGTACGACTTCTGGAACTTCTGGTACAGCGCGGCCATGTTGTCCATGCGGCGCAGCACTTCGGCCGGGTCCGGGCCGGTGGGGCCGGTTTCTTCGGCTTCCTCGGCGGCGGCTTCCTCGACTTCTTCTTCTTCGGTCTCGGCGGCGTCGTCGGCCACTTCGGCCACGGCCGGGATTTCCGGCACGGGTTCCTCGATGTCGTTGAAGCCCGCGACGATTTCCGCCAGGCGCTTCTTGCCGCCCTTGTGCAGGTCGTATTCCTCCAGCAGCAGCTGGATGGACCACGGGAAGCTCGCCAGTGCGCCGAGCATCTGGTTGAGGCCTTCCTCGATGCGCTTGGCGATGGCGATTTCGCCTTCGCGCGTCAGCAGCTCGACCGTGCCCATCTCGCGCATGTACATGCGCACGGGGTCGGTGGTGCGGCCGCCTTCGGAATCCAGCGCGGTGAGCGCGGCGGCGGCTTCTTCGGCCGCGGTGTCGTCGACTTCGCGGCCGCCGCCGGACGAGCCGGCGAGGAGCAGGGTTTCAGCGTCGGGCGCAACTTCGTGCACCTCGATGCCCATGCCGTTGATCATGCCGATGATGTCTTCGATCTGTTCGGGATCGACGACGTCGTCGGGCAGGTGATCGTTGACTTCGGCGTAGGTCAGGTAACCCTGTTCCAGGCCCTTGCTGATCAGCTGCTTGATGTCGGACTGGGGGGCCTGGCGTTCGGTTGCCATGTAGGTGCGCCACCATGATGAGGGTTTGAAAGAACCCGGCATTATACGCCCGGGGGTGTCGATTCCGTCCTGACGATGACGGGTTCGAACGATCGGGTCAGGGCCGGAGGAGGAAGGTGACCGGTCCGTCGTTCACCAATCGAACGGTCATATGGGCCCCGAACCGGCCGCTTTCCACCCTGCCCGCATGCTTTTCGCGGCAGATTGCCAGCAAGCGGTTGAAGCCGGGTTCAGCGTCCGAAGGCGCGGCGGCCGTGCTGAAGCCGGGGCGCATCCCGGACCGGGTATCGGCCGCCAGGGTGAACTGGCTGACCAGCAGCAGCCCGCCGCCGGTATCGGTCACCGAGCGGTTCATCCGGCCTTCCCCGTCGTCGAACACCCGGTAGCCCAGGAGCCGATCGGCCATGCGGGCGATCTGGGCGTCGGTGTCGCCGGGCTCCATGCCGACCAGAGCCAGCAGGCCGCCATCGATGGCGCCCACCACCTGGCCCTCGACTTCCACGCTCGCGGCGGTGACGCGCTGGATCAGGACGAGCATGTCGGGGTCTCGATGTGTGGCCGCAAAACGCTAGCAGAAGCCGGGACCAGGGACCGGGGACCAGGGACCAGGCGCGGCGCTTGCTGTTGGTCCCCGGTCCCTGGTCCCCGGTCCCGGCGTCACGCAACGCTAGACTCCGCCGGTGACCGACCTTGCCGCGCGCTTCCTCCATTTCCTCGCCACCACCGTTGCCCGCCTGCCGTGGCCGCTGCTGCGCGGGTGCGCCGATGCCTTCGCCGCCCTGCAGGCGCGGGGGCAGGGCCGCATGGGCAAGGTGGTGCGGCGCAACCTCGAACTCGCCTATCCCGACCAGCTGCCCGGCCAGCGCGAAGGCCTGCGCGCCCGGGTGCTGCGCACGACCGCGCGACAACTCTTCGAAACCCTGCGCTTCTGGACGCGCCCGCATGCGAAGAACCTCGCCGCGATCCGCGAATCACACGGCGTGGACCTGTTCGATGCGGCGATCGCGTCCGGCAAGGGCGTCATCGTCGCCGCGCCGCATTACGGCAGCTGGGAATTGCTCAACCAGTGGCTCGCTGCGCGCACGCCGCTGGCGATCCTCTATGCACCGCCGGAATCGCGCATCGGCGAAGGCTTCCTGCGCCGCGTGCGCGCCGCGCACGGCGATGCCGATCGCGTGACGCAGGTGCGCGCCGAAGGCCCCGCGATCCGCCAGTTGTTCAAGCTGCTGCAGGGCGGCGGCGTGATCGGGATCCTGCCGGACCAGCAACCGAAGGCGGGCGATGGGGAGTTCGCGCCGTTCTTCGGCATTCCCGCATTGACGATGACGTTGCTGACGCGCCTCGCGCAGCGCACCGGCGCGATCGTGTTGCTGGGATATTGCGAGCGCATCGCCGAATCCGACGACGGCCCGCTGTTCGCGTTGCGCTTCGAACCGGTGCCCGATGCCGCCGACGGCGTCGCGGCCCTCAACGCCGCGGTGGAACGCGTCGCGCGCCGCGACCCTGCGCAATACCAGTGGACCTACAAGCGCTTTTCGATCCCTGCGCCCGGCTCGACGCTCGGCAATCCGTACTGGCCCGACTGCTACCCTGCGCGGGCGCAACGCGACGCGCTCAAACGACAAGCCCCGCCATGACCGACGCCGTGCCCGAAGCAGATCCCGCAGCGCACCCCGTCCTCGCCGACTGGCGCCCGCTGCCGCCGCGCGCACGTTCGCTCTTCATGCTCTCGCACGCCACGATGGGATTGGCGCTCGCCGTTCCCGTCGCAATCGTGTCGGCCTCGACGCACTACGTCCCGATGATTCCCGCCGTGCTCGGCGCGCTGGTCATCGGCGCGGGCCTCGGTGCGTGGCTCGGCGCGAAACGCTTCCGCTCCCGGGCGTGGCGGCTGGACGAGGACGGCTTCGGCTATCGCAGCGGACGCCTGTTCCATCGCGAAACCCGCGTGCCCGCCTCGCGCGTGCAGCACCTGGACCTCAGGCACGGCCCGTTCGAACGCCACTGGAAGCTCGCCACGCTCGTCATCCACACCGCGGGCAGCAAGATGAGCGCCGTGTCGGTGACGGGCCTGGACGCCGACGACGCTGAAGTCCTCCGCGACCGCCTCGCACGCCAGCTCGAAACCGATGACGCCCTCTGAATCGCGGCGCCTGCATCCGTGGTCGTGGCTGTTCGTGCTGCTGCACCAGATGCGGCAGTTCATCCTGCCGCTCATCGCCACGTTTTTCTTCAAGGGCGACCGCGACGAACTGTGGCCGCTGATCGGCGTCGGCATCCTCACGCTCACCTCGGCGCTGCAATACCTGACGTATCGCTGGCAGGTCGGCACCGACGGCCTGACGATCCGCAGCGGTTGGCTCAATCGCCAGCGGCGCGAGATTCCGTTCGCGCGCATCCATAACGTCGTCGTCGAGCAGTCGATGCTGCATCGCGTGTTCGGCGTGGCGGAAGTGCGGCTGGAATCGGCCGGCGGCGACAAGCCCGAAGCGAGCATGCGCGTCCTGCGCCTGGACGATGCGCTCGCGCTGGAACGCCTGGTGCGCCATCGCGGCGCCACGCAATCGACGGAAGCCGCGAACGTCGAAGCCACTGCGCCCGCACCGACCACGCTGCTCGCCATGGATGTGCGCGAGGTCCTGCGCTACGGCCTGATCTCCAACCGCGGCCTGCTGCTGCTCGCCGGCGCGTACGCCGCGTCGATGCAGTTCAGCCCGCGCCTGCTCGAGAACCTCTTCGAATCCTGGGTGCGCAGCCTGTTCGGCTTCGCCGATGCGCATCACTTCGGTGCGCCGACGTACGCGCTCGCCCTCGTGTCGCTGGCGGTCGTGCTCATCGCGTTGCTGCGCATGCTGTCGATCGGCTCGGCGCTGCTGCAGTACTACGGCTTCCGCCTGAGCGAAGACGGCCCGCGCCTCACGGTGGAACGCGGCCTGCTCGCGCGCACGCGCAGCAGTGCATCGCGCCGCCGCCTGCAGGCGTGGACGATGCAGGAAGGCCTGCTGCATCGCTTGCTGCATCGACGCACGTTGAAAGTGGACACCGCCGGCGCGGGCACCAGCGAACACGGCCAGCGACGCCAGCGCGCCTTCCGCGAACTCGCGCCCATCGCGACGCCCGAGAAGTGCGATGCCCTGATCGAACACCTGTTGCCGCCGGACGCGGGCTGGGGCCAGCTCGACTGGCATGGCACGCATTGGAGTACGTGGGTGCGCGCGTTCCTGCCGGGCGTCTTCATCCCGATCGCGATCGCGACGGCCCTGACCTGGAACGTCGGGCCCATCGGCCTGCTCGTGCTGCTCTGGCTCCCGTGGGCCGCGTTCGTGGCGCGCAAGCACGCCTCGCATTCGGCCTACGCGATCAACGACCGCATCGTCGCCGTGCGCGGCGGCTGGTGGTCGAAGCACTGGCGCTTCGCCGAACTCGACAAGTTGCAGGCCTTGTCGCTGTCGCGCTCGCCGTTCGACCGGCCGTGGGGCACGGCGTCGGTGTGGCTGGATACGGCGGGGGCGGGATCGTCGACGCCATTGCGCGTTGCGTGCCTGCCGGAAGCCGAAGCACGCGCCCTCGTCGATCGCCTTGCGCACGTGCTGGCGCGCCGCAAGTTGCGCTGGTGACGCCTCAGGCGTTGCGTGCGAGCGTCAGGAAGAGGTTTTCGTAGCGCGTGTGCATCAGCTCGCGGCCGTGGTCCTCGAATGCCACGCGTCGCGCCGCCGCACCCATGCCCGCGGCCAGCACGTCGTCGCGCAGCAATTGTTCGAACGCATCGGCCATCGCCACCGGATCGGATTCGGCGACCAGCCGCCCGTCGTGCCCATCCTCGATCACTTCGCGCACGCCCGGCACATCGCTGCCCACCACCGCGCAGCCCGCCGCCATGCCTTCCAGCAACGCGAGCGGCATGCCTTCGTAATGCGTGCTCAACGCGGCGATGCGATGCGACATCAGCAACTCGGGCACGTTGCGCGCGACGCCGAGGAACGACACTTGCGACGCGATGCCGAGCTCGGCGGCGAGGTTTTCGAGCGGCTTGCGATGCATCGCCTTGCCACCGCCCGCGAACAGGACCGGCGGCGTGAGGCCGCGTTCGCGCAGCAATCCCACGGCGCGCAGCAGCGTCGCGTGGTCCTTCTGCTTGGAGAAGCGCGCGACCATCACGATGCCGGGGATGCGTCCGGCGAGCGGCTGCGCTTCGGCGTCGGCGAACGGATCCAGCCGGATCCCGTTCGGGATCGCGATCGTCTTCTCCGCCGGCATGCCCATCTCCAGCAGCACGCGTCGCACGCCTTCGGAACAGCCGACGATGCGATCCGTGCGCGCGGCCAGCCAGCGCGTCTGTCGCAGCCGCCAGCGCGTGTAGCGTTCGCGCGTGTTGTGCTCGACGTGCACCAGGTGCGGCACCTGCGCCAGCAGGCCCGCGTAACGGCCCCACAGGTGTTCGCTGAAGCCGTGCGCGACCAGCACGTCGGGCTGGAACGCGCGGCACGCCTGCACGAGCGCGAAGATCGTCGCGGCATGCGACCAGCCCGGCACCACGTCCACGGGCACGCCGGCCTGTTCGAGTTCGGCGATGCGGCGCGGATCGGTGCGGCGCTTGCGGCGCAGGACCAGCAGCGGCTCGATCGCGGGGCTCGCCATGCCGGCCTGGACCAGCGCGATGGCGACCTGCGTGGCGCCGCCGGAGAACCCGCCGGTCACGAAATGCAGCACGCGGACGGGGCGCGGGTCGGGTGCGGTCGTTGGCATGCAGGGAGTCTAGCGCGGCGGCCGCGGGCATAATCCCGCGCATGCCTGAGTCCTTGCCCCTGTCCGGCGTCGTCATCACGAAGAACGAAGCCGACCGCATCGAACGCTGCGTGGCCTCGATGCGCGCGCTGTGCAGCGAAGTGATCGTGCTCGATTCCGGTTCGACCGACGACACCGTGCACCTCGCCGCGGCCGCCGGTGCGCGCGTGGAATCGATGGAATGGCAGGGCTTCGCGCTGCAGAAGAACGCGGCGATCGCGATGGCGCGCGAACCCTGGGTGTTGCTGCTGGACGCGGACGAATGGCTGGAAGCGCCGGCGCAACGCGAAGTGCGCGCGCTGTTCGCGGGCGACCTCGAGCAGGCGGACGTCTGGTTGCTGCTGCGTCGCACGCATTTCCTCGGCCACGCGCTGCGCGGCGGCAGCTTCGCGCGCGAGCCGGTGCATCGCCTGTTCCGTTCGACGCTGCGCCACGGCCTGCGCGCCGTGCACGAATACCTGGACGTCGCCGGCCGCACCGTGCGCACCTCGCGCATCGTGCTGGAACACGACACCGCGCGCAGCGCGGAGGAATACTGGTTGAAGCTCCAGCGTTACGCAGCGTTGTGGGCGGGCGAGCAGCGCGCGAAGGGGCGCAGCGCGGGCCCGATGCGCGGCGTGTTCGCCGCGACGGCGTACCTGCTCAAGAACCTCGTGCTGCGCGGCGGCTTCGTCGACGGTGCCGCCGGCCTGCGCTTCCACTGGCTGCACGCGAAGTATTCGAAGCTGAAATACGACCTGCTGGCGCGCGCTGCGTAGTCAGCGGCAACCCGCGACGGCGTTCGCGTCCACCACCCACCATGCGCGGCGGTTCGCCGTGCCGACGGGTTGCGCCTTGCTGCGATCCACGCACTTGTCGAGCGCTTCATCCAGCACGAACAGGCGCCGATGCGCGGGATCCATGCGCAACCAGGTCAAGCCCGCCGCGAACTGCACGTCGAACGGCTGGCGGAACCCGAAGTCTTCCGTCGGCCCGACCGCTTGCAGCAGGTTCTGTTCCTTCCACCCGACCAGGCCCAGCGTGGCATCGCCGGCGAGGGCACGGCCGCGTTCCATCACCGCGCGCGACGAGTTCTCCGGATCCAGCAACACCGCGGTGCCGCTGAACAACACGATCACCAGCAACGACAGCGCGACCGCAGACCCGCGCAGCGCATCGCGCCGCCACCACGCCATCGCCGCGAGCATCGCCGCACCGCAGGCGGCGAGCAGCCACCACAATGCATCGCTGGCCGGATCGAGCCCGCGCTCGCTTTCGATGCGCACCTCGAACGACGGATCGCGCAGCACGGCGAACAGGCCCGCACCGAGGAACACCAGCCCCAGCACGACGACCAGCGCGACCAGGCACGCGCGGAACCCGCGTTTGCCGACGACGTCCGCCAGGTAAGGCCCCGCCGCCAGCGCCACCATCGGCAGCATCGGCAGGATGTACATGTCGCGCTTGCCGGGACTGGCGCTGAAGAACACCAGTACCAGCACTGCCCACGCCAGCGGCAGCCACACGCGGGCATCGCGCGCGCGCCACGCATCGCGCCAGCGCGGCGCGACCCACGGCAGCGCGAGCGCGAACGGCATCCAGAAGCCCGCGATGATCGGCAGGAAATACCAGAACGGCTGCGTGTGGTGCCACGCGCTCGCATAGCGGGTGGCCGTCTGCTTGAACAGCAACTCGTGCAGGTAGGCGCGGTGTTCGGCGTCGCCGCTGGTCATCGCCGTGATCACCATCGGCGCGAACCACAGCGCGATCGCCGCGAGGAACGCCAGCGCGCCCGCACTCCAGCGCCACGCGTTGTGCGAACCGAGCTGCGCCAATCCGTCCCACTTGCGCCAGCGCATCCACGCGTACGGAACCAACATCAGCAACGCGAGGAAGCCGACGCCCTTGCTGATCACGCCCAGGCCCGCCGCGAAGCACCCGATCCAGTACCAGCGCCACGCCGGCCCGCCGTGCGACGGCCCGCGCAACACGTGCCGCGCGATCCCGTACACGCCCAGCGTGATGAAGCACACCACCGTGGGATCGATCTGCGCGCGCTTGGCCTGGTAGAGGAACTGCGCGCACGCCAGCACGCCGATCGCCGCCCACAGGCCCGCACGATGCGAGAACAAGCGCCGGCCCAAGTCGTAGGTGAGCCACAGCGTGGCCATCGCCGCGATGAGCGAGGGCAGCAGGAAGGCGATGTTCCAGTTGCGCACCACCGCGTAGCAGGCGCCGATCAGCCAGAAGAACAGGGGCGGCTTGTCCGCGTACAACTCGTGGCCGCGATGCGGGAACAACCACTGGCCCGAGTCCCACATCTGCTTGGCGACGAGCGCGAAGCGCGGTTCGTCCGCGGGCCACGGCGCGCGCAGGCCGATGCCCGCGGCCAGCACCACGAAGGCGATCGCGAGGAACCAGAAGAGTTCGCGGCGTTGGCGGGCGTCATCCATGCGGCACGCACCTTACCGGAAGCCGGTGCGGTCGAGCGTCAGGCCTTGCGCAACCTTGCGTAGAAAAAGCCGTCCATGCCGTCGTCGCCGGGGAAGCGCTGGCGGCCGGGGCCATCGAGGCGACCGAAGGCGTCGGGCAACGCATCCACCTGCGCGCCCGGCGTGCGGGCGAGGAAGGCCTCGACCTGCACGGCGTTCTCCGCGCGCAGGATCGAACACGTGGCATAGAGCAGCACGCCGCCGGGGGCGAGCATCGTCCAGCACGCATCGAACAACCCGGCCTGCGTGGCGCACAGGGCGTCGAGGTCGGACTCGCGGCGATGGAGGAGGACATCGGGCTGGCGGCGCACCACGCCGGTCGCCGAGCACGGTGCATCGAGCAGGACCGCATCGAAGGGCACGCCGTCCCACCACGCATCGGGCGTGGCGGCATCGGCCGCGCGCAACGTGGCGCGGCCCGCGAGGCCGAGGCGCGCGAGCGTGTCGCCGACGCGGCGCAGGCGCCGGGCATCGATGTCGAGCGCGAGCAGGCGCAGCGTCGGATCGCGTTCCAGCAAATGCGCGGCCTTGCCGCCCGGGGCGGCGCACGCGTCGAGCACGTGCGCGCCGGCGGCGGGCGACAACGCTTCGGCCACGGCCTGCGCGCTGCCGTCCTGCACGGAGACATCGCCCGCGTCGAAGCCGGGCAACTCGTGCACGGGCAGCGGCACGGGCAGCACGATCGCTTCGGCGAGCGCGGGCGCGGCGTGGGCTTCGATGCCCTGCGCGGTGAGCAACGCGAGATACGCATCGCGCGAGGTGCGTGCGCGATTGACGCGCAACCACATCGGCGCCGGCGTGCTGCCTGCGGCGAAGATGCGCTCGGCCTCGTCGGCCCAGTCGTGGCGCACGCGTTCGCGCAACCACTTCGGCCACGCGGCGTCGGCGGCGACCGGCGGGAAACCATCGCGCACGGCGCGCCGCAGCAACGCGTTCACCATGCCGGCCTGGTGCGCACGGCCGAGCACGCGCGCGGCTTCCACCGTGGCATCGACGGCCGCATGCGGCGGCAATTGCATGTCGATCTGCGCGAAGCCTGCATAGAGCAGCGCGCGCAAGGGTGCATCGCGTCGCCCGAGCGGGCGCGGCGTCCACGCATCGAGCGCGGCTTCGAACCGCGCGCGCTGGCGCAACGCGGTGAACGCGATCGCTTCGAGCAGCGCGCGGTCGCGCGAATCGGGAATGCCGGGCAGCACCTGCCCGAGTTCGGCCTTCAGCGAACGCCCGTGGTGCAGCACTTCGTCGAGCGAACGTGCGACCAGGACGCGCAACGCGACGCCGGGTGCGGCGTTCATGCGGTTTGCAGGTCGCGGCGGGCGTTGAGGTAATCGGCGGCGGTGATGGCCTTGCCGCCCGCGCGCTGCAGCACGCGCACGCGCAACGCGCCGGTGCCGCAGGCGATGTCGATGCCTTCGCGGCCGGTGCGCACGATGGTGCCCGGCGCGGCGTCGACGTCGCGGCCGATCGCGATCGCACCATGGATGCGCACGCGTTCGCCGGCGATGTCGCCTTCGGCGATCGGCCACGGATCGAACGCGCGCACCTTGCGGGCGAGGGCGATCGCGGGCTGCGCCCAGTCGAGCAGCGCTTCGGCCTTTTCGAGCTTGCGCGCGTACGTCGCTCCTTCGGCAGGCTGCGGGCGCGCGACCGGGCGCATGCCGGCGCGCAGCAGACCCAGTCCGTCCGCGAGCGTCTGCGCCCCGAGCGCGGCCAGGCGATCGTGCAGCTGGCCGGCGGTTTCGTCCGCGCCGATGGCCATGCGTTGTTCGAGTAGCACCGGGCCGGTGTCCAGGCCCTTTTCCATCTGCATCAGGCACGCGCCGGTTTCGGTGTCGCCGGCTTCGATCGCGCGCTGGATCGGCGCGGCGCCGCGCCAGCGCGGCAGCAGCGACGCGTGCACGTTCCAGCAGCCCAGGCGCGGGATGTCGAGGATCGATTGCGGGAGCAGCAGGCCGTAGGCGACGACGACGAGCAGGTCCGGTTGCAGCGCGCGCAAGGCATCGCGCGAGATCTGCGTCTTCAAGGTTTCCGGTTGCAGCACCGGCAGGCCGCGCTTGAGCGCTTCGAGCTTGACGGGCGAGGGCGTCAGCGCGCGGCCGCGCCCGGCGGGGCGATCGGGCTGCGTGTAGACGGCGACGACTTCATTGCGCTGCGCGGCGGCGCGCAACGACGGCACGGCGAATTCCGGCGTGCCGGCGAAGACGATGCGGAGCGACATCGGGCCGGGCGTCAGGCCGCGGCCTGGCGCTTCGCCTTCGCGAGCTTCTTGCGCACCATCTCGCGCTTGAGCGGCGAGAGGTAATCGACGAACAGCTTGCCTTCGAGGTGGTCCATCTCGTGCTGGATGCACACCGCGAGCAGGCCGTCGACGTGCATCTCGAAGGACTTGCCGTGGCGGTCCAGTGCGCGCACCGTGATCTCGTTGGCCCGCGTGACGTCCGCGAAGATGTTCGGGACGGACAGGCAGCCTTCCTGGTACACCTGCTCGCCGGCGCGCTCGAGGATCTCCGGGTTCACGAACACCAGCGGCCGGTTCTTTTCCTCCGACACGTCTATGACCATGAAGCGCTGGTGCACGTCGACCTGGCTGGCGGCCAGCCCGATGCCCGGTGCCTCGTACATGGTCTCGAACATGTCGTCGACCAGGCGCTGGAACGCGGGATCGGCCAGTTGCGCGGGTTCGAGCGTGGCGGCCTTGGTGCGCAGGCGCGGGTCGGGGAATTCGAGGATGGGGAGCAGGGCCATGGCGGGGATGTTCGAGGGCGACACGAAATGGGGGCGCCGGTCACAGGCGCAACAAAGGGGGCGTTCGACGGTCGCGATTGTAACGCCGTGCGCTTGCAAAGGCCCGCATCTTGTGGGCTATAGTGCCCCGGCTTTTAGGGGAAAAACTCAAGGGGAGCGGATACATGGCCGCCATGCTTAAACGGCTTAGTACGGTTTGTGCGGTCGCCTGCCTGACCGTTGCCACATACGCGGCCGCCGTGGAAATGCGCGGCGACCATCCGGACACCTACGTCGTCAAGAAGGGTGACACGCTGTGGGACATCTCGGGCCGCTTCCTCAAGCGCCCGTGGCTGTGGCCGGAAATCTGGCAGGCCAACCCGCAGATCCAGAACCCGCACCTGATCTATCCAGGCGACGTGATCTCGCTGGCCTACCTCGACCGCGTCGCGGTCCAGCAGGGTCCGCGCACGGAGGCCCCGGTCACCGGCGTCCCGCTGTCGGAAGTCGAGCCGTTCCTGAAGAACCTCTCGGTGGTCGACCAGTTCGACCAGCTGCCGTACGTGGTCGGCCTGGAAGACGATCGCCTGCGCGGCACGCAGGGCCAGGTCGCCTACGTGAAGGGCCTGGAGGGCGCGCAGCCCGGCCAGCGCTACGCCGTGGTGCGCCCGACCACCAAGTACACGCGCCTGGACCGCCAGGCCTGCTGCGACATCTTCTTCAATGAAGACCTCGACTTCAGCGGCCGCCAGACGGTGGACTCGGTCAACTTCTGGACCGCGGCCGTCGTCGGCGACAACGGCAGCGAAGTGCTGGGCTACGAGCTGATGCAGCAGAACGTCGGCACGGTCACGCGCGGCGAAGTGGGTGGCATCGAAGCCACCACGCTCGTGCTGGACGTGGAAGGCCGCGAAGTGCGCACCGGCGATCGCCTGGTGCCGGTGCAGATGCAGCCCTACGACCTGCAGTTCTTCCCGCACGCGCCGAAGCAACAGTTCGAGTATGGCCGCGCGCGCATCCTCGCCGTGGCGGACGCGTTGCACTACAGCGGCCCGCACGACGTGGTGGCCCTGTCGGTCGGCGCGCGCGACGGCGTCGACAACGGCACGGTGTTCTCGATCTGGCGCGTCGGCAGCGAAGTCACCGATCGCGTGAAGTTCGGCATGAACCGCGACGACGACCTGTTCTCGAAGGCCGACAAGATCCGCCTGCCCGACGAATACGCCGGCCACGTCATGGTGTTCCGCACCTTCGACAAGGTCAGCTACGGCCTGGTGATGGAAAGCATCAAGCCCTCGCGCGTCGGGTACGAACTGAAGCATCCGGACGCGCCCTACTGATCGTGTAGGGTTCTCCCGACAGCACAACGCGACGGCGCCCGAGGGCGCCGTCGTCGTTTGCGGCGCACGCTGCTGCGATGAACGCCGACGACGCGCTGCTCGCCCTGGCCCTCGACGGGGCATCCGAAAAAATCCGGCACCGCACGCACGCGTGGCTCGCACGCGACGGCCATGCGCTGCTGGGAATCCACCATCCCGACTACCCACCGCTGCTCAAGCGCAGCCCGTCGCCGCCGCAGTGGCTGTTCGTCGACGGGGACGCCAGCACGTTGTGGCATCCGGGCATCGCCATCGTCGGCACGCGCCTGCCCACGCCCGACGGGCGCGACAACGCGCGCGAGTTCGCGGCGTCGTTCGTGCAGGGCGGGCTGTGCGTCACCAGCGGGATGGCGGCGGGCATCGATTCGGCCGCGCACATCGGCGCGCTGGATGCGAAGGGCCCCACCGTCGCGGTGCTGGGCACCGGCATCGACATCGCCTTCCCGCCGGGCAACCGCCGGCTGATGGAACGCATCTCGCAGGAAGGCGTGGTGGTCAGCGAATACCCCCCGGGCACGCAAGGGCAAACGTTCACCTTTCCGCATCGCAACCGCATCGTCGCCGGGCTGTCCCTCGGTACGCTGGTGATCGAAGCGGCCTACCGTTCCGGCGCGCTCATCACCGCGCGCCTGGCCGCCGACGCCGGCCGCGAGGTGTTCGCCACCCCCGGCTCGATCCGCAACCCCATGGCCCGCGGCTGCCATCGCCTGCTGCGCGAAGGCGTCACGCTGGTGGAAACCCCGCAGGAAGTCCTGGACGCACTGGCCCCGGTCGCGACCGCCTTCGCCGACGACTTGCGCGCGCGCCTGGACGTCCCCACTTCGTCACGCATCGCGTTGCAACATTCCTTGCCCGACATGGATGTCGATACCCAGCGCTTGTGGGATGCGATCGGCCATGACCCAACCCCTATGGAAACCCTTGTCATGCGAACTGGATTGACGGCTGCGAAAGTTGCCTCCATCCTGCTGTCCATGGAGCTTGGAGGGCGTGTGGTTTCCCAGCACGGCCGCGTTACCCGCAAGTCATCCTGAACCTCCACAGCGCCCGTCGTGGCGCAGGCCGAGGGAAATGAAAGAGAGCATCCTGGACGTCCTGCTTTACCTGTTCGAGCACTACTTCACCAACGACACCGTCCCACCGGTCGGCGACCGCGACACTCTCCAGAACACCCCGCTGTTCTCCGAACTCACCGACGCCGGCTTCAGCCCGGCCGAGATCACCAAAGCCTTCGACTGGCTCGACGCCCTGGCCGAACAACGGCCGCAGACCACGGCGCCGCGCACCAACGGCCCGACCCGCGTCTTCCATGGCCCCGAACTCGAGAAGCTCGATGTCGAGAGCCGCGGGTTCCTGTTGTTCCTCGAACAGCACGGCGTCCTGGACGCCGACCAGCGCGAGCTGGTGCTGGACCGCGCGATCGCCCTGGACCAGGACGAGCTGGAGATGGACGACCTGAAATGGGTGGTCCTGATGGTCCTGTTCAACCAGCCGGGGTCCGAAGCGGCCTATGCGTGGATGGAAACGCAGATGTTCCTGGACGAGCCCGAGCCCGTGCACTGAACCCTGAATACGTGCGCCAGCGCACCCGGCGGGTGCCGGACCCGTCGGGATTCGGTCCCGGCGGGGGCAGGCGAGGGTTGACAGCGCCGCCAGCGGCGTGACACCACTAAAAAAAGGAATCCATACCAACGCCCGTGGCCCCCCGGCCCCGGGCGTTGCCTTCTCTGCCGGCCTTCGACGTTGGTCCTTCCAGCATCAGGTCCCCCCACCGCGCAGGCTCCATGGCCAAGAATCTCCTCATCGTCGAGTCGCCCGCCAAGGCCAAGACGATCAACAAGTACCTCGGCAAGGACTTCACCGTCCTGGCCTCCTATGGCCACGTGCGCGACCTGGTCCCGAAGGAAGGCGCGGTCGATCCCGAGAACGGGTTCGCCATGCGCTACGACCTCATCGAGAAGAACGAAAAGCACGTCGATGCGATCGCCAAGGCCGCCAAGGGCGCCGACGCGCTGTTCCTCGCGACCGACCCGGATCGCGAGGGCGAGGCCATCAGCTGGCACATCGCGGAGATCCTGCGCGAACGCGGCCTGCTGAAGGACAAGACGCTGCAGCGCGTGGTCTTCACCGAGATCACGCCGCGCGCCATCAAGGAAGCGATGACGCAGCCGCGCCAGATCGCCACGGACCTGGTCGATGCGCAGCAGGCGCGCCGCGCGCTGGATTACCTCGTCGGCTTCAACCTCTCGCCCGTGTTGTGGCGCAAGGTGCAGCGCGGCCTGTCCGCGGGCCGCGTGCAGTCGCCGGCGCTGCGCATGATCGTGGAGCGCGAGGAAGAGATCGAAGCGTTCATCGCGCGCGAGTACTGGAGCATCGAAGCCGAGCTCGCGCACGCCTCGCAGGCCTTCACCGCGAAGCTGACGAAACTCGACGGCAAGAAGTTCGAACAGTTCACCGTCACCGACGGCGACACCGCCGAAGCCGCGCGCGAACGCATCCTCAAGGCCGCCAGCGGCGCGCTGCATGTCACCGACGTGGCGAGCAAGGAGCGCAAGCGCCGTCCCGCGCCGCCGTTCACCACCTCCACGCTGCAGCAGGAAGCCGCGCGCAAGCTCGGGTTCACCACCAAGCGCACGATGCAGGTCGCGCAGAAGCTCTATGAAGGCGTGGCCATCGGCGACGAAGGCACCGTCGGCCTCATCAGCTACATGCGTACCGACTCGGTGCACCTGTCGGTGGACGCGCTGGGCGAACTGCGCGACGTGATCGCGCGCGACTTCGGCACGCGTGCGTTGCCGGACAAGCCCAATTTCTACCAGACCAAGTCGAAGAACGCGCAGGAAGCGCACGAAGCCGTGCGTCCCACCTCCGCGCTGCGCACGCCCTCGCAGGTGTCGCGCTACCTCACCGACGACGAGCGCCGCCTGTACGAACTGGTGTGGAAGCGCACCGTCGCCTCGCAGATGGTGCCGGCGATCCTCAACACCGTCAGCGTCGACCTGGCCGCCGGCAGCGAACACAGCTTCCGCGCCAGCGGCACGACCGTGATCGATCCGGGCTTCCTCGCCGTGTACGAGGAAGGCAAGGACACCAAGACCAGCGACGACGAAGACGAAGGCCGCAAGCTGCCGGCGATGAAGCCCGGCGAGCGCGTGCCGCTCGATCGCGTTCACGCCGACCAGCATTTCACCCAGCCGCCGCCGCGCTTCACCGAAGCCGCGCTGGTGAAGGCGCTCGAGGAATACGGCATCGGCCGTCCGTCCACGTACGCCTCGATCATCCAGACGCTGCTGTTCCGCAAGTACGTCGAGATGGAAAGCCGCAGCTTCCGTCCGAGCGACGTCGGCCGCGCGGTGTCCAACTTCCTCAGCAGCCACTTCACCCGCTACGTCGATTACGACTTCACCGCCAAGCTCGAAGACGAGCTGGATGCGGTGTCGCGCGGCGAGGAAAACTGGGTGCCGCTGATGGAGAAGTTCTGGGGCCCGTTCAAGGAACTGGTGGACGACAAGACCGAGAGCGTCGATCGCTCCGAGGCCACCGGCGCCCGCGAACTCGGCACCGATCCGAAATCCGGCAAGCCGGTCAGCGTGCGCCTCGGCCGTTACGGGCCGTACGCGCAGATCGGCACGGCGGACGACGAAGACAAGCCGACGTTCGCGTCGCTCCGTCCCGGCCAGAGCATGCACACGATCTCGCTCGAGGATTCGCTGGAGCTGTTCAAGCTGCCGCGCAAGCTCGGGCAGGACAAGGAAGAAGAGGTGAGCGTCGGCATCGGCCGCTTCGGCGCGTTCGCCAAGCGCGGCGCGGTGTATGCCTCGCTCAAGAAGGAAGACGATCCGTACACGATCGACCTGGCGCGCGCGGTGTTCCTGATCGAAGAGAAGGAAGAGATCGCGCGCAACCGCGTCATCAAGGCCTTCGACGGCAGCGACATCCAGGTGCTCAACGGGCGCTACGGTCCGTACATCAGCGACGGCCGCCTCAACGGGCGCATCCCGAAGGATCGCGAGCCGAGCTCGTTGACGCTCGACGAAGTGATCAAGCTGATGGAAGAAACCGGCAAGCCGATGCGCGGGCGTTTCGGGAAGAAGGTCGCCAAGAAGGCGCCGGCGAAGAAGGCCGCGGTCGCGAAGGCGCCGGCGGCGAAGAAGGCGCCTGCGAAGAAGGCCGCCAAGAAAGCCACGAAGAAGATCGCGAAGAAGTCGGCGAAGAAGGCGACCAAGAAGGTCGCGAAGAAAGCGGTCGCGAAGCAGGCCGCCGCCAACCCGGTCTGAGCGCGATGGCATCGCGCCTCACGCCATCCGCCGCCGCCGCGTTGTTGCGCGACGGCGGCGTCGTCGCCTATCCCACCGAAGCGGTGTGGGGCCTGGGTTGCGATCCGTTCGACGAAGCCGCGGTGACGCGATTGCTCGCGATCAAGCGTCGCCCGGTGGACAAGGGCGTGATCCTCATCGCCGCGTCGCTCGCGCAATTCGACGGCCTGCTCGACTGGGACGCGTTGCCACGCGATCGCGCCGAGGCCGTGCGCGCGCAATGGCCCGGCCCGCGCACCTGGACCGTGCCGGCCACCGCGCGCGTGCCGGCGTGGATCACGGGCGTGCATGCGAGTGTCGCGGTGCGCGTGACCGACCATCCCGGCGTCATCGCGTTGTGCGAGGCCTTCGGCGGACCGCTCGTCTCGACCAGCGCCAACCTCGCCGGCGAACCGCCCGCGTTCTCCCTCGACGCGTTGTCCGCGCAGGTCCTGGCCCTGGTGGACGGCTTGCTGGAAGGCGACACCGGCGGCCTGCGCGCGCCCACCGCCATCCGTGACGCCCTGACCGGCGACGAACTGCGCGCCGGCTGAGCCACGCGCCACCCCCTGTTGCACGGCCATCGGCAGGCGCAAGATGCGCGCATGCAGTCGACCCCCCGCCTCGTCGCCGCCCTGGTCCTCGCAGGCCTTGCGAGCGCCGTCCCCGTGCGCGCCTTCGCCGCCGACGTGACGATCTACCGCTGCATCGACGCCAAGGGCCACGTCACCCTGCGCGATTCGCCATGCGCGGCGGGCGAGAAACAGGAAACACGCACGATGGCCCGCCCGGTCGACGCCGCACCGCGCGCACCGCAAGCGCGCCCCGCACCCGTGGAAGCGCCCGCGCCCCGCGAACGCACCACCGTCATCTACCAGCCGCGCCCGTTGTACGAATGCATCACGCCGGACAACGTGCGTTACACCAGCGAAACCGACGAGGGCAATCCGCGCTGGGTGCCGCTGTGGACGCTCGGCTATCCCGTCTATGCGATTCCCGGCCACCATTCCGGTGCGGGGTTCGCGTTGAGCAACGGCAACATGTCGATCTCCGGCGGATCGCATTCCGTGTCCGGCCCGTACATCTCGCCCGCGGCCTACGGCGCCGGCACGTACGTGCAGGACACCTGCTACGCGTTGCCGCAGGCCGACGTGTGCGACCGCATCCGAGACCGCCGCGAGGAAATCCGTACCCGCTTCTTCAACGCGATGCCCAGCGAACGCGATGTGCTGCGCGTCGAAGAACGCAGCCTCAACGCGCGCATCGAGCAGGACTGCAGCGCGCACTGACCGCGCTTGCGCTAGGCTCCGCGCATGCCCCGCCTCCCCCTGTTCATCGTTGCTTCGTGCCTCGCGCTGTGCAGCGTCACCGCGCGCGCCACCACCATCTATCGCTGCACCGACGCCAAGGGCGCGGTCACGATGCAGAACGACGTGCCCTGCGGCCCGGGCATGAAGCAGGAAATCCGCAAGATCGGCGAGGTGCCCACCGCCGCGCCGCCGCCAAAACGCGCCGCTGCAGAGCCGCCGAAGAGCCTCCCGCCGCCGGGCGCGCAGTTCGAACTGGTGCGCGGCCCCGTCAGCGAACAATTGCCGGAACCCACCGTCCCCGTCGCAGAACGCAAGCCCCCGCCGCCCCTGTTCGAATGCAAGACGTGGGAATCGGAGGTCTACCTCAGCGACACCGCCGAACCTGAAGCGCGTTGCGCGCCCCTGAACACGACGGGCCTGGACGGCAATCCCTCCTTCGGCGCGGGCGCCGCGTGCGAAGTCAAGCGCGATACGTGCACCGCGATCGAAGGAGACGCCCTGTGCGCCGCGTGGTCGCGTCGCGTGGATGAAGCGCGCTTCCGCATGACCTACGCGGCACCGTCGGAGAAGACCGCACGCAAGGCCGAATATGACAAGCGCCTCGCCGATTACGTGGACAGCAGTTGTCGCTGAACGCGTTGCGCGAAGTTTGATGAATTGCGCCGCGTTACTTTTTCTTGACCTCGTCCAAGCATTTGCCTAACCGACGGTTCCCTATGGTCGCCATTCCCTCCACCAACCCCCGAGGTGAAGACGCATGGCGAACCAGACTCCCGGCACCACCACCAACAACAACATCAGCCGCACGAGCAATCGCGGATTCGCGAGCATGGATCCGGAAACGCAGCGCAAGATCGCGCAGAAGGGCGGCGAAGCGGTGAGCCGAGATCGTGAACACATGTCGGCGATCGGCCGCAAGGGTGGCGAAGCCTCCGGCGGCGGCAACCGCAAACTCACTCCCGAAGAACCCCAGAACCCCTGAGCGGCAGGCCAGGTTGGTTCAAAGGAAACGCCCGCATCGCGGGCGTTTTCATGTGCGCATCCCGCTATTCAGTCACGTGGCTGCGCTTGCGCGCGCATTGCTTCGTAATGCTTCCGCACGCAGGCGAAGCCTTCGCCGCCGAGGATCATGGTCTGTCCCGCCCAGCGCACGGTGCGCCCGTTCCAGGCTTCCACGCAGAAATGGCGCGCCGGTGCCTGCGCCGCGGTGCGTGGCGTGCGTGACGCGCGCGCGCTTTGCAAGGGCGAGGTCACGGGCGGTGCGGCTTCGAGGACGAAGATGTCGCCGTCGAGGTCGACGAAGTACACGTTCCCCGCCTGGTCCGTGCCGAACGAGGCGATGTTGTTGAAGGCGCCCACGTCCGGCGCGAAGTCCGTGTTGCGCACGGTGAATGCGTCGCTCGGCAGCGTCGTGCCGGGGATCAGGGAATCGACCGGCACCGACCACACGTTCGGCCGGATGAAGTCCGCGAAGATGTATTGCCCGCGCAATGAATCCACCGGCCCGCGATACACCACGCCGCCGATCACCGTCGACCCTTCGCGCGTGCCGGTGCCGTGCGAATACCGCGCGACCGGTGGCACGAGCCCGGCGGACGCGCTGCCCTTGAACGGTTGCGTGCCTTCCAGCAACGACCAGCCGAAATTCGCGCCGCCATCGGTGGGCCGCATCAGGTCCACTTCCTCGATCGCATCTTCGCCGACGTCGCCGATGAACAGATTCCCGGTCTGCGCATCGAAGCTGTTGCGGAACGGATTGCGCAAGCCGTACGCCCAGATTTCCGGCGCGCCGCCCACGCCCGCGAACGGATTGCCCGCCGGGATGCCGTAGTTGCGCGTGGGATCGCCCGGGAACTGGTCCACCGACACATCCACGCGCAGGATCTTGCCGAGCCAGGTATTGCGGTCCTGCCCGTTGTTGTCGGGATCGCCGGAGCCGCCACCGTCGCCGATTGCGATGTACAGCATCCCGTCGGGCCCGAAGCCGAGCCAGCCGCCGTTGTGGTTGGAGCGCGGGTGCGGCTGGCGCAGCACAAGTTGCATCGAGGTCGGGTCCGCGATGTCGCGATCCGCCGCGGTCGTGCGATAGCGCCGCACTTCGATGGTGCCGACCGGATCGGTCACGAACACGTAGAACACGCCCGTCGTCGCGAAGTCCGGCGCGGTCGCGAAGCCCAGCAGGCCGCGTTCGCCGTTGGTGGAGAGCTGCCCGCGCAGGTCGAGGAAATCCACCGCATCGAACGTGCCGTTGGACGGCTGCAGGATGCGGATGCGCCCCGCGAGCTCGCCGACGAACACGCGGCCCGAGTTGTCGGGCACCGGCGCGAGCAACACCGGCGAGGCCATGCCCGTCACCACGCGGCGCACGCGGAAGGCCACGCTCTCGCGATCGGTGACGCTGATCGACACGGTGAGCGTGGTCGTCGAGATCCCATCGCTCGCGCCGATCGTCACGACGTACACATTGTTGCCATCGCTGTCGGTGGGCGCTTCGAAATTGGGCGGCGTGATGAACGACAGCGCGCCTGCGGCCGTCAGGTTGAACAACGCCGCGTCCGCGCCGCCCACCTTCGAGAACGTCACCGGGTTGCCGTCCATGTCGCTCGCGGTCGCGGTGTAGATCGTGCCCGCCGAGTCTTCGAGCACGGCGACCGCGGCCGCGGAGGTGAACACCGGGGGCTGGTTACCCACGCTCACCATCAGCCCGCTGCTGGTCGCGCTGCCACTGCCGGGACAACCGGCGAGCATCGTCACCAGGCACGCGAGCGCCGCGGCCTGGAGGAGGTTCGCGATGCGGGGAAACCGATCGGACAACCGCAGCATGGCGTCACTCCGCGCGGGGGCCCGGCGATCGTGCGACGCGCACCGGCAGCGGCGGGTGAAACCGCGCGACCGTTCGTCAGGTCGGGCCGCGGCTCAGAAGCCGTAGCGCAGGAAACCCCCGTCCACCGCGATGCATTCGCCGGTGACGTAACTCGACGCGGGCAGGCACAGGAACGCGACCGCGCCCGCGACTTCCTCCGGTTCGCCGATGCGCCCGATGGGCGTGCGCAGCAGCACTTCGTCCAGGTAATCCGGATCGGAGAGCTTGGTTTGCGTGCGGCGCGTGCGGATGTACCAGGGCGCGACCGCGTTGACGCGCACGCCGTCCTCGGCCCATTCCACCGCGAGGTTGCGCGTCATCTGGTGCATCGCCGCCTTGGCCATGCCGTAGGGCGCGCCGCTGCGCACGTGCGTGCTGCCCGATACGCTGCCGACATTCACGATGGCGGACGCGGCGTGCTTCGTCAGCAGCGGGTGCGCGTAGCGCGAGAGTTCGAAGGCGGAGAACAGGTTGATCTCGAAGATCTGCCGCCATTCCTCTTCGGTGTATTCCACTGCCGCGCGCGTGAGGTTGCCGCCGGCGTTGTTGACCAGGATGTGCAGGCCTTCGCCGAAGTCTTCGACCCAGTCGAGCAATTCGCGGCGTTGCTCGTCCTCGGCCACGTCGGCGACGAAGCCTTGCACGTCGCGTTCCGGGAAATCCTCGGCCAGTTCCATGCGGGCCGATTCCAGCGCGGTGGCGTCGCGCGCGGCGAGCAGCACGTCGGCGCCGAAGCCGAGCAGTTCGCGCGCGATGGCGCGGCCGATGCCCGCGCTGCCGCCCGTCACCAGGGCCAGCTGTCCGTCCAGCCGCCAGCGCTTGGGATCCATGCGTGTTGCCCCGCGATTCCGAGTCCGGCGTAGCATAGCCGCGCCCGCCCACCGGATGCCTGCAATGAAGCGACCTGCTGTCCCGATGTTCGCCGCGCTTTGCCTGGTACTGGCCTGCACCGCGTGCTCCAAGCCCGCGCCGCCGGACAAGGACCGCCCGCCGGAACCCACCGCGCAGGCCGAACGTCCCTACGGCAACCCGCACGCGTTGCGCGATTCGATCCAGGCGCCGATCAACAAGGCGAAGTCGGCCGAAGCCGTGACGCTGGAAGCGGCGAAGCAACAGCAGGCCTCGATCGACGCGCAGATGGCGGGCGAGGATCCGGCGGCGGCGACGACGCAGTAAGCGTCGTCGCGTTGCGATCAGCGTTGCCGGCTCAGAGGCGGCAGAAGCAGTACGCCAGCGCCTTCACCGGCGCGCCGGGGCGACGCTGCATCGCGGCGTCCAGCAGTTTCAGGTCCGCATCCACGTTCGGCAGGCTGCGCGCGACCATCGTGCGCGCCACGCCCTGCGCGAACGAAGACTCGCGCAACCACGCCGCACCGGCGCGGCTTTCGACCATGCTGGCGAAGAAGCGCTCGAACGGCGTGACTTCGCGTTCGATGTAGCGCACGCGGTACGCATCGGGCTTGCCGAGCTTCGCGCGCTTGGCGGCATCGTCGATCGCGGTCTGCAAGCCACCGAAATCATCGACGAGCCCGCGTTCCTTCGCCTGCGCGCCGGTCCACACGCGACCGCGCGCGATGGCGTCGATCTCCTCGACGCTCTGCTTGCGCGCCTGCGCGACGCGGCCGGTGAAATCGCGATAGCCCTTGTCGATGACCGACTGGATGACGTCGCCGACGGCCGGGTCCAGCGGACGCGTGATGTCGAAGGCGCCCGCGAAACGCGTGGTGCCGACGCCATCGGTATGCACGCCGATCTTGTCGAGCGCGCGCGGCAGCGTGGGGATGAGGCCGAAGATGCCGATGGAGCCGGTGATCGTCGAGGGATCGGCGTAGATGCGATCGGCGTTCATCGAGATCCAGTAGCCGCCCGACGCGGCCAGGTCGCCCATCGAGACGACGACGGGCTTGCCGGCTTCCTTGAGCGCGACGATTTCGCGACGGATCTGCTCGGACGCGAACACTTCGCCGCCGGGCGAATCCACGCGCAGCACGAGCGCCTTGACGTTCTCGTCGTCGCGCGCTTCGCGTAGCAACGCCGCGGTGGACACGCCACCGATGCTGCCCGGCGGTTGTTCGCCGCCGCTGATTTCGCCCGCGGCCACGACCACGGCCACCTGCGGACGCGGATCGGTGGACGGCAGGCCCGGATCGATGTGGCGCAGGTACGTGTCGAGCGACACCTGGCGGAATCCGCCTTCGGCATCCGCGTCGGCGACGCCGCGTTGGATCAGCAGGTCGTCGACGTCTTCCTGCGTCTTCAACCCGTCGACGAGCTTCTGCTGCAACGCGTAGCGCGCCAGGTCGCCGCGCGCGGCGGCGATGCCTTCGGGCATCGTGTCGATGCCGGCGGCGAGGTCCTTCGGCGACAGCTTGCGCGCCTTGGCGACGTCGGACAGATACCGCTGCCACACGTCGTTCATCCAGAACAGGTCGGCTTCCTTCGCCTGCGGCGAGGCGGCATCGAGCACGTAGGGTTCGGCCGCCGACTTGAATTCGCCGACCTTGAACAGGTGCACGTCGACGCCGAGTTTTTCCTGCAGGCCTTCGCGGTAGTACTGGCGATAGCGATCGAGGCCTTCGAGCACCAGGCCGCCCATCGGATCCAGGTACACCTCGTCGGCCTGCGCGGCGAGCAAATACTGCTCCTGCACGAAGCTCTCGCCGAACGCGACGACGGGCTTGCCCGACGCGCGCAGGCGCGCGAGCGCCGCGGCGACTTCGCGCATCGACGCATAGCCGGACGGCTGCAGGCGATCCACGCGCAGGAACACGCGTTCGATGCGCTTGTCGGTGCGGGCCGCATCGAGCGCGCGCAGCAGGTCGCGCAGCTGGATTTCCTCGTCGCGGTCGTCGCCCAGCGCATGCGCGAGCGCGCGGCTGGCGGTGTCGCTGCTGAACTGCTCGACCAGGCGGCCTTCCGGCGCGATGACGAGCGTGGTGCGCGACTCGAGCGGGCGCAGCCCGCCGCCGGAGAACAACAACACGATCAGCAGGAACGCCAGGCTGAAGAAGACGATGTTGAAGACGAGGCGGCGGGTGAAGTTCATCGCATCCCACAGCCACACGAACAGGCTGGCGATGGGACCGCGGCGACGCACTTCGTTCATGGCAAGGCTCCGGGGCGGGCGCGTGCGCCCGTGGGACAACGTTGGACCGCCAGCCTAACGGGTGGCGTGTGTGCGATTCATGCGCCGTCGGTCATGGCGACGGGGGATGGCGTCCCTGCTTCCATGGGGATGCGGCGCGAACTGCGCAAGAAGCGGGCCGACAGGAGGAGGGCCGCGACGGACAGGCCCACGATCAGGCCGATCCACATGCCCTGCGGTCCCCAGCCCAGGCCCAGCCCGAGCCCGGCGCCCAGCGGCATGCCGACGCCCCAGTACGCGAACGCGGCGAGCAGCATCGGGCGCTGCGTGTCGCGCAGGCCGCGCAGCGCGCCGGCCGACAACACCTGCACGCCGTCGGGGAACTGGAACGCCGCTGCATACAACAACAGGTTGGCCGCGAGCATCGCCACCGCCGTGTCGCGCGTGTAGAGCCCCGCGAGCGCGTGGTTGCCCGACAGCAGCAACACGCCCGACAGCGCCTGCGTCGCGAACATCAGCGCATACCCCGCGAACGCCGCGCGCCGCACGCCCTCGCGATCGCCGCGGCCCATTGCATGCCCGACGCGCACGGTGGTGGCTTCGGCCAGGCCGAACGGGATCATGAAACACAGGCTCGCCACGTTGATCGCGATCTGGTGCGCGGCCACCGGCACGCCGCCGAGGCGACCGATGAGCAACGCGGTCGCGATGAACAAGCCGCCTTCCATCAGCACCGTCACGCCGATCGGCAGGCCCGTGCGCAACAGCGTGCGCAGCGTGTCCCATCGCGGCGGATCGAATTGCGCGAACAGGTGCAGCGGTGCGAAACGCTTCGAACGCAGCAGGTACAGCGCGAACGCGATTGCCTGGCACCACATCATCACGGCCGAGGCGATGCCGAGCCCGCCCGCGCCGAGTTCCGGCAATCCGCCCACGCCCCAGGTCAGCGCGTAGCCCAGCGGCACGAGCACGACGAGGCCGCCGAAGCCGAGCACCATCGTCGGCAGCGTCCAGTGCAGGCCGTCGCTGAGGTAGCGCATGCACAGGTACAGCGTCAGCGCGGGCACGCCCCAGCGGATGCCGTGCAGGAAGGCGATGGCCCCGGGGCGGATGTCCGGGGCGATGCCCATCGGCGCGAGCGCATGGGTCACGACCGTGAGGAACAGCGCCAATACGAGGCCCAGCGCCGCCGCCAGCCACAACGCCTGGCGGAACAGCGGGGCGATCTCGTCGCGGCGTCCGGCGCCGTCCAGCTGCGACACGGAGGGCGGCAACGCCATCAGCGTGCCCATCGGCACCATCATCGGCAGCCAGAACAACGCGGTGCCCACGGCCACCGCCGCCAGCGTGTCGGTCCCGTGGTGGCCCGCGATCACGCTGTCCACGAACCCGATCAGGCCGGTCGACAGGTGCCCGAGCACCAGCGGCGCGGCAAGCGTCGCGCTGGTGCGCAGTTCACGCGCAAAGCGCGGCGGCGGGGGTGGGGAAGCCATGCGGAAGAGCTTGATCCGGAAGGGGCAGGCGCGATCGAGGTGGCGCCGGGTCGCGCTGCGTCGCTATCTTACCGGCCAGCAAGGGGACCCAATGAGCGACACCACCATCACCGCCACGCCCGACGAAGGCATGCGACCGGAACCGCAGCAGGCCGCGTGCCAGAACTGCGGCACCCCGTTGCTGGGCGAGCACTGCTACCGGTGCGGCCAGCCGGTGAAGGGCCTGGTGCGCCATTTCAGCAGCATCATCGGGGACTTCCTGGACAGCGTGCTCAACATCGACGCGCGCGTCTTCCGCACGCTGTGGCCGCTGTTCTCCAAGCCCGGGTACCTGAGCCACGAGTATTTCGAAGGCCGCCGCGTCCGCTATGTCAGCCCGGTGCGGCTGTTCGTGTTCCTCAGCATCGTCACGTTCTTCGTCGCGCAGTTCACGCTCGACTTCAGCGGCGTGAAGATGGACGGCGACGGCAACAACGACGCCATCGCCTCGGCGAAGACGGTGCAGGAGGTCGTCCGCAACCGCGACGCCACGCTGGCCGAGCTGCAGAAAGCCCATCGCGACACCGGCGACGTGCCGGGCGTATCCGTGGGCCTGGATGCCGCCGCCACCGCCATCCGCGCCAAGGCCGACCGCCGCATCGCGGAACTCAAGGCCGTCAAGCCGGGCGATGCCGCCAGGAACAAGGCGCCCGAGCAGGACAACGATGAGGATTTGTCCTTCAACGGCAAGCCGTGGGACGCCAGGACCAACCCCATCAAGGTCCCCTGGTTCCCGGACTTCGCCAACCGCAAGCTCAACGAGATGGCCGGGCACGCGAAGGAAAACGTCCATCGCATGCAGCGCGACCCCAACCTGCTGAAGGACGCGGTCCTCAGCGTGGTGCCGTCCACGCTGTTCGTGCTGATGCCGATCTTCGCGCTGATGCTGAAGATCGTGTACGCATTCAGGCGGCGGCTCTACATGGAGCACCTGATCGTGGCGCTGCACAGCCACGCCTTCCTGTGCCTGTCGCTCCTGCTGGTATTCCTGCTGATGGCGCTGGAAGATGCGCTCGCGCCGGCCCTGCACGGAGTCTTCAAGTTCCTCCAGGTCCTGTTGTGGGTCTGGATGCCGGTGTACCTGCTGCTCATGCAGAAGCGTGTCTATGGTCAAGGCTGGGCCATGACCGTGCTGAAATACTGCCTGCTCGGTTTTTGCTACTTCATTCTGTTGTCTTTCGGTGCCGCCTTCACGATGTTGGCGGGCCTGGTCTGGATGTGAACATGGTCGTGTACGAAGTCAACCTGGAATTCGACGTGGCGATCGCCGCCGCGTATCGCGCGTGGCTGGAAGAGCACATCACCGAAATGCTGGCGCTGCCCGGGTTCGTGTCGGCGCAGGTGCACGAGGTGGTGGATCCGCTCCCCACCGCGGGTCGCCAGGGCTTGTGCGTGCGTTACCAGGTCGCCGACCTCGGTGCGCTGGAAACCTACCAGCGCGAACATGCGCCGCGCCTGCGCGCTGACGGCCTGCAGCGCTTCGGCGACGAAGGCGTGCGCACGCGCCGCCGCGTGTTGCGGGACGCCAGCTGATCTATTGATCGAGCCGCGCGTGCAGCCACGCCGCGCGGTTGTCGTCGGACGTGGATAGCAGCGTCCGCACCAGGTCTTCGCGCCCCTGCGGGGGAACGCGTTGCGCGAGCACCGCCAGGTCCGCGCGTTCGCCCGCGGTCATGCGTCGCAGCGCGCGCAGCATCGGCGCGTGCTGCGCTTCGGGCAATTGCGCCAGCAACGGTTGCAGGCGCGGATAGTCGGCGCCGATCGCGGGGCCAAGCAGCCAGCCGCGTTGCGCGATCGCATCCTGCAATTCGAATTGCGCCTGCAGGCGCGACTGGTCCATCGGCGACAGTGCATGGAAGTGCGCTGCGGCCGCCACGATCGCGTCGACGGCCACCGCGTCCAGGCGCTGCCACGCCGCGTAATCCTCGCGCAGGCGTGCGCGTTCGGAAGGATCACGCTGGTGCCATTGCGCGGCGCGTTGCACGAAGGCAGCGCGATGCGCGGCGGTCCACGCAAACCAGGCCTGGGCCTGGCGGCGCAGGTCGGGCTGCAATGCGGCGGGGAGGCGCGCGATCGCGGTTTCCGCGGTCGGCGGCAATGGCGTGCCGGCCGCGACCTGCAAGGGATCGGCGCGTTGCATCGACGGCGGCAACGGATTCGTCGGTTCGGCCAGCACGGCCGCCGGCACGATCGCGGTCGCGGCGGGGGCCACCGACGCATCGGAGGCCGGCGCGACGGCGAGTTGCGCGGCATGCCACGCGAACAACGGGAAGGATTCGGCCTGGCGCAGGCCTTCGGGATCGGCGAGGAGCTGGAAATCGCGATCGGTCCACGCGGCGAAGTCGGCGTCGTAACGCGCGACGGGATCGTCGGCGGGCGGCAGGTCGCGGACGCGCGCGCGTTCGGAATCGCGGCCGCGGACCTGGTCGATCCACTGCGGGCGCAACGTGAACACGCCGATGCCGACCCCGACGACGCTCGCGAGGGCGACGGCGAGGAGCGAGGCGATGACGATGCGCTTGCGTCCGCGTCGCGGCGGTTCCGTCGCGAACGTCGGCGCAGGCGTTGCCGCGATCGCGACGGGCGTGCGCAACGGCATGGCGGCAGGCTGCGTGCTGGCCAACGGCGCTGCGACGACCACGGGCGCGGCCTCCTGCGCCGCTTCGCGCACCGGGCGCTCGCCGGACAACCGCGCGCGCACCTCGCCCACCCAGCGTTGCCAGGCGTCGCGATCGGGCGTGTCGTCGTCGCGGTAGGGGATCGCGCGCTGCAGCGCGGCGCGGTAGGTGTCTTCGGAGACGCCGAGGGCGGCCGCGGCGGGCGCCATGTCCAGCACGGCTACCAGGCGGAGCAGCAGGGCCGCGCGCGGGCCGTTGCCCAGCGTCGCCAGCGATTCCCAGGGCGCGGGCCACGTCCCGGACGGCGAGGACCGTCGCATCGCCGGGGCCGCGAGCAGCAATCCCCAGTAGCGCGCGGGCCAGTCGGCCATCGCCTGCGCCGGCGCGACCTGCGTGAAGACGTGCGAGGTGGCCGCCACGGTCGACTCGGCGAGCGTCGGATCGCCGCACTGGAGTTCGGCGAAGAGGGTGGCGCGGCGTTCGATGCCTCGCACGAAAGCGGCGGTTGCGCCGCCCTGGAGGCTGCTGTCGGAGGTCATGCGGCAAACGTGATCATCGTCGCGATCATAGACGTGGAAGGCGTTCGAAAAACCTCTTGACCGAATGCGTTTCTCCTGCTCCGCCAAGCGCCGCAAGGCTTCCGCCGAAAATCGGTTGTGCACAGCGACAACATCTCCGTCACATGGCGTGCCACGAACGGGGGACGAGCCGGTGTTGCAAGTTTGTTTCACGCCCAAGTGATTGATTCGACAGCGTTGTTGGCTGATGGCACTTTTTTCACCAACGCGGAGCTAACACGTGTTTTTACCCTTGCGGGCAGCGCTGGAATCGCGCAATGCACAGATTTATCCACAGATCGTGTGGATAAGGCCGAAACCCGTTTCATTCCGGTGACTTGCGTTACTTTCGTCACGAAACCGGCAGCTTGTGCGCGCAAACCTTCACCACGCCGAATGCGGGCTCCGCAAAGCTCGTCGCCACGGTCGCTAGACTGCCGCGGATGTCCTCCGATCGCGCCGTTCTCCGTGTTGCCTTGCCCGTGCCGCTGGCGCGGTTGTTCGACTATCGCGCGCCGGGTGGCGCGCACGCCGAACACGCGGCCGTCGGCGGGCGCGTGCGCGTCCCGTTCGGATCGCGCGAACTCATCGGCGTGGTAGCGGAGGTGGGCGACGGCGATCCGTCGGCGCGCGAGACGCGCGAGGCGCTCGACCTCCTGGACGTCGCACCGCTGCTGCACGGCGAACTGCTCGGTTCGCTGCAATGGCTGAGCCGGTACGTGCACGCCCCGCTGGGCGAAGTGCTGGCGACGGCGCTACCCGCCGACCTGCGCCAGGGCCAGCCGCTGCCGGATACGCACATCGCCGGCTGGCGCGCGATGGCGGGTGCGCTCGAACGCGTGACGCGCGACGGTGCGCCGCGCCGGTTGCTCGCGTTGCTCGCGCAGGGCGCGTTGTCGGAAGACGCGCTCGATGACCTGCAGCCGGGCTGGCGCACGGCGGCGCGCGGATTGGCCAAGCGCGGGCTCGTCGAGGAACTCCGGATCGACGCGACCGCCGCGCCGGTCGCCACGCAACCCGCACCTGTCCTCAACGACGAACAACGCGCGGCGGCCGAGGCGATCGCCGGCATCGACGGCTTCGGCGCCGTGCTGCTCGATGGCGTGACCGGCAGCGGCAAGACCGAGGTCTACCTGCACGCGATCGCGCAATGCCTGGCGCGCGGACGGCAGGCGCTGGTGCTGGTGCCGGAAATCGGCCTTGCGCCGCAGACGCTCGCGCGCTTCCGCGCGCGCCTCGGCGTGCCGGTGCACGCGCTGCATTCGGGCTTGAACGACACCGAGCGCGCGCGCGTGTGGACGGCGGCGTGGCGCGGCGAAGCGCGCGTCATCGTCGGCACGCGTTCGGCGATCTTCACCCCGTTGCCGCACGCGGGCCTGATCGTCGTCGACGAAGAACACGACGGCAGCTACAAGCAACAGGATGGCATCCGTTACCACGCGCGGGACTTCGCGCTCGTGCGCGGCAAGGCGCTGGGCGTGCCGGTGGTGCTGGGCAGCGCGACGCCGTCGCTGGAGTCCTTGCAGAACGCGCACGCGGGCCGCTACGCGCACCTGCGCCTGATGCAACGCGCGGGCAACGCGAAGCCGCCGAGCGTGCGCGTCCTCGACATCCGCAAGCGCCAGCTCGACGCTGGGTTGTCGAACGAATTGATCGCGAAACTCGAAGCGACGCTGCAAGCCGGCGGCCAGGCGCTCGTGTTCAAGAACCGCCGCGGCTACGCACCGGTGCTGCTCTGCCACGACTGCGGCTGGAGCGCGCAATGCAAGCGTTGCGAAGCGCCGATGACGGTGCATGCGGCGGGCCGTCGCCTGCAATGCCATCACTGTGGCGCGCGGCAACCGGCGCCGCAGGCGTGCCCGGATTGCGGCGGGCTGGCGTTGCAGCCGCAAGGCGTGGGCACCGAGCGCCTGGAAGAGCGACTGATCGAACGCTTCCCGGATTTCAACGTGTTGCGTGTCGATCGCGGCAGCACGCGGCGTCGCGATGCGCTGGAAACGCTGCTCGGCGAGCTGGGTGCGCAACCCGGCGTGCTCGTCGGCACGCAGATGCTCGCGAAAGGACACGACCTGCCGAACCTCACGCTCGTCGCGGTGGTCGGCATCGACGAGGGTTTGTTTTCAGCCGATTTCCGCGCGGGCGAAAAACTCGCGCAACTGTTGATCCAGGTCGCGGGGCGCGCGGGGCGCGCCGAACGCCCGGGCGAGGTGTGGTTGCAGACGCACCATCCCGAACATCCGTTGCTGCAGACGCTGATCAACGGCGGCTACCACGCATTCGCCGATGCGGAGCTCGCGTTGCGCGAAGCCGCCGGCTTCCCGCCGTTCGCGCACCTCGCGCTGGTGCGCGCCGAAGCGAAGGACGCGGCGTCGCCGCTGGCGTTCCTCGAAGTGGCGAAGGCGGCCTTCCGCGAATGCGGTGTCGCAGGCCTTGAAGTGCACGGCCCGTTGCCTGCGCCGATGCCGCGCCGCGCGGGCTTCCAGCGATCGCAGTTGCTGGTGTCGAGCCCGCAACGCCGCGCGCTGCAGGCGGCGCTCGACATGGCGATGCCCGTGCTGCGCGACGCACCCGAAGCACGCCGCCTGCGCTGGTCGCTCGACGTGGATCCGGTCGACCTCTACTGACGCCGCAGCGCGCATGCGCGAGAATGCGCACGTTCGCAACGACCCGGGATGGAGCGCGCGATGCCAGGCAACACACCGCACGTCGTGGTCGTCGGCGGGGGATTCGCCGGCTTGTGGGCCACGCGCGCGCTCGCGTCGGCGGATGTCCGCATCACGTTGCTCGATCGCGGCAACCATCATCTCTTCCAGCCGCTGCTGTACCAGGTCGCCACCGCGGGCCTGTCGGCGCCCGACATCGCCGCGCCGCTGCGCCACATCCTGCGCAGGCAAGGCAATGCCACGGTGTTGATGGCCGAAGCGGCCGCGATCGACAAGGACGCGCGCCGCGTGCAACTGGCCAGCGGCGACGCGATCGACTACGACGCGCTGATCGTCTGCACCGGCGCCACGCACGCGTATTTCGGCAACGATGCGTGGGCGCCGTTCGCGCCGGGGTTGAAGACGCTCGACGATGCGCTCGCGATCCGCCGGCGCATCCTCACGGCATTCGAGCGCGCGGAAGCCGAGCGCGACCCGGCCGCACGCGCGGCGTGGCTGACGTTCTGCGTGGTGGGCGGCGGTCCGACCGGTGTGGAACTCGCCGGCACGCTGGCCGAAATCGCGCGCCACACCTTGCGCAAGGAATTCCGCAACATCGATCCGGGCGACTCGCGCGTGTTGCTGCTCGAAGCGGGTCCGCGCGTGCTGTCGACGTTCCCCGATGCGCTCGCGGCGAAGGCCCGTGCTTCGCTCGCACGCCTGGGCGTCGACGTGCGCACCGGCACGCCGGTCTCGCGCATCGATGCCGACGGCGTGTCGCTGGGCGAGGAACACATCGCCGCGCGCACGGTGCTGTGGGCCGCGGGCGTCGCGGCCTCACCGCTCGCGCGCACGCTCGACGTGCCGCTGGATCGCGCCGGCCGCGTGGCGGTGCAACCCGATCTCACGTTGCCCGGGCATCCGGAAGTCTTCGTCGCCGGCGACCTCGCCACGTTGCAGCGCGCCGACGGCAGGCCCGTCCCCGGCGTCGCGCCCGCGGCGAAGCAGATGGGGGCGTACATCGCGCAGGTGTTGCGCGCGCGCTTTGCAGGACGCAGCGCGCCGGCGCCGTTCCGCTACCGCGATTACGGCAACCTCGCGACGATCGGGCGTCGCGCCGCGGTCGTCGACCTGCACGGCTTCCGCTTCTCGGGCTTCCCGGCGTGGACGTTCTGGCTGCTCGCGCACGTGTTCTTCCTGATCGGCTTCCGCAACCGCGTCGTCGTGATGCTCGACTGGGCGATGGCGTACTGGACCTACCAGCGCAACGCGCGGATCGTGCTCGGGAAGGATCCAACGAAGTAAGCGCACACGAAAAGGCCCGGACATGCCGGGCCTTTCGTTGGATCCAGGGCTGCCGTGTTAGGCGGCGAACAACGCCCGCATCTTCTTGAGCGCGTTGGCTTCGACCTGGCGGATGCGTTCGGCGCTGACGCCGTATTCGTCCGCCAGTTCCTGCAACGTGACCTTGCTGTCCGGATCGAGCCAGCGGCGCTTGATGATGTCGCGCGAGCGGGCGTCGAGGCGGCCGAGGCCGGCGCGCAGCAGTTCGAGCTCGTTGTCTTCGCTGTCGGCGCGCTCGTAGGCCTGCGACGGATCTTCGTCGTTGGCCATCAGGTACGCGACCGGCGCGGGCGGGCCGAGGTCTTCGTCCTGGTCGGCGGGCGCATCGAAGCCGATGTCGCGACCCGACAGGCGCGATTCCATTTCCAGCACTTCGCGCTCGGACACGTTGAGGTCCTGCGCGACCGCGCGCACCTCTTCGGCGTTCATCCAGCCCAGGCGCGTCTTGCTCTTGCGCAGGTTGAAGAACAGCTTGCGCTGCGCCTTGGTGGTGGCGACCTTCACGATGCGCCAGTTCTTGAGGATGAACTCGTGCATCTCGGCGCGGATCCAGTGCACGGCGAAACTCACCAGGCGCACGCCGACGGTGGGATCGAAACGCTTCACCGCCTTCATCAGGCCGATGTTGCCTTCCTGGATCAGGTCGCCGATCTGCAGGCCATAGCCGTTGTAGCCACGGGCCACGTGCACGACGAAGCGCAGGTGCGAGAGCACCAGGTGCTTGGCGGCATCGAGGTCGTCGCTGTCGCGGAACGCGCGGGCGAGCGATTGTTCTTCTTCCGCCGTGAGCACCGGGATCTGGTGCACCGCACCGATGTACGCATCCAGCGAACCGAGCGCGCTCGGGATCGGGAGGTTGTTGGCGATGAGGGGGAGGGGGGAACGGATTTCGGACATGGGCGCGATTCTAGCGATGGCCATCTGTGACATGTAAGACCCCCAAAAAGTTCTGAGCGTTGCATTCATGCAACAGTCGGGGTTTGCGCACCACGCGCGACCCCGGACTGTGCCGGACTGGGCGTCTTCGAATCGTCATCGCCCCCTGGGTTCCCTGATCGGGGCGGGCCCGCACCAACACAAGGGGGTCGGTTCAGGGACGGACCGCACGCGCCGGCCTCGCGCGCCGCCGATTACACTCGGCCCCCTTTCGTCCCACACCCGGTTCCGAGGATCCCCTGCCCATGCGCCACCCGAATGCCGTGCTGACCATGACCGCCCTGGCCCTCGCCACCACGCTGGCCCTGGGCGCCTGCAAGCGCACCGAAACGCCGGCCGCCCCGGCCGCTTCGGCCACCGCCGCTTCCGCCGCCACCACCCAAGCCCCCGCGCAGGTCGCCGCCGTGAACGACGAACACTCCTACGCGCAGCCGGACAAGGTGCGCACCACCGACCTCGCGCTGGACCTGGCGGTCGACTTCGACAAGAAGACGCTGTCCGGCACCTCGACATACACCCTAGACTGGATCGATCCGGCCGCCACGCAGCTCGTCCTCGACACGCGCGACCTCACGATCGCCAAGATCGAAGGGCAGGGCGCCGACGGCCAGTGGGCGCCGCTGCAGTTCGCGCTCGCCGAAGCCGACAAGACCCTCGGCAGCAAGCTGACGATCGAAACGCCGAACCGCCCGAAGCAGGTCCGCATCACGTACACGACGTCGCCGAACGCCTCGGGCCTGCAGTGGCTCGAGCCGTCGATGACGGCGGGCAAGCAGCAGCCCTTCATGTTCAGCCAGTCGCAGCAGATCCACGCGCGTTCGTGGGTGCCGCTGCAGGACACGCCGATGGTGCGCTTCACGTATTCGGCGCACGTCACCGCGCCGAAGAACGCGATGGTGCTGATGAGCGCGGACAACGATCCGAAGGCCGCGCGCGACGGCGACTACACCTTCAAGATGCCGCAGAAGATCCCGTCGTACCTGCTTGCGATCGCGGCGGGCGACCTGGTGTTCCAGCCGATCACCGGCAACGCCGGCGTGTGGGCCGAGCCGTCGGTGGTGAAGTCGGCGGCGAAGGAATTCGACGACACCGGCAAGATGATCTCCACCGCCGAAGGCCTGTACGGCCCGTACCGCTGGGGCCGCTACGACATCCTCGTGCTGCCGCCCTCGTTCCCGTACGGCGGCATGGAAAACCCGCGCCTCACCTTCGCCACGCCCACCGTGATCGTCGGCGACAAGTCGCTCGTCTCGCTGGTCGCGCATGAACTGGCGCACAGCTGGTCGGGCAACCTGGTGACGTTCTCCACAGCGAAGGACGCGTGGTTGAACGAAGGCGTCACCAGCTACGTCGAGAACCGCATCGTCGAAGCGCTGTACGGCAAGGAACGCGCCGACATGGAGCGCGTCATCGCGCGCAACGAGCTGAAGGGCGAGTTCAACGATTCGAACAAGGCGTTGCAGCAGCTCGCGGTGAAGCCCGGCACGCTGCACGATCCCGACGACAACCTCAGCTCCACGGTCTACACGAAGGGCGCGTGGTTCATGCAGTTCCTGGAAGACCGCATCGGCCGCAAGGATTTCGATGCGTTCCTGCGCGGCTACTTCGACCACTTCGCGTTCCAGTCGATTTCGTCGGAGCAGTTCCGCGAGTACGCCAAGGCCAACCTGCTCGACAAGTACCCGGGCAAGGTGACGCAGGACGAGTTCGATGCGTGGCTGTACCAGCCGGGCGTGCCGACGACGGCGCCGCAGGTGGCCTCGCCGCGCTTCGATGCGGTCGATGCCTCGCGCAAGGCGTGGCTGGAAGACGGCACGCTGCCGGCGAAGGACGCCACCGCGAAGTGGACCACGCAGGAATGGGTGCACTTCATCGAAGGCATGCCGGAGACGCTCAACACCAAGCAGCTCGCCGAACTCGACGCCGCGTACAAGTTCACCGGCACGCCGAACGCCGAGATCGCGCAGCGCTGGTATCCGCTCGCCGTGCGCAGCGGTTACACGCAGGCCAACGATGCGATCGCCGCGTTCCTGGAGAAGATCGGCCGTCGCAAGCTGATCATGCCGACGTACAACGCGCTGGTGAAAACGCCGGAAGGCCTGAAGCTCGCCGAAGCGGTGTTCGCGAAGGCGAAGCCGGGCTACCACCCGATCACCACGGGTTCGGTGCAGGGCGTGATCGACGCGGCGAAGGCCGCGCCGCAGGAAGCACCGAAGCAGTAAGCCAATGCGCTTGCGCAACAAGCTCGCAATCGCGGCCGCCCTCGTGGCGGCCGCATTGCTTGTGGTCGTTGCGTGGATTGCGTACGACACCGACGTGCTGGTGCGTGGGGAATTCGCGCGCCAGTTGCACGCCGCGGGATTGACGAAGCAAACGCGCACCGTCGCCGGCCATCGCTGGGTGTACGCCGAACGCGCCGGCAGCGATGCGAATGCGCCCACGCTCGTCCTCGTCCATGGCTTCACCGGCAGCAAGGAAAACTTCTACCCGCTGGCACGCGCGCTCGATAGTCGCTATCGCCTGGTGATTCCCGATCTCCCCGGCTGGGGCGAAAGCGAACGCCTCCCGCGCGAAAACTACGGTTACCTCGCGCAAAGCGAGCGCCTCGCCGCGTTCATTCATGCCGTGTCGTCCGACAAGCCCGTCGTGCTCGTCGGCCATTCGATGGGCGGCGGCATCGTCGCGCTCGTCGCGGCCGGTCATCCCGAACGCGTCTCGCGCGTCGCGCTGCTCGACGCCTCCGGCGTGCGCTTCAAGGACAACCGCTTCGGCGAACAAGTCCTCGCTGGCCACAACCCGTTCGGCGTGCACGATCGCAAGAGCCTCGACGGTTACCTGCACATCCTCTTCCACGACGAAGCCAAGCAGCCCGGCATCCCGTGGCCCGCCGACACCGCGTACATCGCGCGCCGCACGCACGACGCGGCGTTCGAACAATCGGTGCTCGATCACATCGGCCGCGGCCCCGAACGCTTCCTCCCCGGCGACGAAGCCGCGCGCATCCGCCAGCCCGCGTTGCTGCTGTGGTGCCGGCAGGACCAGGTGATCGATCCCAGCGCGCTCGCGCTGTACGCTGCGCGCATCCCGCAGGCGCGGCGCGTCATGCTCGACGGCTGCGGACACATGTCGCTGGTGGAACGGCCCGACGCCGTCGCGGCCGCCATTCAATCGCTCATTGCAGAAGGTCGCCCACGATGACTGCTCGCACGCTCCCGTTGTTCATCGCCATCGCCCTGCTCGCCGCGTGTGGCCCGAAAGAGGATCCGCAGGCCGCCGCGCAAGCCGCCGCCGCGCAACAGGCGCAGGCCGAACAGGCCGCCGAAGCGCAGGCGAAGCAATTCGACGAAGCCTTCGCGAAGGAAGACTGGAAGGCCGCGCGCGGTTACGGCGACATCCTCGAACTCGACCATCCGCAATCGGCCGCCGCCAAGCGCATCCACGACAAGTTGCTGGAAGCGAAGACGCGGATCGCCGCGCAGGACGAGCAACGTCGCATGGCCGCGTTGTGGGCCTACCAGACGCAACCGGCGAAGGGCGGCAACCAGGTGTCGGCCGCGTTGTATTCGAAGGATGAAGTCGACACCGACGGCAAGGGCAAGCACCCCGTGCGCCTGATCTTCCGTGACCATCCCGAGTGGGGCCGCAGCGCCTACCTCGTGCTCGAAGCGGGCGACTTCAATTGCTACGCCGGGTGCAAGGTGAAGGTGCGCGTCGACGACGAGGCGCCGAAGACGTTCACGGGCGATCGTCCGAAGACCGACGAGGCCATCGCCATGTTCATCAAGAACGAAGGCGCCCTGTGGCGCCTGGCGAAAACGGCGAAGAACCTGACCATCGAATTCCCCGTGAAGGCCGGCGGCACGCGCACCGCGGTGTTCGTGACCGGGGGCGTGGACGCCACGAAGATGCCGAAGTGGTAACGCGCGGGTTGCCGACGAACGCTCACGCCATCTGAGCGCCCCGGGCGTACAGTCGCGTCACCCCACGGCGCGACGCAGGACGCGCGCGCAGTCCACCCGCGACGTCACGCCCCACGGGACGGAGGCCGGCGCCGAGCGGAGGCGACCATGCTGTCACCGCGCCTGCATAACTTCCTGGACCAGGAACACACGCCCTACACGACGCTGACGCACAGCCGCACCGTCACCGCGGACGAAACCGCGCACGCCACGCACCTGAGCCGGCAGCTGTTCGCCAAGACCGTGATGCTGAAGGTCGATGGCGCGCTCGCGATGATGGTGATGCCGGCCGCGTATCGCATCGACCTGGTGCGCCTGTCGCGCGCGCTCGGCGGCCCGGTCGTCGAACTCGCCGAAGAAACCGACTTCAAGGACGCCTTCCCCGACTGCGAGACCGGTGCGATGCCGCCCTTCGGCCATCTCTACGGCATGCCGGTGTACGTGGATTCGCGCCTGGCGGGGCAACCGGACATCGCGTTCAACGCCGGCACGCACACCGATGCGGTGCGCATGCCGTACGCGGAATTCGAACGCCTCGCGAAGCCCGAGCTGCTATGGCTCGCGCACGTCATGTGAATCGACGTCGCCCTTCGGGGCGGGCGGGGGCGCGTCGTCGCCGAAGACCGTGAGCGCCGCCAATGCGGCGCCCACCAGCCCGCATTTCCACCAGCCGCCGTCGAACACCAGCCATGACCAGGTCTCGTGCGGCGAACAATACCGGCGACCTGCAGGCGCGCAAAAGCGCGACACCATGTTGCATGCGAGGAAGAGCACGATCGGCGTCAGCCACCAGCGCGACAGTCCGATCTTTTCGCTCATCGCGTATTACAACGCGTAGCCGAACTGCTGCTTGAACTGTTCGGTGAACTCTTCGTGGTCGAAGCGCTGGTTCTGCGTGCCCGGATGCTCGACCTTCAGCGCGCCCATCAGGTTGCCGATGCGCCCGATCGTCATCCAGTCGTAGCCGCCCTTCTCGATGCCGAAGATCAGGCCGGCGCGGAACGCATCGCCGCAGCCCGTCGGATCGGTGACGCGGCGCTCGTGCGCCGGCGCGACGTCGTAGACCTTGCCCGGCGTGTGGATCTGCGCGCCCTGCGGGCCGCGCGTGCAGATGTAGGCCTTCACGCGCGAGACGATGTCCTTCTCGCTCCAGCCCGTGCGCTCCTGCAGCAGGTTGGACTCGTAGTCGTTCACGGTGACGTAGTCGGCCAGCTCGATGAAGTCGCGCAGCTCCTGCCCGTTGAACAGCGGCATGGCCTGGCCCGGATCGAAGATGAAGGGAATGCCGGCTTCGGCGAATTCCTTCGCGTTCTGCATCATCCCTTCGCGCCCGTCGGGGCTGACGATGCCGAACGTGACGCCCTTGACGTCCTTCACGTGGTTCTCGTACGACCGCATCATCGCGCCGGGATGGAAGGCGGTGATCTGGTTGTTGTCCAGGTCGGTCGTGATGAACGCCTGCGGCGTGAACAGCTCCTCGATCACCTTGACCTGGTCCAGGCGGATGCCCTGCTCGGTGAACCAGTCCTTGTACGGCCCGAAGTCCTGGCCCACGGTGGCCATCGGGATCGGATCGCCGCCCAGCAGCTTGAGGTTGTAGGCGATGTTGCCCGCGCAGCCGCCGAACTCGCGGCGCATGCGCGGCACCAGGAACGACACATTCAGGATGTGCACCTTGTCCGGGAGGATGTGGTTCTTGAACTGGTCGGGGAACACCATGATGGTGTCGTAGGCCAAGGAACCGCAGATCAACGCAGACATCGGGAACAGCCTCGGGTGTGGTCCGGGCCGGGGGCCCGCGGCCGCACAGGGTAGCGACCGGCGGGGCCCCAAGCCAGCGATCCTCGTGTTTTGCCCGAATTTCCCGGGGGAAAACGCGACGAGCGTGCTTGCTCGACCCCGTTGTTGAGTCTAGGCTAGCGACCCTCTGCTGCACCCTTTCCCCCGCACTTCTCTCCCAGGCGCCCCGCACGCATGTTCAAGTTCCTCGGCCGCTATTTCTCCAGCGATCTGTCCATCGACCTGGGCACGGCCAACACCCTCATCTACGTCCGCGGACAGGGCATCGTGCTGAACGAGCCGTCCGTGGTCGCCGTGCGCCAGGACCGGTTGGTCGGCGGGCAGAAGTCCGTGGCCGCCGTCGGCGCCGAAGCCAAGCAGATGCTGGGCCGCACGCCGGGCCACATCACCACCATCCGCCCGATGAAGGATGGCGTCATCGCCGACTTCACCTACACGGAAGAAATGCTCAAGCACTTCATCCGCAAGGTGCACAAGTCGCGCCTGATGCGCCCCAGCCCGCGCGTGCTGGTCTGCGTGCCCTGCGGCTCCACCCAGGTCGAGCGCCGCGCGATCAAGGAATCGGCCGAAGAAGCCGGTGCCCGCGAGGTGTACCTGATCGAAGAACCCATGGCGGCCGCGATCGGCGCCGGCATGCCGGTCACCGAGGCGCGCGGTTCGATGGTGGTCGACATCGGCGGCGGCACCACGGAAGTGGCGGTCATCGCGCTGAACGGCATCGTCTACTCGCAGTCCGTGCGCATCGGCGGCGACCGCTTCGACGAAGCGATCATCGCCTACGTCCGCCGCACGCAGGGCATGCTGATCGGCGACGCCACGGCCGAGCGCATCAAGCTCGAGATCGGCTGCGCCTACCCGCAGAAGGACGTCCGCACGCTGGAGATCTCCGGTCGCCACCTCGCCGAAGGCGTGCCGAAGATGATCACCATCACCTCCAACGAAGTGCTCGAAGCCCTGCGCGAACCGCTCGCCGGCATCGTGGCCGCGGTGAAGCAGGCGCTGGAACAGACCCCGCCGGAACTGTGCGCCGACGTCGCCGAGCGCGGCATCGTGCTCACCGGTGGCGGCGCGCTGCTGCGCGACCTGGACCGCCTGTTGAGCGAAGAAACTGGTCTGCACGTGCAGGTCGCCGACGATCCGCTCACCTGCGTCGCCCGTGGCGGCGGTCGTGCGCTCGAGTTGGTCGACATGCACGGCAACGAATTCTTCGCCCCGGAATAAGAAAGACCACCCAGCCGCGAGCCCCGCACCGTGCCCGCCTACGCCGGACCTGCCGCCGCCCGACCGGGCGACATTGCCGGCACGCTCAAGTTGCTGGCGTACCTCGGGCTCGCGTGCGTGCTGATCGTGCTCGACCACCGCGGCGGCTGGCTCACGCGCGGGCGTGAGCAGGCCCAGGTGTTCGTGCAGCCGCTGTGGGCGGTCGCGGGCTGGCCGGGCAAGGTCGTGGATTCCATCAGCGACGACGCCGGCACCCGCAGCTCGCTGATCGCCGAGAACCGCCGCTTGCGCAACGCCCTCCTCGTGAGCGGCGCGCGCATCGCGCGCCTGCAGGCCGCCACGGCGGATAACGAACGCATGCGCGGCCTGCTCGGCGCCGTCGAACGCGGCGGCCTCGACGTGCAGCTCGCCCCCGTCCTCGACATCGACCTCGATCCCACGCGCCAGCGCTTGGTGCTCGATGCCGGCGCTGGCGACGGCGTGCGCGTCGGCCAGGTCGTCATCGATGCGGGCGGTGTCGTCGGCCAGATCATTTCCGTCAACGCGATGCACGCCACCGCGCTGCTGCTCACCGATCCCGACCACGCGCTCCCCGTTGCCGTGCTGCGCAACGGCGTGCGCCTCGTGGCGTACGGCACGGGTCGCACCGATCGCCTCACGCTCGCGAGCATCCCGTTGTCGAGCGACGTGAAAGTGGGCGATGTCGTCGTCACCTCGGGTCTTGGCGAACGCTTCCCCGCCGGCTTCCCGGTGGGCACGATCTCCGCGCTGCGGCCCGACGAAAGCCGCGCGTTCCTGGTCGGCGACGTGAAGCCCGCCGCGCAATTCGATCGCGGCCGCGACGTGCTGCTGCTGCGCAGCGCACCGCAACGGCCGGTGATCGGGCCCGCGCCGGACACGACGTCCGCGCTCGCCCCGTCGGTCAGCGTCGCGCCGCCCGCCAGCGTGCGCACGACCCCTGCGGTGAAAACAGCCGCCGCGACGACCGCTGCGACGCCGCCGGCCGCCGCCACCACCACGGCGCGCGCGCCCCGCATCGAGGCCCCGCGCCCATGAGCCGCGAACGCGCCGCGTGGGTGTTGCCCGTCAGCCTGCTGGTCGCACTGGTGCTCGCGCTGTTGCCGATGCCCGCGAGCCTCGCGCCACTGCGCCCGTATTTCCTCGGCCTGGCGGTGGCGTACTGGGTGCTCGAAGAACCCGACAAAGTCGGCCTGGGCTTCGCGTTCTCGATGGGCCTGCTGGCCGACCTCGTCGTCGGCGGCCTGTTCGGCGAACAGGCCCTGCGCCTGACGATCCTCGCCTTCATCCTGCAGCGCTTCCGCGCACGCCTGCGCTTCTTCCCGATGTCGCAACAGGCGCTTGCGATCGGCGCGTTGCTGTTCAACGATCGCATCGTCGCCAGCGCCGTGCACGTGGCGCTCGGCGAACCTGCCTTCCCGCTGCTTGCGTGGGTGTCGCCCGTGATCGGCATGTTGCTGTGGGCGCCGATGTTCCTGCTCTTCGACACGTTGCGGTTGCGCACGTGGCGCCATCGTTGACGCCATGGGTCCGCGCCGCCGCCATCTGAAGAATGCGGCTGCCGAAGGGCAGCAGTTCCGGCGACGCGCGATCATCGCCTTCCTCGCCGTGCTCGGCGCGCTCGGCGGCCTGGCGAGCTGGTACTTCCGCCTGCAGGTGGTCGAGCACGCCGAATACGCCACGCGCTCGGAAGCCAACCGCATCAAGCCGCGTCCGGTGGTGCCGGGCCGCGGGCTGATCCTGGATCGCAAGGGCCGCGTGCTCGCCGACAACGTGCCCGCGTACCGCCTCGACGTCGTGCCCGACCAGGCCGGCGACATCAAGCAGACGATCGCCGCGCTCTCGCACGTCGTCGCGCTCTCGCAGGAAGACCTCGAACGCTTCGAACAACAGCGTCGCGCCGCGCGCGGGTTCCGCGCCGTCACGCTCAAGCTGCGCGTCGGCGAAGAAGAAGCCGCGCGCTTCGCGGTGGATCGCTGGCGCTTCCCCGGCGTCGAACTCGTCCCCTACCTCAACCGCCGCTACCCCTACGGTCCGTTGCTCGCGCACGTGATCGGCTACGTCGGCCGCATCGACGAAGCGGACCTGGCGAAGATGGGCGAGGTGGACGCCGCGCTCACGCACACCGGCAAGACGGGCCTGGAGCGCTATTACGAAGACGCGCTGCGCGGCAAGGTCGGCTACGAAAAGATCGAGACCAACGTGGAAGGCCGCGCGCTGCGCCGCCTCGGCTCCGTGCCCGCCACGCCCGGCGCGGACCTGAAACTCTCGATCGACCTCGACCTGCAACGCGCGATGGTCGCCGCCTTCGGCGAGAACGACGGCTCCGCCGTTGCAATCGATCCGCGCACCGGCGAAATCCTCGCGATGGTGAGCCTGCCGTCGTACGACCCCAACCTGTTCGTCAACGGCATCTCGCACAAGGATTACGCGTCGCTGATGGGCGACATGTCGCGGCCGCTGTTCAACCGCAACGTGCTGGGCGGCGGCCCGCCGGGCTCGACGGTGAAGCCGCTGATCGCGCTCGCCGGCCTCGACAGCGGCCTGCGCACGCCCGAAGACAAGGTGTTCTCGACCGGCGAATTCCACATCCCCGGCCAGAAGCGCGGCTATCGCGACGCACACGGCGGCGCGGGCTGGACCGATCTACGCAAGTCCATCGCCGCGTCGGTGAACTTCTACTACTACAAGCTCGCCTACGAGATGGGCATCACCCGCTTCGACCAGTACATGCGCAAGTACGGGTTCGGCGCGCCGACGGGCATCGACCTGGCGGGCGAAACCTCGGGCGTGGTGCCGTCGCCGGAATGGAAGGCCAAGCGTTCGAAGGACGGCTGGTATCCGGGCGAAACCGTCATCTCGGGCATCGGCCAGGGGTATTGGGTCGCCACCACGCTGCAGCTCGCGCGCGGCGTCGCGGCCATCGCCAACGGCGGCAACCTGTTGCGCCCGCATCTGGTCGCTTCGCGCCGCGACGGCTACGACACGCCGTGGGCGCCGTTGCCGCAGCCCGCGCCGTTCCGCATCACCGACAACCCCGCGCACCTGCGCGCGGTGCAGGAAGGCATGATGGGCACGATGCAGCCGGGCGGCACGGGCTACAGCCTCGTGCGCGGCGCGCCGTACCTGATGGCCGGCAAGACGGGCACCGCGCAGAACACCAGCCGCCGCGGCAACGTCAGCGTCGACCCGCACCACCTGCCGCTTTCGCTACGCCACCAGGCCTTGTTCGTCGGCTACGCGCCCGCGGACAACCCGACGATCGCGGTCGCGGTGATGGTCGAACACGGTGGCTTCGGTGCGAGCACCGCGGGCCCGATCGCACGCAAGATCTTCGACGCGTGGCTGCTCGGCACGATGCCCGAAGGCGTGCCGATGCCGACCGGTCCGCAGGATCCGAACGCACAACCCGACGTCGAACCCGCCCCCGAAGGCGCGCCGCCCGCCGTCGCCGCGGCCACGCCCGGAGTCACGCATTGAACGCGTTGCTGCGCTGGCTGTTCGACCTGCTGGTGCGCATGTTGCGCACTGTGGACTTGCCGCTGCTCGGCGCGTTGCTCGCGCTGATGGGCATCGGCCTGGCCGTGTTGTACAGCGCCGGCGCGGAAACCCCGCACCTGGTGATGGCGCAGGGCGCGCGCTTCGCCGTGGGCCTGGTCGCGATGTGGGGACTGTCGCGCATCCCGCCGACGCGCCTGCGGCACTGGTCGCCGCTCGTCTACGGCGTGTCGCTGCTGCCGCTGCTGCTGGTGCTCGCGATCGGGCAGGGCAAGCACGGCAACCACTGGATCAACCTGGGCTTCTTCTATTTCCAGCCCTCGGAAGTGATCAAGCTGAGTTTGCCGATGATGCTGGCGTGGTTCCTGCAGCGCGAACCGCTGCCGCCGAACTTCCGCGTCGTCGTCGCCTCCGGCGTGCTGATCGCGGTGCCGTTCGGGCTGATCCTGCTGCAGCCGGACTTCGGCACCGGCATGCTCGTCGCCTCGAGCGGCGTGTTCGCGCTGTTCCTCGCGGGGCTGTCGTGGTGGTGGTTCGGCGCGGCGGTGGCGGGCGTGTCGGCGGTGGCGCCGGTCGCGTGGCTCTTCATGCTGCGGCCGTACCAGAAGGACCGCATCCTCACCTTCCTCAATCCCGAATCCGATCCGCTCGGCGCGGGCTGGAACATCATCCAGTCGAAGATCGCCATCGGCGCCGGCGGCATGACCGGCAAGGGCTGGGGGCAGGGCAGCCAGTCGCACCTGGATTACCTGCCCGAGCACACCACGGATTTCATCTTCGCGGTGCTGAGCGAAGAGTTCGGCTGGATCGGCGTGGCCACGGTGCTGGCGCTGTACCTGTTCGTGATCGGCCGGTGCCTGTGGATCGCGGCCGAAGCCCGCGATGGTTACGCGCGCCTGCTCGCCGGCTCGCTGGGGCTGGCGTTCTTCGTGTACGTGATCGTCAACGGCGGGATGATCTCGGGGATGCTCCCGGTGGTGGGCGTGCCGATGCCGCTCCTGAGTTATGGCGGCACCTCGGCGGTCTCGCTGCTCGCGGGCCTGGGCCTGGTGATGGCCGTCGGCGCGCATCGCCCGCGGCACGGCGGATGAACCACGCGCAATCAAGGGTTTGCGCGAGCAACTAAAAGCAGTACATTCCGGCCAGATGACGAAACGCGCACCCACACGGGCCGTCGTCCTGCTTCCGCTGGCGCTCGCCGCCTGCGCAACGCAGGCACCGCCCACAGCTTCCCCCGTTGCGACGCCCGCGACCACGCGGCCCGCTCCCGCAACGACCGTCCCTTCGACGCCGGCCGCACCGATCCCGCCGCAACTGCGCGACATCAGCGTCGCGCGCGCGCAGTTCGTGCGCGACACCGCGGCGAAGTACGGCATCGATCCGGCGTACATCGAAGCCACGCTCGCGAAGGCCACCATCCGCGACGGCGTGATCGCCGCGATGTCGCGCCCGGCCGAAGCGAAACCCTGGCGCGATTACCGCCCGATCTTCATCACCCAGGCGCGCATCGACGGCGGCAAGGCGTTCATCGCCGCCAACGCCGATGCGCTCGCACGCAGCGAAGCGCGCTTCGGCGTGCCGCGCGAGATCGTCACCGCGATCATCGGCGTGGAAACCAGCTACGGCGGCAACAAGGGCAGCTATCCGGTCATCGATGCGCTCTACACGCTCGCGTTCAACTATCCGCGCACCGGCGATCCGGCGAAGGCCGCGCGCGAGGACACGCGCGAAGCGTTCTTCCGCGACGAACTCGGCCAGCTGTTCGCGCTCGGCAAGGAAACCGGCATGGATGTCGCCACCCTGCGCGGCAGCTATGCCGGCGCGATGGGGTGGGGCCAGTTCATGCCGTCCAGCTATCGCCAGTTCGCCGTCGACGGCGATGGCGATGGCAAGCGCGACCTGTTCAACAACATCGATGACGTCGTGGAATCGGTGGCCAACTACTTCGTGCAGAAGGGAGGTTGGGTGCGCGGCGGCCCGGTGATGGCGCCGACGCTGCGCGATGTGGCGTTCACCGACTACAACGCCGAGTCGCTCGATGCGTTCCAGCCCGTCGTGTCGTTCGCGCCGAAGGGCTATCGCCCCGCGATTACCGTGGCGGCGGACACGCCTGCGCAGATCTTGCGCCTGGATGGCGCAGGCGGCACCGAATACTGGATGGTGTTCAACAACTTCCGCGCGATCACGAAATACAACACGTCGCGCCTGTACGCGACCGCGGTGTACCAGCTCGCCGAATCGATCGCGGGCCGCGATGCGCAGGTGGCGCAGGCCACCGCGCAGGCGACGGTGCCGACGCCGATGACCATGCCGATGTCTCCCGCCACCCCCGCCGCGCCCGTCGCCACGCCTGCCGGAGCAACCCCGCCATGAAACGCATGCTGCCGGCGCTGGCCCTCTTCCTTGCCGCCTGCAGCAGTGCGCCGCCCAAAGCGTCGGCCCCGCCGCCGACGCCGGTCGCCACGCGTGCATCCCACGGCGATGCGAAACCCGCGACGCGCCGTTCGCCGTATGCGCCCGCGCAGGAAGACCTGTCGAAGCGCGGCAACTACACCGCCGGCGGCTTGTACGCGCCGGAGATCGCCGACAGCGCGCCGGATGAAATCCCCGACGTCGACCAGATCCCCGAACCCGAAGTCCGCGCCGAACCGCGTTCGCGTTACGGCAACCGCGATTACGACGTGCTCGGCAAGCACTACCACGTGCTCGACGATCCGTCGGGTTACGTCGAGACCGGCCTGGCGTCGTTTTACGGCAACAAGTTCCATGGCCGCCGCACGTCGTCGCTCGAGGTGTACGACATGTACGCGTTCAGCGCGGCGCACAAGACGTTGCCGCTGCCGTCGTTCGCGCGCGTGACCAATCTCGCGAACGGGAAGTCGGTGATCGTGCGCGTCAACGATCGCGGGCCGTTCCACGACGGGCGCGTCATCGACCTGAGTTACGCCGCCGCGGTGAAGCTGGGCGTGCATCGCGCCGGCACCGCGCGCGTGGAAGTGCGTGCGCTCACCGTCGACGATCGCGGCCCCGACATGCGCATGGCCGCAGCGCCTGCGGTTGTCGCGCCTGCCGTCGTCGCGCCGCCGGTGCCCGCACCGCCGAGCGCGCTCGATCGCGTCGTCGCCGCCTTGCCGATCGCCAGCGCCGAAGCCGGCGAACGCAAACCCGCCGCAAAGGAAGTCCAGCCCGCGCCGCCCGGCCCGTGGCGCTTCGACATGAAGCAGGACGGGAAGGCGATGACCGCCGACGAGTTCGATGCCTGGATGAAAGCGCGCCGCGTGCGCGTGGCCACGGGCAAGTCGGGCGAGCCCGATGCTGCACGCGACGCCCCGGCCCCCGTTCGCCAGGACGCGCCGCGCGTAGTCGAACGCGCGCCGTCGAAACCCGCCGCCGCGCCTGCCACGCCATCGGCCGGCGGCGACGCCGTCGTCCTCCAGGTCGCCAGCTTCGCGGCCCGCGGCAACGCCGAACGCGCGCTGGCGATGCTCGAAGGCGCCGGCATCCGCGGTGCGCGCCTGATGGATGCCGTCGCCTCGGGCAAGCCGGTCTGGCGCCTGCGCGTGGGCCCGGTCGCGTCCGATCGCGTGTCGGAACTCAGCGCCACCGTCGCCGGTCTGGGCTTCGGCCGTCCCAACATCGTGCGCGACTAACGAAATCTTTCGAGGCTTTCGGGCCGGTCGCCACTAGAATTCGTCGTCGCTTCAAACCCTGCGTCCCTTTTTCTGCCCGCGCCGCGCCCTCGCGCCCGGGCCTGTCCCCCGGAGTTGCCGTACCGATGAACCTTCGTCCCGTCGCCGCCCTCGCGCTCGCCGCCCTTGCCACCACCACGCTCGGGATCGCGATCGCGCAGACACCCGCGCCGGCCAAGCCCGCCGCACCCGCCGCGCTGAGCGATGCGCTGCCCGTGCCGCCGCCGCCGGCCGTGAGCGCGAAAGCCTGGGTGCTGATGGATTACGCCACCGGCCAGGTGCTGGCGGGCGAGCATTACGACGATCGCGTCGAACCGGCCAGCATCACCAAGGTGATGACCAGCTACGTCGTCGCCGCGGAAATGAAGTCGGGCAAGGTCAAGGCCAACGACCCGGTGATGATGAGCGAGCACGCGTGGCGCGAAGGCGGCGCCGGCACCGAAGGCAGCTACAGCGGCTTCGAAGTGAACAAGACCGCGCCGCTGGTCGAGATGGAAAAGGGCATGGTGATCCAGTCCGGCAACGACGCGGCGATCGCGCTCGCCGAACACGTCGCCGGCAGCGAAGACGCCTTCGCCTCGCTGATGAATGCCTACGGCAAGCGCATCGGCCTGAAGAACTCGCACTGGGTGAATCCGCACGGCCTGTCCGCGCCGGAGCACTACACCACCGCGCACGACCTCGCGCTGCTCGGCCGCGCGATGATCCGCGACTATCCCGAGTCGTACGCGTACAACAAGATCAAGGAATACACGGTCGGCCCGATCACGCAGCAGAACCGCAACCTGCTGCTGTGGCGCGACCCGTCGGTCGACGGCATCAAGACCGGCCACCACAGCGGCGCCGGCTACTGCCTGATGGCCTCGGCCAAGCGCGGCGACCAGCGCCTGATTTCCGTCGTCATGGGCGACACCAGCGAGAACCAGCGCGCGGTGGATTCGCAGGCGCTGCTCAACTGGGGTTTCCGCTTCTACGAAACGCACCGCCTGTACGAAGGCAGCAAGGCGATTTCGAAGCAGAAGGTGTGGAAGGGCGCCGCCGACGAAGTGCAGCTGGGCCTGGCCGAACCGATGCTCGTGAGCACGCCGCGCGGTAAGTACGCCCAGCTCAAGCCGAGCATGGAACTCCCGAAGACGCTCGTCGCCCCGATCGCGAAGGGCCAGAAGATCGGCACCGTGAAGGTGATGCTGGACGGCAAGGTGATCGCGCAGCGTCCGCTGGTGGCGCTCAATGCGGTGGAAGAAGGTGGCTTCTTCAAGCGCATGTGGGATGAGCTGATGATGTGGTGGAACAGCTGAGGCGCTAAAGGCAACGCCCGGCGGGACTCGGGGGTACGAGGATCCCGCCAGGCGTGCCACGCCCGCCCGGCCACGCATCCTGCGCAGCCGGGTGGACGCAACCGCCGCGACCGATGCGCGCGGCGGGACAGTGGCACGGCATCGCGCCTGCGCCATTCCAATCGTTTGACGATTGCGTTATCGCGGTTCTTCCCAGGCGCCCGCGATTTCCCATCCGTGCGGTGTCGCCAGCGTGCGCGCGACGCGCACTTCCTCCACCACGTCGGCGGCCCAGCGGAATCCGTAGCTCGGCACCGTGCGAATGACGCGCTGCGCCTGCCCGTTGTCGCCGAGCGCGCGCCGCGCACGCAGGACCACCTGCGCCAGTTGTGCATCGGAGACGTCGGGGCGGCCGAACACCGCGCGGACGAGTTCGTCGCGGCCCACCGCGCGATCGCGATGGGCGATCAGGTGGAGCAGGCACGTGAACACCCGTGCGGGCAAGGGCCGGTGCACGTCGTCGCACAGCAGTTCGCGGCGCGCGGGATCGAGGACGCAGGCGCCGAATCGGAAGCGGGCGGCCGGCGCATTGGGGTTCGGGGTGTGCATCGCACGAGGGGGAGCCCGCAGGAAGCGGCCGATCATAGGGGCGTGAAGGGCGCCACGCCCGCGAAATAATTAAACGCGCCGGGGCTGGCGCGCGCAGGGTTGGGTTCGCCCGGCCCCGGACCCATAATCGCCGGGCCATGGACATCAACTCCGACAATCCCGAGCACGGCTTCCAGTTCCCCGGCACCTTCGAGCTTTCGGCGATGGGCGCGGCCGACAAGGACCTGCAGGCCGAATTGCCGAAACTGCTGATCGACGCCGGCATCGACGTCGTGCACGAGTCGGTCAGCTGGAAGCATTCCTCCAACGGCAAGTACGTGTCGGTGCGCATCGCCTTCCGCGCGGAAAACCGCGCGCAGTACGACGCCGCGCACGCGGCCCTGCGCACCCATCCCGAAGTGAAGTGGACGCTGTAGTCGCGCCGCCCGAGTTGCGCGAGGCGCTGGTCCGCGACCTCGGCCGCCGCGCGTACGAACCGGTCTGGCGCGCCATGCAGGCCTTCACCGATGCGCGCACCGACGACACGCCGGATGAAATCTGGCTCGTCGAACACGATCCCGTCTTCACCCTCGGCCAGGCCGGCAAGCCCGAACACGTGCTGATGCCGGGCGACATCCCGGTCCTCCACGTCGACCGCGGCGGCCAGGTCACCTACCACGGCCCCGGCCAGATCGTGGCCTACCCGCTGCTCGACCTGAAGCGCCTGAAAGTGGGCGTGCGCGAATACGTGCACCGCATCGAGCAGGCCATCATCGACACGCTCGGCGACTGGAACATCCACGCCGTGCGCCGCGACGGCGCCCCGGGCGTCTACGTCAACGACGCCAAGGTCGCCGCGCTCGGCATCCGCGTGCGCCGCGGCTGCACCTTCCACGGCCTGGCCTTCAACATCGCGATGGACCTGAAACCCTTCCACCGCATCAATCCCTGCGGCTACGCCGGCCTGCAGGTGACCTCGATGGCGGACCTGGGCGGTCCTTCCAGCCTGGACGCGGTGAAAACGCGGCTGCTGGAACACCTCGCCGTACAATTCGGCCTGCATCCTTCGCCGGCCGCCCCCGAGCCCTTCGCATGAGCGACACCAAGTCCATCCCGCTGACCGTCATCGCCGACGCGCCGTCGCTCACGCCGGGCGCAAAGCAAGTCGCGGGCGACAAGATCGGCCGCTCGCCGGTGCAGTTCGCCGACGCGCCCGTGCTGCGCAAGCCCTCGTGGATCCGCGTGCGCATCCCGTCCGGGAATTCGGTGGCCAACCTCAAGGCCAAGCTGCGCGAAAACCGCCTGGTCACCGTGTGCGAGGAAGCCAGCTGCCCGAACATCCACGAGTGCTTCGGACACGGCACCGCGACGTTCATGATCCTCGGCGACGTGTGCACGCGCCGCTGCTCGTTCTGCGACGTGGCCCACGGCCGCCCGAAGCCGCCGGATCCGAGCGAACCGATCCACCTGGCGACCACCATCGCCGACATGGGCCTGAAGTACGTCGTGATCACCTCGGTCGATCGCGACGACCTGCGCGACGGCGGCGCCCAGCACTTCGTCGACTGCATCAACGAAGTCCGCACGCACAGCCCGCGCACGAAGATCGAAATCCTCACGCCCGACTTCCGCGGCAAGGGCCGCATGGAACGCGCGCTGGACATCCTGGCCACCAACCCGCCGGACGTCTTCAACCACAACGTGGAAACCGTCCCGGACCTGTATCCGAACGTGAGGCCGGGTGCGGATTACGCCTGGTCGCTCACGCTGCTGAAGAAGTTCAAGGCACAGCACCCGGAAGTCGCCACCAAGTCCGGGATCATGCTGGGCCTGGGCGAAACCCTGGAGCAGGTGCAGGGCACGCTGCGCGACCTGCGCGCGCACGACGTCGACATGGTGACCATCGGCCAGTACCTGCAGCCGAGCGCGCACCACCACCCGGTGCTGCGTTACTGGACGCCCGATGAGTTCAAGGCGTTCGAGGACTACGGCATGTCGCTGGGCTTCACGCACGTCGCGTCGGGCCCGCTGGTACGGTCGTCGTACCACGCCGATCGCCAAGCGGCCGACGCGGGCTTCGTGGCCGCCTGAACGGGATGCGGGATTTAACGAATCCCGAATCCCCGTCCCCGAATCCCCGCATATAAACGCTGGCGTCCCGGAGAAACTTTCGGCACTGTCGGGGCGTCGATGGCGGTCGCAGTCTGGTCCCGCACCGTCGTCGTCCCCATCTCCGCAATGCCCCTCATTCGGCCCGCCCCACCGGGCCCGGAAGCGCCCATGAAGCTCAGCTCCACCCTGCCTGTCCTGACCCTCGCCTTCGCACTCACGGCGCCGATCGCGCTGCTGGCGCGCGCCGACCACGACACCAGCGCTTTGCCGGCCGGTGCCACCGCGAGCCAGTCCACGACCGCCAAGGTCGTGTACGGCATCCTGTCCGACAGCCGCTACGCCTATCGCCCGCGCGCGCTGGACGATGCGTTGTCGCAGGAAATCTTCCGGCGCTACCTGGAATCGCTCGACCCGGGCAAGTTGTTCTACACCGCGCAGGACATCGCCAAGTTCCAGCCGTACACGACGAAGCTCGACGACGCCATCAAGGCGGGCGACCTGCAGGCGCCGTACGCCATGTTCGCCGTGTACAAGCAGCGCGTGACCGAACGCGTCGCCGCCGCGCGCGCGCAGCTGAAGACCGGCGATTTCAACTTCGCCGGCAACGATCGCTACGACTACGACCGCAAGGACGCGCCGTGGGCCGACGCGGCCGCGCTCGACACGATGTGGAAGCAGTCGGTGCGCAACGACTGGCTGCGCCTGAAGCTCGCCGGCAAGTCGCCGGACGAGATCCGCAAGACGCTCGACAAGCGTTACGCCAACATGCTGGGTTCGGTCACCGACCTCAACGGCGAGGATGTCTTCCAGACGTTCCTCAACGCGTACGCAGGCTCGATCGATCCGCACACCGATTACTTCGATCCGCGCACCGCGGAAAACTTCAACATGCAGATGTCGCTGTCGCTGGAAGGCATCGGCGCGGTGCTGCAGAAGCAGGACGAAGTCGTGGTGATCCGCGAGATCGTGCCCGGTGGTCCGGCCGCGCGAAGCGGCAAGCTCAAGCCGGGCGATCGCATCGTCGCGGTCGGGCAGGGCACGTCGGGCGAAATGAAGGACGTGGTGGGCTGGCGCATCGATGATGTCGTCGACCAGATCCGCGGCGCCAAGAACACCCCCGTGCGCCTCGACATGGTCCCCGCCGAATCGCCCGCCGACGCCAAGCCCACGCGCCTGGTGCTGGTGCGCGACAAGATCCGCCTGGAAGAACAGGCCGCCAAGGCGCAGACGATCACCGTGCCGGGCACCGGCGGTGCGGCGCCGCGCAAGATCGGCGTCATCAAACTGCCGGCGTTCTACCAGGACTTCGAAGGCCGTCGCCGCAACGCCACCGATTACGCGTCGGCCACGCGCGACGTCGGTCGCCTGCTCGCGCAGCTGAAGGTGCAGAAGGTCGATGGCGTCGTGCTCGACCTGCGCAACAACGGCGGTGGTTCGCTGACCGAAGCCGTCGAACTCACCGGCTTGTTCATCGACAAGGGCCCGGTCGTGCAGGTGCGCGAATCCGGCGGCCGCGTGCAGGTGGAAGACGACGAACAGTCCGGCGTTGCGTGGGACGGCCCGCTCGCGGTGCTGATCAACCGTGGTTCGGCCTCGGCGTCGGAAATCTTCGCCGGCGCGATCCAGGACTACGGCCGCGGCCTCGTCATCGGCGAGACCACCTTCGGCAAGGGCACCGTGCAGAACCTGATGGACCTGGACCGCTGGCCGGAGAAGGAAGGCAGCGATTTCGGCCAGATCAAGCTCACCATCGCCCAGTTCTTCCGCGTCAGTGGTGGCAGCACGCAGCACAAGGGCGTCGTCCCGGACATCCGGTTCCCGGTGACCGTCGACGCGAGCGAATTCGGCGAAAGCACCTACGACAACGCCTTGCCGTGGACGCGCATCGCCGCCGTGCAGCACACGCAGTACGGCAATTTCGCACCGCTGCTGCCGCGCCTGGATGCGATGCACGCCGCGCGCGTGGCGAAGGACAAGGAGTTCCAGTGGTGGTCGGAGGACGTCGCGCAGTTCCGCGAGGAGAACGCGAAGAAGTCCGTCTCGCTCAACGAAGCCGCCCGCCGTACCGAGCGCGATACGTTCGAAGCCAAGCGCAAGTCGCGCCAGGCCGAGCGCAAGGCGCTGGGGCTGCCGCTGGATCCGTTCGCCGCCGATCCCAGCGACGACGGCCTCCAGGCCAGCGAGCGCAACATCGCCGAAGACGCCAAGCGCGAGAAGCTGGAAGAGAAGCGTCCGGATCCGCTGCTGCGCGAATCCGCCGCGATCCTCGCCGATGCCCTCACCCTGCTCAACGGCGATCGCAAGCTGTCGCAGCAGGTGCTGCCGGCGGCGCGCGAACAGGGCCACTGGTCGGAGTAACCCGACACGGCCCCGGGCAAGAATCGGATAGCGGGCGCCCAAGGGCGCCCGTTATCGTTTCCGACATGGACAAGCACATCGCCAACGACGCCGCCCCCACCGCCGCTTCCGCCACCACCGAGATCGCGGTGAAGCTGGAGCACGTGCGCCACCTGCTCGACGACGGCGAGCATTCGCTCGAGTCCCTCGCCGAAGCAGTGGGCCTGAGCGCCTCGCACCTGCAGCGCACGTTCACCGCGCGCTTCGGCATCAGCCCCGCGCAATACCTGGCACAGCGCAAGCTCGGCACGCTCAAGGCCGCGTTGCGCGGCGGCGACGACGTCAGCGGTGCCCTGTACGACGCGGGCTACGGTTCGCCGTCGCGCGTGTACGAAGGCGGGGCCGCGCGCCTCGGCATGACGCCGGCCCGCTATCGCGCGGGCGGCGCGGGCGAACGCATCCGCTGGAGCCTCGTCGACACGGCGCTCGGCCAGGCGCTGGTCGCCACCACCGAGCGCGGCATCTGCATGGTGGAACTCGGCGCGGACGGCACGGCGCTGGAAGCGACGTTGCAGGCGGAATTCCCGCGCGCGCAGCTGGAGCGCGTGGACGCGGGCCGCGACGAATTCCTCGCACCGCGCGTGCGCGCCGTGGCCGAAGTGCTGGCGGGCAAGCGCGCCAACGTCGATGTCGACCTGCTCGGCACCGCGTTCCAGAAGAAAGTGTGGGATGCGCTGATGAAGATCCCGCGCGGCGAAACCCGCAGCTACGCCGCGCTCGCCGACGCGCTGGGCCAGCCGCGCGGCGCGCGTGCGATCGCGCGCGCCTGCGCCACCAACCGCATCGCCATCGTCGTGCCGTGCCATCGCGTGGTGCGCGGCGACGGCTCCCTCGGCGGGTATCGCTGGGGCTTGCCGCTCAAGCAGGCGCTGCTGCAGCGCGAGCGTGCTGCGTAGCGACTGCGCGGTACGGTCACTTCTTGCGGCGTGCCGCGGGCGGGCGGGTCGGCAGGTGCAATCCCAGCTTGATCGGTTCGAACACCATGCGCGTCTCGTAGCGCTTCAGCGTTTCGTCGCTGCCGAACAGCCGCTCCGCCACTTCGCGCGTGTGCGGCAAGCCGGTGGTGGCCAGGATCACCAGGTAATCCCACTCGCCCGCCAGCACGTAGCACTGCTGCACTTCCGGCGCGCTGCGCATGCGCGCGTAGAAGGCGGCATGGTGCCGCGCGGATTCGCGTTCCAGCGCCACCAGCACCGCCGCCAGCGTCACGTTGCCGAGCATCGCGGGATTCAGCACGGCCACCTGCCGCATCAATCCGGATTCGCGATACCGCTTGATGCGCCGCTGCACCGCGCTGGCGGACAGGCCCACCGCGTCGCCGAGCGCGGACAGCGTGGCGTCAGCGTCGCGTTGCAGCAGTTCCAGCAGCCGGTGGTCGAACTCGTCGAGGGCGAGGGGGGCAGACATGGCGCCTCCTTGGCGTGTGCAAGATTCTTGCGCCAATGCGCACGAATTTTCAAACGCAATGCTGGACGTCTCGCTAGGCTGTCGCCCATGCAGGACCCCACCCTCGCGGCCCTCGTGCGCTTCCCGCAGGAATTGCGCGCGCACTACGCCGTCATCCCCGAATCCCGCGCCGATTTCGTCCCGGCGTCCTGGGAAGGCTGCCCGAGCGAACGCTTCGGCCCGCTCGCGCAGCTGTGGCACGTGCACGACATCGAGCGCGAGGGTTACCACGTGCGCTTCCGTCGCACGTTGCAGGAAGCCACGCCGCTGCTCGCCGACATCGACAGCTACGCGCTCGCCGATGCGCGTGGCCAACGCGGCACGGCGGCGCAGGCGCTGGCCGACTTCGCCCAGGCGCGCGCGGAAACGATCGCGCTGCTCACCGCCTTGTCGCCCGCCGACTTCGCGCGCCCCGCGCACTTCGACGGCTACGGCCCCACCACGCTGCGCGGATTGATGCACTTCCTGTGCAGCCACGACCAGCAACACCTCGCGGGCCTGCAATGGCTCGCCGGCCAGATCGAGAGCCCGACCCGATGAGCGCGTCCCCCATCAAGCCCGCGTCCGCCCTCGCCATCGGCCTCGCGCTCGCCGCGGTGTACGTGTTGTGGGGATCGACGTACCTCGCCATCCGCTTCGCGCTGCAGGGCTATCCCCCGTTCCTGCTCGCCGCGATCCGCATGGCGCTGGCCGGTTCGCTGATGTACGCCGTGCTGCGCTTCCGCGGCACGCCGCCGCCGACGCGCAAGCAATGGATCGTGCTCGCGAAGCTCTCGATCTTCATGGTCGTGCTGTCCAACGCGATGGTGAACCTGGCGGAGACGCAGGTCGGCTCCGGCCTCGCCGCGATCGCGGTCGCGTCGATGCCGTTGTTCGCCGGCGTGTTCGCGATGCTGCGCGGCCGCCATCCCACGCGCATGGAATGGGCGGGGCTGGTGATCGGTTTCCTCGGCGTGATCTGGCTCGGCATCGGCGGAGAACTCTCCGGTTCGCCGCTCGGCCTGGTCTGCCTGATCATCGCGCCGCTCGCCTGGGCGTGGGGTTCGATCTGGAGCCGCGACCAGGACCTGCCGGAACCCTTCATGGCCGCCGCGGGCCAGATGCTCGCCGGCACCTTGTGGCTCGTGCTCGCCGCGCTGCTGCACGGCGAACGCATCACCACGATGCCGAGTGCGAGCGCGACCGCCGCGATGCTGTACCTCGTCGTCGCCGGTTCGATCTTCGGCTTCACCGCCTACATCTGGCTGCTGCACCACGTGCGGCCCGCGCTCGCCACCAGCTATGCGTACGTCAACCCGCCGCTCGCGGTGCTGATCGGCGCGCTGATCGGCGGCGAAGTGTTCACCCAGCACGACCTCGGCGCGATGGCGGTGATCCTGGTCGGCGTGGTGTTGATCACGCTGGCGAAGGCGCGCAGCGCGACGCCCGCGAAACCCGCGCGCGAGACCAACGTCGACGCCCCCGCCGAAGAGCCCGTCGCATGACCAACCCCGGCCTCGACCGCCGCGGCCTGCTGATCGCCGTCGGTTCCTTCCTGCTGTGGGGCGTGATGCCGCTGTGGTGGCACATGCTGAAGGACGTGCCGTCGCTGCAGATCGTGCTGCACCGGATTGCGTGGAGCGCGGTGATCGTCGGCGCCTACCTCACCTGGACGCAGGGCCGCGGCTGGCTGCGCGCCGCGCTCGCGAAACCGCGCGTGTGGTGGATGCTCGGGCTGAGCGGCCTGCTGATCGGGTTCAACTGGGGCCTGTACATCTGGGCCGTCAACGCGGGGCACGTCGTCGAATCGAGCCTCGGGTACTTCATCAATCCGCTGCTCAACGTGTTGCTGGGCGTCGTGCTGCTGCGCGAGCGCCTCGGCCGTGCGCAGTGGGTGTCGGTCGCGATCGCCACCGTCGGTGTTGCGTGGCTGACGTTGCGCTTCGGCCAGTTGCCGTGGATCGCGCTCGCGCTCGCCGCGTCGTTCGCGCTGTATGGCCTGATCCGCAAGCTCGCGTCGGTCGAATCGATCCCGGGCCTCGGCGTCGAAGGCGCGTACCTGCTGCTGCCGGCCATCGTGTTGCTCGGCTGGAGCCAATGGCACGGGCAGGGCGGCTTCTTCGTGGCGCAATCCGCCGGCGGTTACGGCGCGTGGACCAGCGTGCTGCTGATCGTCAGCGGTGCGCTTACCGCGCTGCCGCTGGTGGGCTTCGCGTACGCCGTGCGGCGCGTGCCGTTGTCGGTCGTCGGCCTGCTGCAGTACGTCGCGCCGACGATGCAGTTCCTGATCGGCGTGTTCGTCTTCCACGAAGCCTTCGACCGCGACCGCGCGATCGGGTTCGCCTTCATCTGGATCGCGCTGGCGATCTTCGCCATCGATGGCGTGCTGCGCTCGCGCCGCACCAGCGCGCCCACCATTGCGGCGGCGCCCGCCACCCGCTAAGGATTCCGCGAATGCTGCAGATGCGCCCGAACTGCGAATGCTGCGACAAGGACCTGCCGCCCGACGCGCACGACGCGCTGATCTGTTCGTTCGAATGCACGTTCTGCGCCGACTGCGCCACCGGCGTGCTCAAGGGCCGGTGCCCGAACTGCGGCGGGACGTTCGCGCCGCGGCCCAGGCGCGCGGCGCATCTGCTGGTGAAGTATCCGGCGTCGACGGAGCGGGTGCGCAAGCCGGATGGATGCGCGGCGGCAAGCGCCTGATGATCAGTGCGTGACCTTGATCACCAGCGCCACGAGCACCAGCGCGAACACGAATGCATTCCATAGCCAGGTCTTGCGTTGCGTTCGCTTCGCATGGACGGCGGCTTCTTCCAGTGCGGCATCGCCCTCGCGCTCCAGCACGGCGACGCGCGCCATCGCATCGCGCACCTGCGCAGGATCGCTCGAGCGCAGGGCCTGCTCGATGTCGGCCTGGCGCTGTGCGAATTCCAGCATCACATCGACCTGCCGGTCATCCATGCCCGCGCGCCATAGCATGGCCAGCGGCGGCTGCACCTGTTCGCGGAAATGCAGCACCGCGGCGTGGATGACCGCGGGCGCCTTGTCGAGCGAGTCCATCGAGAGATTGAATTCGCCGTAGCGGGGCTGCTGCGTGCGCCAGCGGCGTTTCAGCAGGCGCACGCGCCAGGGCGCGCCGTCCAGGTAGCGTGCCGGCTTGCGCAGCAGCAGTTCCAGCTGGTTGAGCTCGCCGTTCTTCACTTGGCGCACGGTCCACGCGATCGCCAGGATCTCCGTCCACGGAATGCGGCCCAGGTTGACGCAATACAGCCCGCGCGCGTCCATCGACAACATCGGTTCGTTGCGCACGATGCGCGGGATGCTCGCGAGCATCCACGCCAGCAGCGCGATGCCCGTCGACATGACGACGACGGCGCCGATCCATGTCCCGGTGCGCGTCATCACGTACGCGCCCCATCCCAGCATGACGAGCGCAATGCCGAGCACCAGCAGCGCCACGACGTTGACCCAGCGACGGCTGCGCGCCTCGAAACGCTGCGCATTCGCCAGCGCGGCGATCGATGCCGCGTTCCGGATTGCGGCGCTTGCCTTCGCCCTGCGCTGCAAGCGGAAAATCGCGAACACCGCGCCCAGCGCGCACACAACGACCAGCACCCCGCCCCAATCCTGCATTCGTCAACGCTCCCCGATCCCGTCGCGGATCGTACCGGCAATCCGCACCGCAAAAGAAAACGGGCGGCCGAGGCCGCCCGCTCTTCGACACGGTTTGCGATCAACCGGCGCGCAAGGCCTCCGTCACCGGGAGTCGCGCCGCCCGCAACGCCGGGAACAACCCACCGACCAACCCGATGCCCAGCGCCCACTTCAGTCCCGTCCACAGCAACTGCGGCGAGACGCGGAACTGGAACACCACCTGGCTGAAGTTGTTGCCCAGCGTCGACACGGTGTGGCCGTTGAACACGACCCACGCGATCAGCGCGCCGATGATGCCGCCGACCAGCGCGAGCAGCATCGTTTCCAGCATCACCGCGGTGACGACCGGCACGCCGCGGAAGCCCAGCGCACGCATCGTCGCGATTTCGCGCGAGCGACCCGCGACGGCGGCGTACATCGAGTTGAGCGCACCGAAGATCGCGCCCACCGCCATGATCGAACCGATCACGATGCCGAGGACGGAGAGGAACTTCGTCAGGCCTTCCGACTGCTTGGCGTAGTAATCGTGCGTGGTCATCGCGTCGAGCTTCAGGCGCGGATCCGCGGCGAGGCCGGCGGACAACTGCTTGAAGCCGTTCTTGCCATCCAGCTTCACGGTCACTGACTGGAAGGCCTGGCGCTGGTACGCGGGGCCGAGCACGTCGACGTCCGCCCACAGTTCCGACTCGTTCGAATCGCCCGACTCGAACGCGCCCACCACCGTCCACACCTGGTTGGCCAGCTTGACCTGCTTGCCGACGTCGAGGTTGGCGAACTGCTTCTGCGCACCGCGACCGACCACCATCTCGCGCAGGCCCGGGCCGAACTTGCGGCCTTCCACGATCTTCAGCTTCGGACGCAACGCCCATGCCGCAGGACCCACGCCGCGGAACTGCACGTTGGTGTCGGTGCCGTCGGCCTTGCTCTGCAGGTTGACCACCTGCGAGAGCTCCGGCGACGAAACCGGCTGACCGTCGGCGCCGCGCGCGATGCCCGGCAGGCCGGAAATCAGCGGCACCTGGTCGCGCGTGATCACCGAGTTGGTCTCGGCTTGCGAACCGCCGCGCAGGATGATCGCGGTGTCGGTGCCGCCGGTGTTGGACAGCGTGGCCTTGAAGCCTTCGCCCATCGCGAGCATCGCCACCAGCACGCCGACCACGCCGGCGATGCCGATCACGATCACCGACGACGCACCCCAGCGTTGCGGCAAGCCCGCGATGCCGATGCGCGTGGCGGCGAGTGCGATCGCACCGCTACGCGTGAAGGCGAGCCACGCGGCGACCGCGACCGCGATCGCGAGCACGCCGAACCACGGCAGCATCGACCACACGACGAGCGCGGCGACCAGGGCCACGATCGTGAGCAGGCCGGAGAAGAAACGTTTCGACTTCGACATAGGAGTCTCCTCAGCGGCCCGCGAGGGCATCGACGATGTTCAGGCGCATCGCACGCAATGCGGGCAGCAGGCCGGCGAGCACGCCGAAGGCCAGCATCAGCAACAGGCCGGTGACCCAGCTTTCCGGCGGCAGGCTCGACGGCAACTGGATGAAGCCGCCGCTGCCCTTCGTCGTGGCGATCATCGCCAGCGGCGCGAGCGCCAGGCCCAGCACCGCACCGATCGCCACCAGCAACACCGACTCGCCGAGCACCAGCATCAGCACGCTCCGATTGCTGAAACCGATGGTCTTGAGCACCGCCAGTTCCGGAATGCGTTCGCGCACCGCCTGCGCCATCGTGTTGCCGGTCAGCAGCAACAGGGTGAAGAACACCGCACCCATGATCGCGGTGACGATCAACCCGATGTCGCCGATCTGCTTGATGAAGGCTTGGTTGAACGCCTGTTCGGTCTGTGTCTTGGTCTCGTGGTCGGAGTTGGCCGACAACGCATCGACGGCCTTGGACACGCGGTCTGCGTGGCTGGCGTCGTCGAGCTGCAGGATGTACCAGCCCACGCGGCCCTTGACGTAGTCGTTGGCCTCGTCGAAGTAGTTCCAGTGGAAGAGCAGCACGCTTTCCTGGCCGGCCTTCTGCTTCTCGTCCTTGACCTTGAAGATGCCGTCGAGCTTGAACGACCAGTCGTTACTGCCCTTGGTCGGGAAGATCGTGGCCTGCAACGGGATCACGTCGCCGACTTTCCAGCCGTGCCGCTTCGCCAGCGTCTCGCCGACGATCGCGCCGGTGCGATCGGCTTCCCACGCCTTGCGCTGGTCGGCCGGCAGGATGAATTCCGGATACACGTCGAGGTAACCGGGGCCGACGGAGAAGTTGGGGAAGAAGTTCTTCGGATCCTTGTAGATGCCGCCGAACCACGCGGCGTACGAGGACTTCTTCACGCCCGGGATCGCGCGGATCTGCGGGTCGAGCGAGTACGGCAGCATCTGCGTCAGCGACAGGCGCGACGAGGCGATCATGCGATTGGCGCCGGTGACGCTGCCGCCGGAATTGAAGGCGACGCGCACCGAGTCGAGCATGCCGAACAGGAAGAAGGCGGTCATCACCGAGAACAGCGTGAGGAAGGTCCGCGTCCTGCTGCGGAACAGCGCCGCCCAGATCAAGTGGAAATATTTCATCGCGGGCTCCGGGCCTGGCTCAGGCGTAGTCGGCGTGCGCGGCCTGCTCGACCAGGTTGCCCTTGTCGAGGTGCAGCGTATGCGTGGCGTATTCGGCGGCCTTCGGATCGTGCGTGACCATCACGATCGTCTTGCCGTGCTCGCGGTTGAGCATCTGCAGCAGGCCCAGGATGTCTTCGGCGGACGCGCGGTCCAGGTCGCCCGTGGGTTCGTCGCAGATCAGCAGCGTGGGGTCGGAGACGATCGCGCGCGCGATCGCCACGCGCTGCTGCTGGCCGCCGGAGAGTTCGGACGGGCGATGGCCGCCGCGATCCTTCAGGCCCACCAGTTCCAGCGCGATCTCCGCGTTGCGCTTGCGCTGCGCCGACGACAGGCGCGTGAGCAGCAGCGGCAGCTCGACGTTCTTCTGCGCGGTGAGCGTGGGCATCAGGTTGTAGAACTGGAACACGAAGCCGACGTGGTTGCTGCGCCACTGCGACAACTGGCCCGAGGTGAGCGTGTCGATGCGCTGGTTGTCGACGGAGATCTCGCCGCCGGAAGGCGAGTCGAGGCCGCCGATCAAATTCAGCAGCGTGGTCTTGCCCGAACCCGACGGCCCCATCAATGCGACGAAGTCGCCCTGGGCGATGTCCAGGTCGAGGCCGTGCAGGACGTCGACGGTCTCGGGGCCGCGACGGTAGGTCTTGTGCAGGTTGCGGATGCTGACGAGGGTGGACATGCCTGGCTCCGGGGGTGCGGGGGTTCGGGAAGGGTGGAATGCGTTACTGCGATTCGGCTTCGGCGGCCTTCGGCTTGACGCGCGCGCCGTCGGCCAGCGATTCGGGCGGGGACACCACGACGGTGTCGCCGCCGCTCAGGCCTTCGGTGACTTCGCGATCGTCGCCGAGCGTGCGGCCGACCTTCACCGCGCGCAGCTGCGCCTTCTCGCCATCGACCACGAACGCCACGTCCTTGCCGTCGCGCTGCACGATCGCGCCTGCCGGCGCGAGCACGCCGGGGTTGGTCTTCTGCGCGGTGGCCGGGCGTGCCGCTTCCAGGAAGCTCACGCGCACGCCCATGTCCGGCACGATGCGCGGGTCGCGCACGTTCATGCCCACGCGCACTTTCACCGTCGCCTTGCCGCGGTCGGCGGCGGGGATGATCGCGATGACTTCGCCGGGGATCTTCCAGTCGGGATACGCGTTGAGCGTGGACTCGACCGGCATCTTCGGCTTCACGCGGCCGATGAAGGCTTCGCCGACTTCCACTTCGACTTCCAGCGAATCCATGTCGACCACGGTGCCGATGCCCGTGCGCGTGAAGCCGCCACCGGCCGACAGCGGCGAGACCATCTCGCCCGGCTGCGCGGCCTTGGCGATCACCACGCCGGCGAACGGCGCGCGCACCACGGTGTTGTCGATGTTCTGGTCGGCGATGCGCAGCTGGTTGCCGGCGACCGCGGCCTGGCGTTGCGTGGTGTTGCGCTGCGCGCGCAACGAATCGCGTTCGGCGACGGCCTGGTCGTAGGCGGCGCGCGAGACGAGCTGCTGCTTGATCAAGCCATTCAGGCGCACGACGTTCGCTTCGGCTTCGCGCAGCTGCGCATCGATGCTGCCGACCTGGCTTTGCGCCATCGCCACTTGCGACGCCGCGAGCGCGCGTTGCGCATCGGCGTCGATCGGATCGAGCGTGGCCATCACCTGGCCGGCTTCGACGTGCTGGCCTTCTTCGATCAGCACTTCGCGCACCTTGCCGGTGATCTTCGCCGACACGGTGGCCATGCGGCGCGCGACGACATAGCCGGTGGCATCGAGCACCGCCGTGGCATTGCCGCCGCCGCTGCCGCCGATCGCGGTGACCTGCGCGGTCTCCACTTCGGTCGCGCCGCCGTGGCCCATCGCGGCCCACGCGCCCACGATCGCCGCGATCGCGCCGCCGAACACGGCCAGCAACGCCCAGCGCTTGCGCGACGGCGGCGCAGGCGGCGGTGCGCTTCGGTCGATGCGCAGTTCCTTGAGGAGGTCGGCGGATGCGGGCATTGCAGGGAGCCTTGACGTGGGGAAGGGGCTTAGTGTGACCGTGGCCGGTGACACGCGCCATTGACGGGATCGCAGGCTACGGCCGGCCACCCCTCGCGTCACCTGACGTCTGTCACCTGCTTGGCGTGTGACACGCGACTGCCGCCATTGGCCCCGTGGCGGGACGATGCTTCCACCATCCAATACCGGAGCATCGCGATGCGCACCGCCGACGCCGTCCTGGCGCGCCTGCACCACGCCAGCAAGTCCTACGGGAAGATCAAGGCCCTCGACGGCGTGGACCTCGCGCTGCGCGGCGGCGAACTGCTGGCGCTGCTCGGGCCCAACGGCGCGGGCAAGACGACCGCGATCGGCCTGCTGCTCGGGCTGCTGCGCGCCGATGCGGGCACGGTCGAACTGTTCGGCCGCGATCCGCAGGACATCGCCGCGCGCCGCAACATCGGCGTGATGCTGCAGGACGCGCAGTTGCCGGCGACGTTGCGCGTCGGCGAGCTGATTCGCCTCACCGCCAGCTATTACCCGTCGCCGCGCACCGTGCAGGAAAGCGCGGACCTGGCCGGCGTGGCCGACCTGCTCAAGCGTCCGTACGGCAAGTTGTCCGGCGGCCAGCAGCGGCGCGTGCAGTTCGCGCTCGCGCTGTGCGGCCGGCCGAAGCTGCTGTTCCTCGACGAACCCACCGTCGGCATGGACATCCAGGCGCGCCAGACCTTGTGGGCCGCCATCCGCCACCTCGTCGCCGAAGGCAACGGCGTGGTGCTCACCACGCATTACCTCGAGGAAGCCGAAGCGCTGGCCGACCGCGTGTGCGTGATGGCGCGCGGCCGCATCATCAGCGAAGGCAGCGTCGATGCGTTGCGTGCGCGCGTGTCGATGAAGCGCGTGCGGTGCAACACGACGCTGTCGCCGACCGACGTGGCCGATTGGCCGGGCGTCGTCGAAGCCACGCTGGAAGGCGATCGCCTGTGCATCGCCACCGAACACGCCGAGGCCGTGGTGCGCCGCCTGCTGGCGCTCGACGACACGCTGTCCGCGCTCGAAGTGCGCGCCGCCGGCCTGGCCGAGGCCTTCACCGAACTCACCCGCGACGACGCCGTCGCCTCCCTGCGCGAGGCCGCCTGATGAACACCGTGCCCGACCTGTCGATCCTGTCCGAACGCCCCGCCGCCAGCGCCATGCCGCGTGCGCGCGTGATCGGCGCCTACCTGCAGGAAATGCGCAGCGAATGCCTGCGCTACCTCCGCAACCCGGGCTTCGTGCTGCCGACGCTGATGTTCCCGACGATCTTCTATTTGATGTTCGGCGTGTTCCTGGCGCGTTCCAATTCCGCCGAGGCCGCGCGTTATCTCCTCGCCGCGTATTCGACGTTCGGCGTGATGGCGCCGGGTTTGTTCGGCTTCGGCGTGTCGCTGGCGGCCGAACGCGAGAACGGCCTGCTCACGTTGAAGCGCGCGTTGCCGATGCCGCCGGCCGCGTACCTGGTCGGCAAGATGTCGATGGCGGTGGTGATGGCCGCCGTGGTCGTGACGTTGCTGGTGCTGATCGCCACGTTCGTCGCGCACCTGCCGCTCACCGCCACGCAGATCGCGCACCTGTACCTGGTGCAGCTGCCCGGCGTGCTGCCGTTCTGCGCGCTGGGCCTGTTGCTCGGCACGCTGGTGAAAGGCCAGGGCGCCCCCGCGATCATCAACCTGGTGTACCTGCCGATGGCGTTCCTGTCGGGCCTGTGGTTCCCGCTGTCGGGGCTGCCGCATGCGGTGCAGGCGTTCGCGCCGGTGCTCCCCGCGTTCCACCTCAACCTGCTCGCGCTGGATGCGGTGGACCTGGCGCAGGTGAACCCGCTGCCGCACGCCTTGCTCCTCGCGGCGTTCACCGTGGGCCTGCTGGCGCTGGCGGCGCGTCGCCTGCGTCGCAACGGTTGAAGGCTTCGCGCTAGCATCCTGCGCATGCACGCTGCCTCGTCCCCGTTCCCACCTGCCGTCGCGCGCCTGCTGGCGCGCTTCGGTTTTGCGCCGGCGCCCGATTCCGCGGTGGCCGACTGCATCCGCCGCGGCGTGTCGCCGTGGTCCGAAGGCGTGCACCTGCTGTGGTCGATGTGGGTGTTCATCACGCCGTTGTTCGGCGGGCAGTACTCGTGGAAGTGGGCGCTGTTCACGGGGCTGTCGTACCCGGTGTTCCTCGCGCTGTACGCGAAGGTGATGCTGTCGTCCCGGCGCATCGCCTATCGCTACGCGCTCGGCATGGCGGCGCTGTGCCTGGTGCTGATGCCCTGGTATCCCTCGGGCATCAGCTACTTCGTGTTCGGGTGCGTGATGCTGCGCACCAGCAAGCGCATTTCGCTGGTGCGTTACCTGGTGCAGATCGCCGGCTTGAACGCCGCCTTCCTCATCGTCGCCGTGGCCGTCGGCTATCCGTGGCAGGCGATGGTGTGGGTGCCGGTGATGACGCTGATCATCGGCGTGATCGTCAACGTCGAACGCACCAACAACGAGAAGGACGACGCGCTCAAGTTGTCGCACGACGAAGTGCGGCGCCTGGCCGCGACGGCGGAACGCGAACGCATCGGCCGCGACCTGCACGACCTGCTCGGCCACACGCTGTCGCTGATCACGCTGAAGCTGGAGCTGGCGCGCAAGTTGTCCGATCGCGACCCCGGCGCCTCGAAGCGCGAACTGGAGGAAGCCGAGCGCGTGGCGCGCCACGCCCTGGCCGAAGTGCGCAGCGCGGTCACCGGCATCCGCAACGCAGACCTGGCCGCGGAACTCGCCTCCGCGCGATTGATGCTCGAGTCCTCGCAGGTGCACCTGGAATACGGTGCGCCGCCGCAGGGCCTGTCGCCGGAAGTCGAGCGCGGCCTCGCGCTGATCCTGCGCGAAGCCACGACCAACATCGCGCGCCACGCCAACGCGGGCCGCGCGCACATCGGCTTCGAGCAGGACGCGCGCAGCGTGCAGCTATGCGTGGAAGACGACGGCCGCGGCGGCGTCGCCACCGATGGCAACGGGCTGGCCGGCATGCGCGATCGCGTCCGCGCGCTCGGCGGCACGCTCAGCATCGATTCGCCGCGCGGCGGCGGCACGCGCCTGCTCGTGCGCGTGGCGCTCGCATGATCCGCATCCTGCTCGCCGAGGACCAGGCGCTGGTGCGGGGCGCATTGTCCGCGTTGCTGGGACTGGAATCGGACATCGAAGTGCTGGGCGCGGCGGCGGATGGCGAAGCCGCGTGGCGCGACCTGCAGCGGTTGAAGCCGGACGTGCTGGTGACGGATATCGAGATGCCCGGCTTGTCCGGCCTCGAACTCGCGCAGCGCATCCAGCGGCAGGGCTTGCCGATCAAGGTCGTCATCGTCACGACGTTCGGGCGCGCGGGCTTTCTGCGTCGTGCGCTGGACGCGGGAGTGTCGGGTTACCTGCTGAAAGACGCACCGGCGGAAGATCTCGCCGAAGCTTTGCGCAAGGTGCATCGCGGCGGACGCGCGATCGATCCGCAGCTCGCGGTGGATGCATGGTCGGAAGCCGATCCGCTCAACGATCGCGAGCGGCAGACGCTGCGCCTGGCGGGCGAAGGTTTGTCCGCATCGGAGATCGCGACGCGGTTGAACCTGTCGAGCGGCACCGTGCGCAATTACCTGTCGGAGGCGATCGGGAAGCTTGGCGTTGGCAACCGCATCGAGGCGTATCGCCTTGCGCGGCAGAAGGGCTGGTTGTAACGCCTCAGCCGAACCGCGCCTTCAACATCGCCCACGCCGCCCGCAAGCCCTGCGCTTCGCCACCCGCCGGCTTCCCCGCGCGATCCGTGTCATTCCACGAATACACGTCGAGATGCGCCCAGGGCTGCGATTCGGGCACGAAGCGCTCCAGGTACAACGCGGCCGTGATGCTGCCCGCCATGCGCGACGGCCCACCGTTGGCGATGTCCGCGATCCCGCTGATCAGGTAACGCAGGTACGGCCGCCACAACGGCATGCGCCACACCGGGTCGCGCTGCGCGGCGGAGGCGGCGATCCATGCGCCGGCCACGCTTTCGTCGTTCGAATACAGCGCCGGCAGGTCGGGGCCCAGCGCGATGCGCGCGGCGCCCGTCAACGTGGCGAAGTCCATCAGCAACGCCGGCTTGCTTTCCGCCGCGAACGCCAGCGCATCGCACAACACGACGCGACCTTCGGCGTCGGTGTTGTCGATTTCCACCGACACGCCCAGGCGCGTCGTCAGTACGTCGCCGGGGCGGTAGGACATCGGGCCGATTGCGTTTTCCACGGCGGGCACCAGCAGCGTCATGCGCACCGGCAGCTTGCGCGCCATCACCAGTTCGGCCAGCGCGATCGCGTGCGCCGCGCCACCCATGTCCTTCTTCATGTTGCGCATGCCGTCGGCGGCTTTGATGTCCAGGCCACCGGTGTCGAAGCACACGCCCTTGCCGACGATCGCCAGGTGCGGCGCGGCGTCGTCGCCCCACTGCAGCGAAATCAACCGTGGCGCGCGATACGACGCGCGGCCGACGGCGTGGATGGCGGGGAAGTTGTGCTTGAGCAGGTCATCGCCGCTGATGACTTCGATCTTCGCGCCGAAGCGCTCGGCGAGTTCGCAGCACGCCTGTTCCAGCTGGTCGGGGCCCATGTCTTCGGTGGGCGTGTTGACCAGGTCGCGCACGCGCACGCAGGCGGCGAGGGTGTCGAGGGTTTCGTCGTCCAGCCCGTCCATCGCCAGGCGCGCCGGGGCGCGCATCGGCGCCTTGTAGCGCGCGAACTTGTACGCGCCCAGGCCCCAGCCGAGTTGCAGCGCGCGGCGCGCGTCGTCGTCGAGGTCGGTCGCCAGGTGCCAGTCGCCCGGCGGCAAGGCGAACGGCGCATGTGCGTAGGAATACGGATCGAGGCGATCGCCGATCCCGAGTACCGCGCCGGCGATGCCGTGTTCGCCCGGCAGCAGCAACACGCTGCCGGAGGTCGCGCTGAAGGTCTGCGCATCGATCCAGCCGCCGAGCGCGGGCAGTTGCAGGCGCCGCCAGTCGTCGAAGCCGGCGCGCTCGACGCAGAACAACGGCAGGCTCGTGTCGGCCGGCGCGGTGAAACCTGCGGGCAGGGAGCGGGCGGGCATCGGGCGGGCGGGCAATGCAGTCCGTGCAGTCATGCGACGTCGTCCTGGAGATGAGCGTCCAGCCAGTCGGCCAGCGCGTCGAGGGTCGGGAAAGCGAGGTCCGGGCGCACGTGCGCATGCGGCCAGACGGGATCGGGATGCAGGTCGTCGCGGTGGATCCAGCACGTGCGCAGTCCCGCGCGGTGCGCGCCGAGGACGTCGAGTTCGATGTCGTCGCCGACGTGCAGCACGTGGTGCGGTGCTTCGCCCAGGCGTTCGCACGCGGCGCGGAAGATGCCGGGATCGGGTTTCGCCGCACCGTGTTCGCTCGCGCCGAGCTGGAAGGCGAAGTGTTCGCGCAATCCGATGCGCGCCAGGTCCGCGTTGCCGTTGGTGATCGCCGCGACCGGCAGGCGCGCGGCGATGCGTTGCAGCGCGCCGATCGCGTCGGGGTAGCACTCCACGCGGTTGCGCTCGGCATAGAAGGCTTGGAACGCGGGTTCGGCGAGCGCCGGATCGTCGCCGGCCAACTCCATCGCGCGCGCCAGCGTGAGCCGGCGCAGCGTGCTGAAGTCGTGCGCGAGGTGCGGGTGTTCGGCGTTGATCGCCTCGCGCAGCACGCGCATTTCCGCCAGCGGGAAGCGCGCCGCGGTCCGCGGGCAGTGTTCGGCGAGCCAGGCGTGCTGCACCACTTCCACGCGCGCCCCGATCGGCGCGAAGGGCCAGAGCGTGTCGTCGAGGTCGAGGGTGATGGCGCGGACTTGTGGGTTCACCGCCGCATTCTAAGCCGGACGCCGGACCCGTCGAACCACCCCGGCCGCCGTCACTCCAGCAGCTTGGCCCACCCGTCCATGCCGTCGATGCGCGCGAGCACCAGCTTGACGCACACCAGCAGCGGCACCGCGAGCAGCAGGCCGATGATCCCCCACAGCCAGCCGAACACCATCAGCGACAGGATCAGCACCAGCGGCGAGAGCGCCATGCGCCGGCCCAGCACGATGGGGGTGATGATCTGCCCCTCGAGCGTGTGCAGGCCCAGGTACATCGCGGCCGGCACCAGCGATTCCAGCGGCGTGTCGAAGGTCACGAAGCCCATCAGCAGCATCACCACGATGCCGATCAGCGGGCCGACGTAGGGCGCGAAGTTGAGCAGCGCGGCCATCGTGCCCCACAGCATCGCCTCGTCCAGCGGCACGTCGAGGAAGAAGTACAGCAGGCCCGCGTAGATCAGGCCCACCAGGATGTTGATGATGCTGATCGTGAGGACGTAGCGCGAGATCTCGGCTTCGATGGCGTGGAGGATCTCCACCGTCAGCTTCTTCTGCTGTCGCCCGGGCAGCAGCGCGATCGCGTTCTTCTGCAGGTCGCCGCCGTACACCATGAAGAAGAACGTCAGCAGCACCACCGCCAGCACCGAGGCGATGATCCGCGGCGTCGACATCAGCGCCTTGTAGGGATCGTCGACCGCCGTCTTGACCACCTGCACCTTGCCGCCCGTCGTTTCGCCGCCGGCGGCGCGCGCCATGCTTTCGGCGGCCTTGTTCGCTTCGGTCACCGGCTTGGTGAGCGAACGCAGCTTGGGGGCGAGGTCGCGCATCTGGCGCGGGACTTCGCGGATCCATTCGGCGCCGGGTTGCACCAGTTCGCGCGCGAGCGTGTAGGTGCCGAAGATGCCCAGGCCGATGATCAGCAGCGCGCCGATGAAGCGCGGCACGTAGAGGCGGCGCAGCAGCCGCAGGATCGGATTGCCCACCAGCGCGAAGAACATCGCCAGCAGCACGGGCAGCAGGATGTCCTGCGCCAGGTACAGCGTGAACGCGACCGCGAGCGAGGCCAGCACGATCGCCGCGTTGGAGGATCGCGGTCGCGCGGGCGGTTGCGGTTCGCCGTCCGTTTCGAAGACGTAGCTCATGCGCCCGCCCGCGGCGCGTTGGCCGCCTGTGCGACGGCGGCGGCGCTGTTCGGATCCACGGCGGAGGCGGTCTGTTCGGCGGTGTTCGCCGCGTGCGCGGCTTCGCCCGCGGCCACTTGTGCACTGCCGCCTGCGAACAACCCCGCGGCGGCGGACAGCAGGTTGAGCAACCCGCCGCCGCTCGCGACCTTCTTGACCGGTTCCACCTTGCCCACGACGAAGCCGGACACCAGGCCCGCGATCACGATGCGCCCCGGCGTCCAGCTGGAGCGCCACGACGACTTCAATTGGCGCCAGTCGGCCGCGGCCGCGCGCTCGCGCGCTTCCAGCGCCGACTCGGCCTGGTGGACTTTCTCGATCAGTGCTTCGAAGCCCACGGGGTGCTCTGCAGTTGGAGGAGACAACGGAATCGCATGCCTGCGTTCATGGCGGCGTGACGTCGACGCCGAGCCCTTTCTTGACGCCGTTTTCGTCGGTGGCGGCGGTGACTTGCTCCGCGCCTTCCTTCGCTGTCTTGCCGGAACCGGCATCGGGCATCAGGCCGGACAGTTCGCCGATGCCGATGCGCGCCAACTGGCGACGCGTGGCCTGCAGGCGCGTGTGTTCGAAGTAGTGCATCGCCAGCCAGCCGCAGAGGATGGTGATCACCAGGCTCAATGCCGCGGTGAGCACGAGCGACAACCACCACGGCCAGCCGAGCCCGAGGCTCAGGCCCGCGATCGCCGCCGCCATCAAGAGCAACCACGCCGACGCACCGAACGCGATGGCGACGCCGGTGAACGCGAGCGTGCGCCCGAAGGCGCTGCGCGCCAGCGAGATGTCGGCCGAGACGAGGATGCGGAATGCGGTGGCCGCTTCGCGGCCGGCGGACCAGGTGGCCTTGCCCGTGGCGCCGAGTTCGCGCAATGCATCCGCGAGCCCGGGCGCGTCGCGCTCGTCGCGCGCGCCCGGATCGCCTGCGTTCCCCTCGTCGCCGGCGTTCATGCGGAGGGCAGCGACTTACTTGTCGCTGCTGCCGCGACCGAGCTTGGCGATCAGCCAGCCCGCCGCGAAGGCGACGCCGAACGACGCCAGCGGACGCTCGCGGATCAGTTCGGCGGCGCTGTCGACCAGGTCGCGGCCCTTGTCCATCAGCACGTCCATCTGTTCGCGGCTGGCCGAACCGAGGTTTTCGGCGGCGGAAATGCCGGCGAGCGTGCCGTCGGCGAGTTCGGCCTTCATCTGTGCCTTGCCCAAGCGCATTTCGTCGCCGGCGGCGGAAGCAGCACCCTTCAGCGCATCGCCCGCGGCGACGGCGGCACCCTTGAAGTGCGAGCCCGCTTCGCTGAGGTCCTGCTTCATCGCGTCGGTGGCACGACCATTGTTATCGGGGGACATCGCGTTTCTCCTTGCTGGTGGAACGTTCGGGGGATCTTTCGATCGTCATTGCATCTGCAGGTCGCCGCGCGCGTTGCCACGCAGGATGCGCAACACGAGCTGTTGCGGGGCCTGCGCGAAACTCGCGCGGAACCCGCCCAGGTCGCCGAACTCGCCGCTGGTGGCGGCGAGGACCACGTCATCCTTCTGCAGGCCATTCTGCGCCGCGCGACTGCCGCGGGATACCGCGCTGACCAGCACGCCATCCAGCCCAGACTGGCGCAAGCGCTCGGGGAGTTCGGTGAAGGTGGCCCCGGCCAGGCGCGGATCGAGGGCGCTGCCCTCGTAGGAACGGGGCTGTTCGCGCAGCGTGGCCTTGATGGCGACCGGCTTGCCGCCGCGGCGCACGTCCAGGTCGACGGTGCTGCCGACCGCCTGCAAGCCTTCGAAGTTGTGCAGCGCCTCGCGGTTGTCCATGCGCTGGCCGTTGGCCGCCAGCACCACGTCGCCCACGCGCAGGCCGGCCGCGGCGGCGCCGGAACCCGCGTAGACGCGCGTGACCACCGCACCGCGCGGCGCATCCAGGCCCAGGCCCTTCGCCAGCTGCTCGTCGACCGTCTGCGTGTCCATGCCCAGCGTGCCGCGCCGCACTTCGCCGGTGGTCGACAGCTGGCGCATCACGTTGCCCGCGAGGTTGGCGGGAATCGCGAAGCCCAGGCCGATGTCGCCGGCACGCGAGCCCTGCGGATTGAACGTGGCCGTGTTGATGCCGACCAGTTCGCCGCGCAGGTTGACCAGCGCGCCGCCGGAATTGCCCGGGTTGATCGACGCATCGGTCTGGATGAAGTTCTGGAAGCCCAGCCCCGGCAGGCCGCTGCGGCCCACCGCGGACACGATGCCCGAGGTCACCGTCTGGCTGAAACCGAAGGGATTGCCGACCGCGACGACGAAATCGCCGACGCGCAGCTGATCGGAATTGGCGAGCGGCAACGCCACGAGCTTGTCCGCCTGGATGCGCATCAACGCGACGTCGGTATCCGGATCGGAACCGACGAACGTGGCCGGGAACGTGCGCCCGTCGGACAACGTCACCGACACCTCGTCCGCGCCTTCGATCACGTGGTGGTTGGTCAGCACCAGGCCCTTGGCGGCATCGACGATCACGCCGGAACCCAGCGACTGGTTGATGCGTTCCTGCGGCACGTTGGGGAACAGGCGGCGGAACATCGGATCGTCGGCGAACGGGTTGCGGATCCGCACGCGCTGCTTGGTGTGCACGCTGACGACGGCGGGCGTGACGTGCTCCAGCATCGGCGCCAGCGACGGCATCGGCGTGCCATCGACCGCGGGCGGCATCGACGCCATCGCGGGCACGGCCGCGGCGGGCGCGGGCGGTTGCGCGTTCGCGGGCGCTTCCAGGCCCTCGCGGAGCGCGGACGCAGCGAAGCCGCCGAAGCCGGCAGCGAGGGTAAGGGCGGCAAGGGTTTTCAGGGGCGTTGGGCGCATCGTGTTCGTTGTCCCGGCGTTAGCGAATTAAATAGGGGCGTGACTATGCGATGTGAAATCGCGCCTTGGCGCAACCGGATCAAGGCCCGGAGCGCGCGAACCAGTGACTTTCGCAAAGGCCGCAAGTTCGTGTCCTGTGCGCTCGCGCAATGCCGTTTCTGCAGCCCCTCGCCCCTCGTCGGCACGGCGCGGCCGCTTCGCGCAAGCCCGTTGACAGTGCTCCGGGGCGGGCGTAGTTTCGCCTTCCATTCGCCACAACATGTTGTGGTGGTGAATGGGGAAGGCCCCAAAGGTTGTGTTCCACGCCGTTTACAGCGGGAAGCAACCGAAGAGGCCGATGGGACCGCAATCACGGTTCCGGCAGGGGAAAATCCGGCAATCGAAGGCAGCAGGAAGCACGCCCGCCCGGGCGTTTCCCGCTTCGTTCCGTGGAACCGGATGGCGACCGAACAACGACAAGAACCGGGCACGACCCGGCTACGACGAGGAGATGGAGCAGCATGAGCACGGTGCGCCTCGAGGCGGTGAAGATGGACGCAGAACAAGAGATCCCGATGCAGCCGGCCTCGGCCGATATCTGGGACAAGAAGTACCGCCTCAAGACGAAGTCCGGCGCGGCGATCGATGCCGACATCGACGGCACCTACCAGCGCGTGGCCCGCGCCCTGGCCGATGCCGAGACCTCCGCCGAGAAGCAGAAGTACTGGTACGAGCGTTTCGTGTGGGCGCTGCGCCGCGGGGCGATCCCGGCTGGCCGCATCACGTCCAACGCCGGCGCGCTCGAACACAAGCCCGCCACGTCCACGATCAACTGCACCGTGTCCGGCACCATCGAAGACTCGATGGACGGCATCCTCGACAAGGTCCACGAAGCGGGCCTGACGCTGAAGGCCGGCTGCGGCATCGGCTATGAATTCTCGACGCTCCGCCCGCGCGGCGCGTTCGTCGCCGGCGCCGGCGCGTACACGTCGGGCCCGATGTCCTTCATGGATATCTACGACAAGATGTGTTTCACCGTCTCGTCCGCCGGCGGTCGCCGCGGCGCGCAGATGGGCACGTTCGACGTCTCGCACCCGGACGTGAAGGACTTCATCCGCGCCAAGCGCGAAGACGGCCGCCTGCGCCAGTTCAACCTCTCGCTGCTGATCACCGACGGCTTCATGGAAGCGGTGGCCGACGACAGCGACTGGCCGCTCGTGTTCCCGGTCAACGCGAAGGAACAGGGCGACGTCGAGCTCGATAACCCGGAACAAGTGGTCTGGCGCGAATGGCCGACCCACAAGAACTACGTCTCGCGCGAAGACGGCCTGGTGGCCTGCAAGATCTACGGCCACATCCGCGCGCGGCACCTGTGGGACATGATCATGGTCTCCACCTACGACTACGCCGAGCCGGGCTTCATCCTGATCGACCGCGTCAACGAGATGAACAACAACTGGTGGTGCGAGACGATCCGCGCCACCAACCCGTGCGGCGAGCAGCCGCTGCCGCCGTACGGCGCGTGCCTGCTGGGCTCGGTCAACCTCACCAAGTTCGTCCGCAAGCCGTTCACCGACGAAGCCTCCTTCGACTGGGAGGAATACAAGGAAGTCGTGCGCGTGTTCACCCGCATGCTCGACAACGTGGTCGAAGTGAACGGCCTGCCGCTGCAGCAGCAGCGCGACGAGATCATGCGCAAGCGCCGCCACGGCATGGGCTTCCTGGGCCTGGGCAGCACGGTGACGATGCTGCGCATGAAGTACGGCAGCAAGGAATCCTGCGAGTTCACCGAGCGCATCGCCCGCGACATGGCCGTGGCCGGCTGGGAAACGGGCCTGACGCTCGCCAAGGAAAAGGGCGCCGCCCCGATCATGGAAGAGCGCTTCCCCGTCACCGCCGAGATGCTGCGCAAGCGCCCGGAGATGGTGAAGGACGGCTGGAAGATCGGCCAGGAAATCGAAGGCAAGATGCTGCACGCCAAGTACTCGCGCTACATGCAGCGCGTGGCCGAGGTCGCCCCGGAACTGGTGGAAGAGCTGGCCGAAGTCGGCGCGCGCTTCACCCACCACTCCTCGATCGCGCCCACCGGCACCATCTCGCTGTCGCTGGCCAACAACGCCTCCAACGGCATCGAGCCCTCGTTCGCGCACCACTACAGCCGCAACGTGATCCGCGAAGGCAAGAAGACCAAGGAGAAGGTGGACGTCTTCTCGTACGAGCTGCTGGCCTACCGCGAGCTGGTGAACCAGAAGGCCATGCCCTTCGCCGAAGACGCCGAGGGCCGCCTGCCGGACTACTTCATCTCCGCCGACGACATCTCGCCGAAGGAACACGTGGACGTCCAGGCCGCCGCCCAGAAGTGGGTGGACTCCTCGATTTCCAAGACCGCGAACGTCCCCACGGACTACCCGTACGAGGACTTCAAGGACATCTACCGCTACGCCCACGAGCAGGGCTTGAAGGGCTGCACCACGTTCCGCTTCAACCCCGCCGCCTTCCAGGGCGTGCTGGTGAAAGAGGCGGACCTGGAGAACACGACCTACCGCTTCGAGCTGGAAGACGGCACGGTGCTGGAGGTCAAGGGCAACGAGCAGATCGAGTACGACGGCGAGATGCACTCCGCCGCCAACCTGTTCGACGCGCTCAAAGAGGGTTACTACGGGAAGTTCTGAAACTCGTCTCGACTACTTGTTCACGCACGTGACGGGTATAGGATCGCGTTGTTCCACAGGCCATCCCAACGAGGAATCAAAATGAGCAATGGCAACGGGGTCACCGCGACCCTCTCCAACGCCGCCGACACCGTGGTCGAGACCGCCAAGTCCGTCGCCAAGCGCGCGGGCAAGGCAGTCACCGGCGCGAAGAAGACCGCGAAGAAAGCGACCAAGGCTGCGAAGAAGGCAGTGGGCACCGCGAAGAAGAAGCTCGCTTCCGCTTCCGCCGCCGCCAAGAAGGAAGCCGCAACCCTGAAGCGCAAGGTGGCCGGCAAGAAGGCCGCCGCCAAGCGCGCGGGCAAGAAAGCCACCAAGAAGGTCGCCGGCAAGAAGGCTGCCGCCAAGCGCACGGTCAAGAAGGCCGGCCGCAAGGTCGCCGCGAAGAAGGCCGCGACGAAGCGCACGGTCAAGAAGGTCGGCCGCAAGGTCGCCGCCAAGAAGACCGCCGTGAAGCGCGCCGTCAAGAAGGTGGGCCGCAAGGTCGCCGCCAAGAAGACGGCCGTGAAGCGCGCTGCCAAGAAGACCGGTCGCAAGACCACGGCGCGCAAGACCGGCGCCCGCAAGACCGCCCGCAAGGCGGCGAAGTAAGCAACACCACCCCTCCCGCGAAAACGCGGGAGGGGATTTCGACACACCTTAGAGAATTCCCATGGCCGTCAAAATCGACAAGAAGATCAAGGGCTACGCCGTCGTCACTCCGGAAGACAAGGCACGCGAAGCGAAAGCCGAAGCCGTCGCACGCGCGACGCTGGAAGCCGAACTGCCGACCGCCGACGTCATCCAGATGCACGAGCGCATCGAGCGTCCCGAGGTCCTCATCGGTTCGACGTACAAGATCAAGTCGCCGCTCGTCGAGCACGCGATGTACGTGACCCTCAACGACATCGTGCTCAACGCCGGCACCGAGCACGAACTGCGTCGCCCGTTCGAGATCTTCATCAACTCCAAGTCGATGGAGCACTTCCAGTGGATCGTCGCGCTGACGCGCATCATGTCCGCCGTGTTCCGCAAGGGCGGCGACGTGACGTTCCTGGTCGAAGAAATGAAGGCCGTGTTCGATCCCCGCGGCGGTTACTTCAAGGCGGGCGGCGTGTACATGCCGAGCCTGGTGGCCGAGCTGGGCGCGATCGTCGAAGACCACATGAAGTCGATCGGGCTGATCCACGATCCCGACATGTCGCCGGCGCAGCGGGCGTTGATTGCAGAGAAGCGTGCGGCGTACGAGCAGCGCTCAAAAAAAAACAGTGACGTGAGCTTCGGCGCCGCCAACGGGGCCGATGCGCGTACGGAAGAAGTGATCGAAGTGACCGGCGATGGCGCGAGTTTTCCGCCTAGCGCGACGATGTGCCACAAGTGCTCGACGAAAGCCGTGGTGATCATGGATGGGTGTGCTACTTGCTTGAATTGTGGGTATAGCAAGTGCGGATAAGCCCATGGAATCGGTGACGCAAAGCAGACGTGTCCTTTCATAGTGTCCTGGGCTCGATCAGCGTAATGCCCGAAGACAGTCCTGCAATCAGCCACTCATGATTGGAAGTCACGTCTGGAGAGTCGTCCATGAGCGCCCAGAACTCAGCATCGACGTCCTTGTTGTCAGGCGACAGCGTGATTGATACGGCGCCAACGGAAATAGAGAGCTTGTGCTCTTCAGGTCGCACGGCCTCTACGAACTGACCCATGCAGTTATAGAGACTTGCGATTGCTCTGGATCTGCGTTCGAAGAAATCCACAGGGCTATCCGGCATTGCACATGACACTTCGATCTCGCCAGAAGCGACAACCCAGATCATCTTGGGAGTACCGGCCGGCGGCTCGTCGGGGCGGAAGAATGAGAGCTCAACCAGCAGGCTGTACACGCGAATCGAGTCAAGCTGCGAGCCAACGAGCAGTTTCGAAAGAACTTTTCCAGCGTGGGGATAGGTCAGCATTTCCATGTTCGATTCCAACTCGCGTGTTGCCTAGTTCACTGCAAAGAGCTCGCCACATAGGCCAAAACGCTCAAGGGTCGTTGCTTTTTGCGACCTTCGACTGAGGCTGGTATGAGCGAATCGCTTTGTTGTAGAGAACCGCGGCTCCGAACGCAAAACCGAAGCCGGCGAGAAGCGCGGCGACGAACGTAACCATTCGAGGATAGAACCCAGGGCCATTCGGATCGTCGCCGAACACTAGAATTCCCATGGCAAAAACAGGCGCCAACGTAGTCGTGGAGATGGTGACAATCATGGCCCCGATCCAAAGGACTTCACGAACTCGGTGTTTGCCTGCCACGTAGAACTGGCTCACCGCAGACAGGACGAATCCGCCAATAACGGACACTCCGCAGACATAGCCGATGGAGATAAGTGCAGCTAGTTCACCGAAAGACATATCGGGGCTTACGAATTGAGAGATTGTTGGGCTGCAACGACAGAGTCTATTTCTTCGGCTCACGAATCAATCGAAAACAAAGCCGTCCGGCGGGCACGGGGCAAATTCGTTGGCCAGCCGATCGAGTACCCATCCCGAGGGCGCAACGCACCTCGCTTCGAGCGGTGTGTGCATACGATTTTCTTTTGCGCACCGGAGCGCCGGGTTCACGACGTTCAGCTCAAACCTGCATGTCAATCACCAAGTTTGCATTGTTGCTGATGACCCGCTCGCGGCTTCTTTCAACGAGCTCGAATGCAGCTCTGCTGGACTCTGGATGCAGTTTCACAATGATGTTGGTATTTGCTGTTGTGGGGGGGCCACTCTGCGCCAAGAATTCTTCGGAGTTCAAAAACTCCAGATAGCGCTCAATCTTGCGTAGCAAGCGCTTCAGTGATCGAGGATCATCCGCGAGTGGCGTCGCAACAATAACGAAAAGATCGGATCCGCCGTTCGTCTTGACTGTGTTGATGTCAACGACGTCCAGGTTTGGAATCGGGTGCTCGTCATCAAATTCGAAGTAGTCGTTCACTTTCATAGCGACTCCGATCAGCAGCGATCAGGCGGAACGATGGCGCCAGCCTTGTCCCCAAGTGCATTGTTGTATTTCGCAGAAGTGGCGGCGGGTGCTTGTCCCTGCGAGGCTCACGAATTGATCGAAGACAAAGCCGTCGGGATGGCACTCGACGGTTGCGAAAGCACATCGAATACGAGCCCAGTCGGCGTAAAGCACCTCACTTCATGAGTAGGGAGCGAGGCGCAGCTTGAGAATCGGTTGCTGCCCGGATGCAGATCGGCGCCGTCGCCGTAGACCCGCAAGGGAATCGGTCTGCCCTCGGGCTGCATTCACGAACGTAGAAATTGTCTGGACATTGACCAGAATGAGCGTGGAAGCTGCCGCTGTTTTCACGGAAACCAATTTGTTGCGGACTTCACCTTTACAAGAATGCTTCGCTTCATTCGCAACACCAGAACGGATGCGAGCATCGATCCTACGTACGAAATGAAGGCGCACATGGCAAGCGCCAGAAAAAACACTACGGCGTCTACCGGAGCCAGGACATCGCGCAACGGAACGTCGTCCGGGTATTCCATGAGCGCAACGAAAGCATAGCTGAGACTGGCGAAGGAGATTCCGGCAGCAATGGAGAAAACGAATCCATGGAGTTCCCAGGGATTCTCCCGCTGAAGGCTTTGGATGAATTGCTTCATTTCTGCTCCTTCCTGTCCTGCACAAGAATCTGCGCTCCGGTCACCGCGGCGCCTGTGCCCCCAGCTGTCGCGACTTCCGTCGCGTTGCGAATCGGGCCGGCTCTTGTTTCGGAGCCGGACTGTGCAATGGCACGACCTTCTCTGACGAGCGGATGGGACTGGGGTAGGCCGGGAATGTTCTTGTTCGGCACCATTCGATCAGCCACTCCCTTTGCGGCGCCACCCACGGCCATGCCTAGAACACCGGCCTTTAATGTCCTTGCGCTATCGATGTTCTTGACTCCGTTCTCTAGCGCCTGGCTTGACGCATCGCCTGCCGCAGAAGCCAACCCACTTCGAATTCCCACTGCTAAGGCGCCTCCTCCCGGAATCGTCGACAGGGTGCCGACACCGAATCCAATCAAAGTGTCCCGGATTACCGTTTTTGTGGAGTTCCCGCTCAGGTAGGAGCCACCTCCTCCAATCAGTGCACCCGCTATGCCCCCAACAATTTGGATGGCAAATCGCCCATCCGGATCTGCAAAACGATATGGGTTGTTGTTCGCGTAGCTGTAGCGGTTGAAGTTCGAACCCGTGACGAAGTCAACGGACGCCTCGTCACCTGTTAGGAACCTACCGAGTTCTTTGTCCTGCGACCGCTGCTGCATCTGCACCAACCCAGTTCCGCCATCCATCACGTGGCCGGCAAACCCGACGCCGTCATGCCCCGGCTTCCCGATCACCGCACCGAACGGCTCATACGCCAACCGCTCGATCACGTTGCCCGCTGCATCGCTGATCGCCACCGGGCTGCCCAGCGCGTCCGTGTGCTGGAACGTCGTGGTCACAGCGCCATCGCTGTGCCGATGCGCCACCGTGGCCAGCAGGCTGCCGGCCAGGTGCACGTAATCGCGATCCTCGCCCCTGATGTCATCGCGCTGGTGCGCGAGCTGGCCGTCCTGCGTGTACATGGAGAACACGCTGCGCCCGTGCGCCGCGCGATCGGCCTGCGTCCGGCGCCCGTGCGCGTCGTATCGGTAGGCTTCCTTGCCGTGCACCGACCGCAGCCGGTTTCCGTAGTCGAACGCGTACAACTGTCCGTTCTTGTTGGTCAGGTTGCCTTGCGCGTCGTACCCCAGCCCCACCACGCTGGCACCGGCGCTGTTCTGCACGTTCGCCAGGCGGTTGGTGCCGGGGTCGTAGTGGTAGTGGGCGTAGTCCTTGACGCCTGCGAGCGTCCACGACTTGAGGTTGTCCAGGACGTCGTAGGCGAAGCGATGCTTGCAGTCGCCACCGAAGCTGCAGGACGTGGCCTCGGTCAGGCGGTCCAGGCTGTCGTACGCCAACGTGCGGTCGAAGGTGCTGCCGCGGACGTGGTCGACGATGTGCGTCGGGTTGGCATGCGCGTCGTAGGTGTAGGCGTAGTCCATCGCGCCGCCGCCGTGCGTCACGCGCGCCGGGAACTGGCGGGCGTTCTGCGTCATCGCGTGCACGATGCCGTTGCCGTAGCGGAAGGCGCGGAGCGTGCCGTTGGGGTAGTACGCAAGATCGGACGCATACGTCGCACCATCGGTATCGCGGACCTGCGTGGGCTGGCCCAACGCATTCGGCGCGTACTGCAGGGCCGTGCCCTTCGGCGTGGTCAGCGCAGCGAGGTGGCCATGGCGGTCGTACCCATAACTTTGCGTCCAGCGGGTGCCGTCATCGTGTTCGAGCGTCTCTGCCGTCAGCAGCCGACGCGCGCTGTGCGCGTACGTGTTGACGACCGGCGCGCCGTTGCCGGTCGCGTTGTACGTGGTCACGCGGTGCGGCTGGCCATCGGGCCAGTACGACCACGCCTGGTTGCCGCGGCCATCGGGGAGCGCCACCGCGCGCAGGCGTCCGCGCGTGTCGTACTCGCGCGTCGTGGTCCGGCCCTGGTAGTACGCCACCACGTGGTCGCAATCGTTGGCTTGCAGCGTCACCCCGGTCGCTTGCCAGGCGAGGTTGCCCATCACGTCGTAGCCCGTGACGGTATTGCCTGTTTCCGGTTCGCTCGTGCGGCACAGGCGGCCTTCGCCGTCGTAAACGAAGGTGCGGTCGACCGATAGCGCGCCCGACGCATCGCGGCGCGTGATGCGCATCGGTTTGCCGACGGCATCGCGCCGGATCTCGGTGACCTGGCCGGCTTGCGTGATGAGGCCCGGCAGGTCGGTGGTCGGCTGGTCCCACGCGATGTAGCGGGTGAGCGTCTGCGTCCCGCGCGGCGCCGTGACACGCGTCTGGAATCCGTCGAGGTGCTCCGTCGTCGTGGCGAGCACGCCGAGTTCCGAGTCCTGCTCGACGCGCGTGACGCGGCCGATCGCGTCGTACGTCGTGCGCGTTCCCCCGGTCACGGTGTCCCAATCCACCCAGCCGGTCTGGAACAGGTTGCGCGGGTAGGACGCGAAGACCTGGCGACCCGCCGCGTCGTAACGCATCGCGGTCCAGCGGTGCGTGTCCGCCATGGCATCGACGTCGATGTCTTCGACCACGATGGGCCGAAGCAATGCGTCGTAATGCGTGACCTTCCGATGGCCGCCCGTGTCTTCCGTGCGCATCCAGTGGTCGGCGCCGATGCCGAAGAGCGCCTGCCCCGCGGGCGCGAACGTGACCGTGGTGGCGTGCCAGGCGCTGGTGTCGCAGGTGCCGGGCTGTGTCTCCGAGGGATGCGTGATCCGGCTGACGCGGCCCATCGCGTCGTAGTCGTAGCAGGTCTTCGCGCCGGTCTCGTCGGTGACCGTGCGGATCAGGCCCGCGTCGTCGACCGTCGCGAGGCGCGAGGTGCCGTCGGCGAACGTGATGCGCTGCGGCACGCCGCGTTTCCAGTCGGCATACGCGGTGGTGGTGTCGAACCCGGCGCTGTCGCGCCCGTCGGAAATCGTGGACGGCGTGCCATCGGCGTTGTAGGTGCGCGTTTCCTGCAGATGCACGTTGTTGTACACGCGCACGGGCAACGCGGTGGTCGGCTCGTAGTCCGTGCGCGCAATCCCGAAGACACCGCCCGTCACCGGGTCGTGCGTGCTGCGCATGCGGACCTGGCCCAGCACCCACGCACTGGTGTTGTGTTCGTACGTGGTCTGCTGCACGCGCTCGCGAACGGTGGCCCACTGCGCCCCCGCGGGTGCGCATGCCAGCGCGAGGGCGCCGAAGACTGCCAGGCGCAGGCGCCCGCTGGTGACGTTGATCAATGCGTTGCTCCTCATGGCGTCACCGGCGCGGACCACGCGCTGCAGGTGCCACTGGTGTTGCACGCGCGCACCTGGAACTGCCACGTGCCGCGGCGTGCGTATTCGAAGTCGGTGCCGCTGCTGCTGTAGAGCGTGGCGGGCTCACCGGACAAGGCGATGTTCTTGCCCTGCAGGTCGTATCGGGCCGCGCCCGGCATGGCAGACCACTGGCTGAAGTACGTCGTGATCGGCGAACCGGCCATGTACTCCGGCGTGACGGTCAACACGGGCACTCCGGGCACCGCCGGCGGTGGCGGCGGAGGCGGTGGCGGAGGCGGAGGCGGGGGAGGCGTCGCGGGTTCGGCCGCGCGCTCGCTGACCTGCGTCGGATACAGGTACGCATCGAACGCCAGCACTTCGCGCGTGAACGTCGCCCCCTGTTGGTGCACGACCGTCGAACGCACGGGCACCGCGTTCTCCGACTTGTAGCTGTTGCCGGAGGTCATGGCGTTGCCGTTCGGCGACGGATACGGGCGCGGGCCAGCGGGCAAGTGGTATTCGCGAAGTTCGGTGCGCTGCGCCACCCCATTCGCCAGGCCGTGGTCGACGCGCAGCAGTTCGCCTTCGGTCGCGTCGAAGCGCGTGCTGTAGGTGTAACGCGTGAGCACCCCGGCCGGATCGGTGATGTCGACGGACGTGGTGTTCTTGCACGAGGCCACCGTCGGGCAGTAGCGATCGACGCTCGCGGCGGGGGGTTCGTAGCTGTAACGCCACGTCATCGGCGAGACGCCCGGACCGGAAAAGGTCTTGTCGACCAACGCCATCGACAGGAAGTACGGGTTGCCGTTTTCGAATACTTCACCGAGGCCCGTGCACCAGCTCAGCGCGGACGTTTGCGCACGCAACCGCCACGCAACCCGGAACTGCCCGACCAGGCCCGAGGGATGGGTGACGGTGGCCGACGCATCCACATGGCCCGGCGGGGAGGAGGCGCCCGATACGTGCGGTGGGCCGCCTGCCGTAAAGCATCCATCGAGGCGCAGTGGCAGGATTTCCGGCGCGATGCCGCCCATGGCATATGTCCAGGCGGAACCATCCGGTCGGATCGCTTTCGCGAGGCGTTGACCTGCGTATTCGTAGCGCCACGTGCGTTCGCTCCCTGTGCCGGGCATCGTGCGGATCGCAGTGACCAACGGCTCCGTCGCATCCCAGTCGATCGCAACGCGACGACCATCGGTGGCGGTGATATCGGTGAGCCGATCGCCCGAGTAGTGGTAGGTGATCGCGTTGCCGAAGCGATCCTCCACGCGGCTCGCATACATGCGCGCAAGCTTGCGCGTGAGGTAGTACATGATCGGCTTGTCGCCCGATCCGTCGACTATCGCGTTCATCGTGCTGTAGGCCGAATACGCGAGATGGTCGAGGTGGTACCGCAGGCCATCGGGCGACAGCACAAGGAATCCTTCCCCCGCGTGTCCGTTGCGCGTGGATGGCAGGCAACCGATTTGCCAGTTGCCAGCCGTCACGCCTGGATAGAGGCCCGTTGCGGGCTTGCGCGTGTTGGAAGGATTGCGCAGCAGCACGTCCTGCCTGCCCGCGCCGGGCACGACGAGCTGGTAGCCGTGCCACCAGGTATCGAGTTCGACTTCGCCGTACTTCGGAGCGAGCCCGCCGGGCGGCGACCATATCGAAGAGAACTGCGAGCAGCGCTGGTCCGTGGGGAGGCCATCGGGGCCTTCGACGCGCCACGTACCGACGACGCCACCCAACTTGCTGTTGCCCGGCGTCAGCGTCGCCATGTGCGGGATTGCGAGCACCCAGTCGCTGAAGCCGCGCTGCAGGCCGAACGGCACCTGCTCGTGCGTGTCCTGACGCTGGTATTGACGCGTGATCGTGATCGTCGGCCCCAGGCCCTCGAGCACGATGTCCTCGTTGGCAAAGCTGATCTCGCCCGTGTAGAGGTTGATCGATTCGCCGAAAGGCGCCTCGCCGATCGGTTGGATCGTCTGGTGGACCTTGAGGCGCCTGGTGTACTCGTCCACGGCCGTGGATTCGATTGCGCCGACCGCTGGCGCCGCCAATCCCACGGACATTGCGAGCAGCGTTGCCCGCATCGATCTGTGCATTCGTCGTGCTCCCTTCCCTTGAAGTGCCCTGGCGCGACAAGTCGCGCGTGGGCGTTTTTCGAGGCTGGAACGACGTGGCCGCAGATGGAAGTTGGAAGCATCGCCAAATTCGAACGAATTCGAATCCAGCGCGGCAGGGGAATACGCATGACCGACGCGAAGCAGGTCCTGCGATCGAAGGATGAGGTCGCGTCTTCCGACCATGTGTCGTCCTGGCGGCGTAAACTCCCGCCCACCCCGACGGCACCCGCGGAGACGCGCCCCATGGAAGACCGCTACACCGGCCGCCCCTTCCTTCGCCTCATCGAGTGCCTGGCGCTCGATGCCATCGACGCACTCGATCCCGTGCAGCGCGAGGCGCTCGAAAAGATGGCGCCGCAGCTCGCCGAATCCCTCGACCACCAGGGCACCTGGCAGGAGATCGTCGCGGCGCAGATGCAATGGGGCGAAGGCATCGGCGATGCGATCCGCGAGGTGTGGGAGCGCAACAGCGCGCTCGCGCAGGACGTCGGCATCACGCTGACGGCGGACGAGTTCGCGATGCTGTTCGCGGACGCGAATACGGACGACGGCGAAGCCTGAGGACACGCTGCATGCGCTTGGCAGGACGGGTCGTCGAATGGCAGGACGCGCGGGGTTTCGGGTTCATCGAACCGAATGGCGGCGGGGATCGCGCCTTCGTGCATATCCGGGCATTCCCGCGGGGTCGTCGACCGGCGGAAGGCACGCGCGTGACGTACACGGTGCAGCGCGATGATCGCCAGCGCTTGAACGCGATCGACGTGCGTGTCGCGAATGCCGCGCCGAGCAAGGCGCGTTCCGAGGCGACGCCCTCGCGACTCCCGCGCAAATGGATCGGCCTCGCCGCGCTGGCCTTCTTCGCACTCGCCGTCTGGCAGCAGAAAATGCCGCCGACCGTGCTGATGGTGTACGGCGGCATGAGCCTCGTCGCTGTGCTCGTCTATGCCGCCGACAAGTCCCGCGCGCAGCGCGATGCCTGGCGCACGCCGGAATCCACGCTGCACTTCCTCGCGCTCACCGGCGGCTGGCCGGGCGCGCTCGTCGCGCAGGACCTGTTCCGGCACAAGCGCAGCAAGGCGTCGTTCCAGGCCGTGTTCTGGATCACCGTCGTTGCCAACGTCGCCGCACTCGCTTGGTGGAACGCGCACCGCTGACGCGATGGGCCCGCCTAGGCGAGCCCTTCCGCCGCCCGCACGCCCCACCACGCGGCTTCTTCGAAAATCGAATAGCCGGACAGGTCGGCATGCGCGATCCGCACCGGCCCGTCCATCGCGCGCAACGCGGCCAACCCTGCGTTATCCAGGTAACCCGGCGCAGGCACCGCCATCGCATGCCCGCGCACCGTGATCGACAACCGTTTCGTACGACGCCATAGCTGGTCGCCGTACGCCTGCAACAGATCGCTTGCGGCTTCCTCGCGCAGTGCTTCCGGCGTCGCGCGCATCAGCCACGCGCGCGCTTGCTGCGGCGACATCCGATCCAGCGATTGATACGCCGACAACACCGTGCGCGCCGTCGGCGCCACGCGCAGCATCTGGTGCGTCGACACGACGTAGCCCAGGCCGCGCCCCCCGTAAACGACGTTGTCCCACGCCAGCGCTTCCCCGGGCAGCTCGCGCGCATAGCCGTCGACGAGGAAGTTGGACACCAGCCACGCAGCGTGCGGACTGGCGTGCGTGGCGGCGTCGTAGCCGCTGCCCGCGAGCCCGGGCCAGATCCGCGCCAGCACGTGCAAGGGCATCGCGCTGACGGCGTGGCGCGCGCGGATCGTGTCGGTGGCGAGCGCGCCACCGTCGTGGCGCACTCGCACGATGTCGACGCCGCCGGCACGGTCCGCAACGCGCGCCGCGAAGCCCGGCTGCAACCAGCGTTCGTGCCCCAGGCGCCGCGTCGTCGCCGCGCGCATGCGCGCGATGAGTTCCGACAACCCACCGGGCCAGGTGAGGACCGCATCCCCCGCCGCATTCGCCGCCTTGCCGTCGCGGCTGGCGAAGTAGTGCAGCCCGGCCCACGCGGAGACGGTGTGCGTGGAAGCGCCGTAGTCGTCGCGGCAACAGTAATCCAGGTACCAGCGCAGGCTGGGCGCGGTGTAACCACGACGATCCAGCCAGTGCGCGAACGTTTCCCGATCCAGCGCGCGCCATTCCGCTTCCGCGGACGAAAGCGCGATGGGAATGGCGAACAGGCGCCGACCATCGCGCCCACGCTGCACGCGCAGTGCCGCCACTTCCGCGAAGAAACGCCGTTGCTGTTGCAGCGCTTCCGGCGGCAGGCCCTGGCTCGGAAGCAGGTCGCTTTCCCACCGCCCCGCGCGCAGCAGCCGTTCCTTCGGGGCATGCAGCAACGCGGCTTCGTCGTAATACGACGCAGGGTCGTGTTCGCCGTCCAGCAACAATCCGACATCGGCCAGCAGGCTGCGGACGTGCGTGGATTCGGTCGAAGGCAGCGGCAGGTAATGCGCGCCCAATGGACACGCCAGCACGTCGTCGCCGGGCGCCGCCAGGTTGGCCGCGGTGGCGTTGCCGCCGTATTCCGGTCCCTGCAACACCACGAAGTCGCGGCGTCCTGCGCGCGCCAGCGCCCACGCGCAGGCCATGCCAGCCACGCCGGAGCCCAGGATCGCAACGCCGACGCGCTGCTCGCCGCGCGGCGGTGGCAATGCCTTGCCGTCGCGCAGCGCATGGCCTTCGCGCATGCCCGGATACGCGATCTCCGGCGTGGTCTCCACCGCGCGATGCAACCGCGACGCAGTGAATCCCGCCGCCCCGAGCAGGCACGCGTTCCCCGCGCCGATCAGGAACGTGCGCCGCTGCATCAGCGGATCACCCGGCGCCAGTCCTCGTCGAAGTAGCGCACCAGCGTTTGTTCGTCGAGCCGGTTGGGCGGCATGGCCAGGCGTTGCATGTCCTTGGGGAAGACGAACAGTTCGCGCATCGTCTCCGTCGTCAGGTAGCGCGTGGGCACCGACAGCGTGCGCGGCACTGTGTAGTCGCGACGATGCCCGGCCAGGATGAACCCCCAGTCGCCGAACGACGGCACGTCGCAGTGGTACGCCCAGGTGTGCAGGTTGGCTTCGCGCAGCGTGGCATCGATGCTCCAGAACGAACGCGGCGCGAAGTACGGCGACGTGGACTGCACGACCATGTAGCCATTCGCCGACAGGTGCCGCGCCATCAACCGGAACATCGGCACCGAGTACAACCGCCCGATGCCGAAGTTGGACGGATCCGGGAAGTCGACGACGATGAAGTCGAACATGTCGCGGTTGGCTTCCAGCCACCGGCCGGCATCGTTGTTCACCACGGTGACGCGCGGGTTCTTGAGCGAACCGCGGTTCAACGCGACCAGCGCGGGCGACGTGGAGAACATGCCCGTCATCGCAGGATCGAGGTCCACCAGCGTCACGTGCTCGACGGACTTCACCTTCAGGATCTCGCGCACCGCCAGCCCGTCGCCGCCACCGAGCACCAGCACGCGGCGCACGCCCGGCAACGCCTGCAAGCCCGGATGCACCAGCGCCTCGTGGTAGCGGTACTCGTCGCGCGAGGAAAACTGCAGGTTGCCGTTGATGTACAGGCGCAGGTCGTCCTGCCAGCGCGTGACCACGAGGCGCTGGAACGGCGTGGACTGCGCGTGCACGATCTCGTCGCCGTAGATGCCGCGCTCGGCCCACTGCGTCATGCGGCCGGAAAACGCCAGCCCGGTGCACAGCAGGCCCAGCACCAGCACGCCGCGCATCATCTGCCGGCGCGGTTGCGTCAGTTCGTCGCGGAACGCCAGCGCGGTCCACATCGCCACGCACGTGTTGGACAGGCCGAACAGGAACGCGGTGCGCAACAACCCGAGGTAGGGCGCCAGCACCAGCGGAAACACCAGCGACACCACCAGCGCGCCGAGGTAGTCGAAGGCGAGCACGCGGCTCACGAGTTCGCGGAACTCGGTGCGGCGCCGGTTGAAGATGCGCATCACCAGCGGGATCTCCATGCCCACCATCAGGCCGAGCAGGAAGACCATCACGTACAGCGACGTGCGGAACGGTGTGGACAGCCACGCGAAGATGATGAAGAGGATCGCGGCCGACGCGCCGCCGAGCAGGCCGATCAGCATTTCCAGGTCGACGAAGCGATCCAGCACGTCGTCGTCCTCGACGTAGCGCGACGCCCACGACCCGATGCCCATCGCGAACAGGTAGCAACCGATCACCGACGAGAACTGCAGGATCGAATCGCCGAGCAGGTAGCTGGCGAGCGCGCTGCTGATCAGTTCATAGCCAAGGCCGCAGGACGCGACGATCAGGACGGAGAGGATGAGGGCGCGATCGCGCATCGTGGGCCAAGGTTCCGGTGGGGAGTTCGGCACGCGTCCCCGGGCCGGGCGGCTACTTTATCGAGTGCCGATCACCGGGCCAACCAGCCATGCCAACTCGATATACTGGCCCCGACTTTCGGGGGAGAGGCCAGGGATGCCTGATTTGAACGCGGTGGTGCCGTACCTGGCGTACCTGGTGTCGGCGCTCGCCATGCTGGCCGTCTTCGTGTTGCTGTATGCCCGCATCACGCGCTTCGACGAATGGATGCTGATCCGCGAAGGCAACGTCGCCGCGGCCCTGTCGCTGGGCGGTGCGCTGCTCGGCTTCAGCTGCACGCTCGCCTTCAGCATTGCACTGCACGCAAGCTGGCACCTGTTCATCGTGTGGTCCCTGGGCGCCATGGTCGCGCAGGTCGTCGCCTACGCCATCGTGGCGCGCGCGATGCGCCAGATGAACCAGGCCATCCACGATGGCAATACCGCCATGGGCGGCCTGATGGGCACGATCTCGCTGGGCGTGGGCATCGTCAACGCCGCCTGCCTGACCTGATCGCCCGCAACTCCTTTCCATTCGCCCGCCGAGGGTTTTCGCCATGGGTATCGGTTCCTTCATCCGCAAGCAGTTCGTCGACATCCTGCAATGGGTCGAGGAAGGCGGCGGCGTCCTCGCCTGGCGCCATCCGATGGAAGACCTCGAGATCCAGTACGGCGCCAGCCTGACGGTGCGCGATTCGCAGATGGCGGTGTTCGTCAACGAAGGCCGCATCGCCGATGTCTTCGGCCCGGGCATGTACAAGCTCACCACGAAGACGCTGCCGGTGCTCACGGCGCTGCAGCACTGGGACAAGCTGTTCGAATCGCCGTTCAAGTCGGACGTGATCTTCTTCTCCACGCGCCTGCAGCTGGGACGGCGCTGGGGCACCGCGCAACCGGTGACGATCCGCGACAGCGAATTCGGCATGGTGCGCGTGCGCGCGCACGGCGTGTACAGCTACAAGGTCGCCGACGTGGAGCGCTTCTACCGCGAGATCGCGGGCACGCGCGCCGTCTACACGGTCGACGACCTCGAAGAACAACTGCGCAACCTCGTCGTCGCCACCATGGCCGACACGCTGGGCAACGGCGGCGTGCCGTTCCTCGACCTGGCCGGCAACCAGGCGGCGATGGCGCAGAAGATGCAGGAACACCTCGCGCCGGTCTTCCAGCGCTATGGCGTCGCGCTGGAGAACTTCGCGGTCGAAAGCGTCTCGCTCCCGGAAGACCTGCAGAAGGCGCTCGACACGCGCATCGCGCTGGGCATGTCGGGCGACCTCGACAAGTTCACGAAGTACCAGGTCGCCACGGCCATCCCGATGGCGGCGCAGAACGAAGGCGGCATCGCGGGCGTGGGCGCGGGCCTGGCCGCCGGCGCCGCCATGGGCCAGGCCATGTCGCAGGGCCTGGCGCAACCGGCGAAGCCCGCCGCGGAAGCCGCGGCCGCCGCCGATCCGGTGGCGAAGCTGCAGCAGCTCAAGCGCATGCTCGAACTCGAGCTGATCACGGCGCAGGAATACGACGCCGCGAAGGCGGAGATCCTGCGCAACATGGCGGGCTGACGAATGCAGGAGTTCCTGTGCCCCCAGTGCGGGGCGTCGGTGCGCTTCGCCTCCGCGGGTGCGGTGATGGTCGTGTGCGGCACGTGCCGCAGCACGATCACGAAGGATGCCGGCGTCGCGCGCACCGTGGGGCGCATGGCCGCGGTGGTCGAGGATGGATCGCCGGTGCAGATCGGCACGCGCGGGCACCAGGGCACGCAGCGGTTCAACGTCATCGGCCGCCTGCGCATGCAATACGAGGCGGGTGGCTGGAACGAGTGGTACGTGCTGTTCGATGACGGCACCAACGGGTGGTTGTCCGATGCGTCGGACCAGTACGCGTTGACGCGTCGCCTCGATGCGCCGGTGCTCCCGGCCCCGTTGCCTGCGTTCGAAGACCTGCACGTCGGCCAGCCGGTCAAGATCGACGGCGTGTTGTACCTGGTCTCCGACAAGCGCGAGAGCCGCTGCGTGGGCGGCGAAGGCGAGTTGCCGGTCAACGCCGCCGACGGCTGGGACGCGCGCGCCGCCGATTGCCGCCGCGGTCGCGCGTTCGCCACCCTCGATTACACCGATGGCGCGCCGGTGATCTATGCCGGCAACGCGTCCGAGCGCACCGACCTGACGCCAACTACGCTGCGCAGCCCGGAATCCATCCTCGCCAGCGCGGGCCGGTATCGCGGCCAGGTGCTGCCCCTGGATTGCCCCAACTGCGGAGCCGCGATCACGATCGTCGCCGCGATGGCCACGCAGGTCGTGTGCCCGTCGTGCAGTTCGGTGGTCGACTGCACCGGCGACCGCGCCGAGGTCATCGAAGCGAACCACCGCCTCGCGCGCATCCACACCACGCTGGCGCTCGGCGCCCGCGGACAGCTGGGCGTGGAGTACACGATCATCGGCATCATGCGCTGCGAAGTGCCGGACGATGACGAGGAACCGGAGTGGACGGAGTACCTGCTGTTCAATCCCGAGCGCGGCTACCACTGGCTGGTGGAGACCGACGACGGCTGGCAGCGCGTGACCGTCAGCGACGAGTGGCCCAGCGAAGTGGGCATCGCCTCGTGCAAGTTCCGCGGCATGACGTGGCCGCAGAAGTACACCTACAACGCGCGCGTCAAGGCGGTGTTCGGTGCGTTCAACTGGCGCGTGCGCCGCGGCGACGAAACGCGGATCACCGACTTCCAGAACCTGGGCCAGACGCTGACGCGCGAGCAGACCTCGGAGGAAATCACCTGGTCGCTGGCGACGACGACATCCGCCCCCACCATCTCCAAGGCGTTCGGGGTTCCGATCGCACCGAAGCCGCGCAAGGTGGCTGCGTCGTCCGACGATTCCGTCGATGATGCGACCTCGCCCCTGAGCATTGCGATCTTTGCGTCCATGTTCCTCTGCATTTTTTCGGACATGATCTCGGGCCCCGCGATGCTGCTGGGACTCGCCCTGATCTGGGTGCCGCTCGTGGTTGGCTGGTACGTGAGCACGACTTGAGGACGCAGGAATGAGCAAACGCCTCTATTTCATCTACGTCGTCGTGGTCCTGGCCATCGTCCTCATCGCAGGACGCGAGGACGAGGATCGCAGCTGGGGCAGTTCCGCCGGGCGCTCCGGATGGACCTCCGGCGGCGGGCACAAGTAGGACGCGCGGGAGGCGCCGGTCGCCATGTCGTCGAAGACGCGCGCCGCATCGCCGGTCCTGCTCTCCGGCGGCAACCCGCAAATCGCGAAAGGCGACGGGGACACTCCCGTGCAGGCGTACATCGCCGCGATGCCCGGTTGGAAGCAAGACATCGGCCGCCGCCTCGACGCACTGATCACCCGCACGCTGCCCGACGTGCGCAAGGCCGTGAAGTACAACTCGCCGCTCTACGGCGCGGTGGTGCGCGACGACTGGTGCCTCTCGTTCCACTGCTTCGAGCGCTACATCAAGGTGGCCTTCTTCGGCGGCACGTCGCTGCGCCCGATGCCGCCCGTCGAATCGAAAACGCCCGGCACGCGTTACCTGCACCTCCACGAAGGCGAAGCGCTCGACGAAGTACAACTCGCCGACTGGATCCGGCAAGCCGGCACGCTGCCCGGACAACGCCTCTGACGCCCCCACAGCAAGGAGCACGCGCGATGAAGAAAGCGACCCCCGAAGAAGCCGCGATGGATCCGTCGGTGCTGATCGACGAGAAGATTGCTTCCCTCAACGACTGGCGCGGCAAGATGCTCGCGCGCCTGCGCGCACTGATCCACGAAGCGGTGCCCGGCGTCGTCGAGGAATGGAAGTGGCGCGTCCCCGTGTGGTCGAAGGACGGCATCCTCTGCACCGGCGAGACCTACAAGGACAAGGTGAAGCTGACGTTCGCCAAGGGCGCGTCGGTGGACGATCCCGCGGGCCTGTTCAATTCGAGCCTCGACGGCAACACGCGCCGCGCGATCGACTTCCGCGAAGGCGACAAGGTCGACGAGAAGGCGTTCAAGGCGTTGCTGCGGGCGGCGGTGGCGGTCAACAAGCGCAAGGACTGAAGCGAGACCGTCGACCGTTATCGAGGCGCCTCGCGCGGCAACCGCCAAACAGCGGACTGTCCCGCGATGAAATATGGCGAGGCCCTGCGATTGCGCAGGGCCATCATGAGCGCGGGGCTGGTGTTGTCGTCGTCGACCAGCACCCATGCGACGTCGTTCCGGATGAGCAGTTGTTCCCACCGCGCACCGCTCGCATCGCGATCGGCGGCGCGCGCAGCGGCCTGGAACTCGGGCGCATACCAACTGACGCTGGCGCCTCGTCGGCCGAACGGCGCAACGTATGGGGCGTCCGGGTCGGCCGACAGCACCATGCCTTCGCCAATCGATGGAATCTGCGCAAGGGCTGCCTGCGGCGGCAGGAACTTGCGGAGCAGCGCCGCGTCGTCGCCACCGCTCGCGACCTGGCGCACGAGGGCGCTTGTCGACAGCAACCAGTTACCCGCAGGCAACAACAGGACGTGCATCCCGATGCATGCGATGGCGAGCGCGGTGGCGTGCTGCGACCCGAGCGCGCGACCACACGCCGCCAGCGCCAGGATCGACAAACATACGATGCCGGGCAACACATAGCGCGCGTACTGCACCAACGCGAACGGAACCAGGATGAGCATTGCCGTGACCAGCAACGGTGCAATCCACGCGCGACGCCACACCATCGCGCAAGCACCACCCGCCAGTACGAAGGCGGACATGCCCAGTGCACCGTCGCCGCTCTCGAGGAACCGCGTCGTCTCGAACAACGCTTGCCATGGCGTGTGCCATCCGATGTCGTGCGTCCATCGCGGATCACGGAAGTCGACGGACACCGCGGCATCGGAACGAAAGACACCGTTCATCAGCGGGAACACGGGATTCCCCGTGGCCCGGAAGGCATGCGCATACGCGGACGCACACAACGCGAACGCCGCCAGCAGCATCGGCACGCCACGACGCCATTGCGCACGTGTGCGCCAGGTGCCCAACGCGAGCAAGGGCAATGCGGCGAGCGCATGCATGCCTTTGAGCGCAAGCAACCCGCCGGCGAGTACGGCAAGCGCCGCAGGCGTACTCGCCCGCGCCGGTGCGAACACGACGCTGCACAGCGCCAGCGTCAACGCGGTCGCGGGCAACTCCGTGTGCATGCCGGTGGCCACGCCCGGCACCATCGGCACGCTGCACGCCACCGCGACGCCGAAGTTGCAGAGCGGCGCCGCTGCCCCGAGCACGCGCATCAGGCGCCACGCCATCGCACCCACGAGCATCAGCCACAGCAGGTTCAAGGGCGCGTGCGTCAGCGCGCGGCCCAGCACCGCGACGATCCCGTGCAACGTGTCGTTCAACCAGGGCGCGTAGGCCCACACTTGTCGTCGCACGTCCGGATCGAAGACGGCGTCCTGCAGCAGCCCAGCCGGCAGTTGCAGGTGATAGGCGAGATCGTCGGCTTGCAGGTTGGGGAGCCACGTCGATGTCGATGCAAGGCCCACCGCCATGATCGCCAGCACGGACGACCTGGGCGCAGCAGCGATCCCGACCTGCCACCGATGCAGTGCGACAACGGCGATCCGTGCCATCGCGCGATGCCGCCACGCCACAAGCACCGCGACGACCGACCACCACACCCCCGCGTGATGGATCGGCAACGTCAGCACCCAGCCCGTGGTGGCGCCCAGCACGACCAATCCGCATGCGACGGCGAGCGCCACATTGCGCGTTCCGATCCGCAACAGCGTTCCCACCGCCAGCGCCGCAAGCACGAGACCGGCGAGCGCAAGACACGCCCGCCATCCTTCGAACCACGCGAACGCCAGCAGCCAGGGAAGCGTGACCGTTGATGCGAGCGGCCAGCGCGCCGCCTTCGCCACGATGAGCGCCACCGCAAGCACGACGACGGCCAGCACGAGATACACGCCGACCAGCCCGAGCGACGTCGCCGTGACCAGTTGCGTCGCAATCATTCCGGCCACCGCGATCCCGACGACACAGATCGCGATCGCGCGTGGCACTCGCGCAGCAATCGGGGAGAGGTGCATGGGCTTGGCGGGCGAGGGCGGGCGCGCACGCTAGCAACGGGTTCGTGGCCCAAAACGCCGCCGGGATGACACGCGCCGATTCCCCGGGCATCTGGCGGGTTTCACCCCGGCAGGGCCCCCGGATCCGCCTGACAGGCAGCCCGTTCCGCTCCAGCGCTACACTCCCGCCCACATCGGCCGCCGGTGCCGCAGGAGACCGTCATGCGCACGTTCCTGTTCTCGATGTTGCTGGGCCTGTTCGCCACCACGGCTTCGGCCGCGGATCCGCCCACCCTCCACCAGTACTTCGACGCCACCGGCCACGCCGATGCCTGGCAGGGCGGCGTGCGCATGATCCCGATCCACACGCCGGCGGGGGACTTCCGCGTGTGGACCAAGCGTGTCGGCAACAACCCGCGCATCAAGGTGTTGCTGCTGCACGGCGGGCCCGGTGCGACGCACGAGCCGTTCGAAGTGTTCGACAGCTTCCTGCCCTCCGACGGCGTCGAGTACTACTACTACGACCAGCTCGGCTCGTACTACAGCGACCAGCCGGACGATCCGCGCCTGCTCACCATCGATCGCTTCGTCGACGAAGTGGAGCAGGTGCGCCAGGCCCTGCACCTGGACGAAAGCAACTTCTACCTGCTGGGCCACTCGTGGGGCGGCATGCTCGCGATGGAGTACGCGCTGAAGTATCCGCAGCACCTGAAGGGACTGGTGATCTCGAACATGGTCTCCAGCATTCCCGCGTACAACAAGTACGCGAGCGAGGTGCTGATGCCGGAGCTCGACCCCGCCGCGCTCGCCGAACTCAAGCGCCTGGACGCGGCGAAGGACTACGCCAACCCGCGATTCGACGCGCTGCTGCAGCCGCATTACGAACACCACATCCTGCGCCGCCCGATGGCGGAGTGGCCGGAACCGGTGCTGCGCGGCTTCCAGCGCCACATCAACAAGAAGGTCTACGTCCCGATGCAGGGCCCGAGCGAACTCGGCGCGAGCGGCCTGCTCGTGAATTGGGATCGCACCAGCGACCTCGCGAAGATCCCCGTGCCCACGCTCGTCATCGGTGCGCGCTACGACACCATGGATCCGAAGTTCATGGAGATGATGAGCAAGCGCCTGCCGAAGGGCGAATACCTGTACTGCCCCAACGGCAGCCACATGGCGTACTACGACGACCAGCAGGTGTACTTCGCCGGCCTGCTGCGCTTCCTGCATCGCGTCGACGATGCCGGTGCGCGCACCGCGTCGACGCACTGATTCCCTGCCACGCCGCCGAGGGCCAGGACGTTACGTCTTCTTCGACTTCTTCTTCGCCTTGCCCTTCGACTTCTTGCCCTTCGCGGCCTTGGCCTTCGCATCGGCGAGCAGCTGCGCATGGACGCGCTCCACTTCCGCCGGCAGCGCTTGCTGGATGCGCGCCAGCAGGTCGGCGGCCGCGTCGCTGTCGATCGGCTTGCCGTCCTGCGTGGTGGCGGTGACGCGCGTCGTCGTCTTCCTGATCGTGTCGGACAGCAGCATCGCCTTCGTCTGCAGCATGAAGTCCTCGCCGCGATAGCGCACCGAGTAGATGTCCATCATCTGCGAGCGCCCCGCGTATTCCACGCCGGGCGTGCGCACCGCGATCTGCCCGACGGCGTTCCAGGTGTCGTTCTTGTCGGCCTCGATCAGGAATTCGCCGCGCGTCACGGCGGGCGGCGGCATGACGATCTCGGTGTCGGGTTCGGTCTTCGCGGTCTCGCGCGGCTTGGTCGCGCACGCGGCGAGCAGCAGGCCGAACGCACAGATCGCCAGGAAGTTCATCGGATGTCGTCGCATGCACGTGTTCTGCCCGGAGCGCCGTGAAGGCAGCGCCATGCCGGCAACTGCGCTAGGCTCCGCGCCGATGCGAACCCCCCGGCTCATCCTTGCGTGGCTGTTGCTGCCTCTCGTGGTCATCACGGGGGCCGCCCACGCCCGCACCGTCTACCGCTGCACGCGCGACGGCACCGTTTCGCTCTCCACGGCACCCGAGCCCGGGTCGAAGTGCGTCGCGCAACATTTCGACGACGACGCGGCGAAGGTGCCCAACCTCTGGGGCAACCTCGGCGTCGTGAAGGGCACGTTGTACGAACGCCAGCAGGATGGGAAGACGGTGTACGGCACGCGCAAGTTGCCGGGGTCGGTGCCGGTGCTCGCGTTCACCGTGCAGACACCGCCGGGATCGCCGGCGCATGAAGGCCTCGGGCAACTGGGGCCGCCGCGGCTGGATCGTTTCCCTGCGGAATTCCGCGCGGCGTCGAAGCGCAGCGGCGTGGAAGACGCGATGCTGCGCGCGTTCGCGCACGCCGAAAGCGGCTTCGATCCGAAGGCGATCTCCAGCAAGGGCGCGCAGGGCGTGATGCAGTTGATGCCGGAAGTCGCGCGCGAGTATTCGGTGGACGATCCGTTTTCGCCCGCGCAATCCATCGACGGCGGCGCACGCCACATCAAGTCGCTGCTGCGTCGCTACAAGGGCGACCTGGAACTGGCGGCCGCGGCCTACAACGCGGGCATCGGCACGGTGGCGCAGTACTCGGGCGTGCCGCCGTACAAGGAAACCGTCGCCTACGTGGCGAAGGTCCAGGCCCTCTACGAGCGCTACAAGACGGCGTTGGCGAAGGCGACGCCCGCGAAGGCGAAGCGGCGCCGCTGACGCGCCATTGCTGCAACGCACACGCGGCCTTCACGCCACGCTGAACGACACCCCGGTCTGATGTGCGCCCCATGACGCGCACGGCCGCCCTTGCTTTCGGTCTGCTGCTCCTGTTGCCCTGCAGCGGGCTGCACGCGCGCACCGTCTACGAATGCCTGCGCGACGAACGCCTGAGCTTGTCGACCGCACCCGAGCCCGGCGCCCGCTGCAAGGCCAAGCGCGTCAACGACCGCAAGGCGAAGGTCCCGAACTTCTGGGGCGACCTGGGCCCCGTGCGCGGCAACCTCTACACGACGCGCATGAACGGACGCGTGGTGTACAGCACGCGTGCGATCCCCGGCTGGAAGGAAGTGGCCGAGCCGGTGAAGATCCACGCGCCGCGCGATTCGTGGGCGCATGAAGGCCTGGGCGAATTCGGGGCGCCGCAGTTGAACGTCTTCGCTGCGCAGTTCACCGCCGCCGCGAAGCGCAACGGTGTCGAAGACGCCTGGCTGCGCGCGATCGCGCACGCCGAGAGCGGCTTCGATCCGCGCGCGCTGTCGCCGAAGGGCGCGCAGGGCCTGATGCAGCTGATGCCTGCGCTCTCGCGTGAATACGGCGTGTCCGATCCGTACTCCTCGACGCAATCCATCGATGGTGCAGCGCGCCACATCCGCAGCCTGATGCGCCGCTACAAGGGCGACCTGGTGCTGGTGGCCGCCGCCTACAACGCCGGCGTGGGCGCGGTGGAACGCTACGGGGGCGTGCCGCCGTACGCGGAAACCGAGGCCTACGTCGAGAAGGTCCAGGCCCTCGTCGAGCGCTACCGCAGCGCGTTGCAGAAACCCGTGCGCCGCGCGCGCCGTAGCTGAACAACACCGCGCGCCACGCGCCACTCACTGCGTTGGTTCTAGATTCGGGGCTGTCCATCCCCCCAGGCCGCGCCATGGCGTTCGCGCGCAACTACGAATCCACCGAGCCCGCACGACACGACGTCGATGCGCGTGCCGGCCCCGCCGTGATCGAATTCGGCGCGCCGTGGTGCGGGCATTGCATCGCGGCGCAACCGGCGATCGAAGTCGCGTTCGCCACGCACGACGACGTGCGACACGTGAAAGTCGAAGACGGACGTGGACAACCGCTCGGGCGCTCGTACCGCGTCAAGTTGTGGCCTACGTTGGTGTTCCTGCGCGATGGCGAAGAGGTGGCGCGCATCGTGCGGCCGCTCACCGCGGCGCCCGTCGCCGAGGCCCTTGCCGCGATCGATCCGCCGGCGGATGCATGACACTCCCGTCCGCCCCCGTGCCCGCGCCTGACGACGGCCGCACGCCGGATACGCCGGCGCCGTCGGAGCGGTGGCTGGAGATCGGCGATCGCGCGGACATCGGCCTGCTGCGCACCGATGCGCACGGCCGCATCGTCGACGTGAACACCGCTGCCGCGCGACTGCTCGGGCGTGGCATCGAAACATTGCGCGGCGTCGACCTGTCGCACCTCGTGGAGGACGACGCGCGCCCCGCGGTGACATCGGCGCTGCACGACCTGCGCCTGCGCCACGGCCCCATCGCGCTCGACGTGCGCCTGGCGCGCGTGCAGGGCGCGACCGCGCGCATGCTGATGCGCCTGAGCCCGGTGCGCGACACGGCCGGCGTATTGCGCGCATCGACGGTGGTGTTGCTGGAACTGGACGAGCGCGCACCGCTGGTGCACGGCGGCGACACCGAGCAGGCGATCGCCTCGTTGCGCGCGAGCGAGGAACGTTGCCGTTCGTTGTTCGCGACGATCGACCAGGGCTTCTGCGTGATCGAAGTGCTGTTCGACGGCGATCGCGCGGTGGACTACCGCTTCCTGGAAACCAACGCCGCCTTCGAGCGCCACACCGGCCTGCGCGATGCGGTGGGCAAGCGGATGCGCGAACTCGCCCCGTCGCACGAGGAGCACTGGTTCGAACTCTACGGCCGCGTGGCGCGCACGGGCCAGCCGGTGCGCGAGGTCCTGCCCGCGCGCGAGCTGGACGACCGCATGTACGAAGTGCATGCCTTCCCGTACGGCGCGCCGGGCTCGAACCGCGTGGCGGTGATGTTCGACGACATCACCCTGCGCACGCGCACGGAGCACGCGCTGCGCGTGAGCGAAGAACGCTTCCGCTACGTGGCGAACGCCACGCCGTCGATCCTGTGGAGCGCCAGCGCCGACGGCGAACTGACCTGGCTCAGCGATCGCTGGCTCGAATACACCGGCCTGCCCGTACGCGTGGATCGCGACTCGCGCAACGGCGCGATCCATCCCGCCGATCGCCACCTCGCCGCCGAAGCCTGGGCGCGCGCGCATGCCGGTGCGGATTTCGATGTCGAGCTGCGCCTGCGCCGCCGCGACGGCGCGTATCGCTGGTTCCTCGTGCGCGCCAAGGCGATGCGCGACGACGACGGCCAGGTCACTGCGTGGTACGGCTCGACCACCGACATCCACGACCACAAGCTGGCCGAAGTGGCGCTGCGCGACGTCGATCGCCGCAAGGACGAATTCCTCGCCACGCTCGCGCACGAACTGCGCAATCCGCTCGCGCCGCTGCGCAACTGCCTGCACATCCTGCGCATGGCGGACGAGGGCGATGGCGCCGCGGTGGACAGCGAGCGCCTGCACGCGGTGATGGAACGCCAGGTCGCGCAACTCGTGCGCCTGGTCGACGACCTGATGGAAGTCTCGCGCATCACGCGCGGCATGGTGCCGTTGCACCTGCAGGCGGTGACGATCCAGGACGTCGTGGAGCGCGCGGTGGAGACGAGTCGTCCGTTGCTGGATGCCGCGCACCACACGCTCGACATCGACATGCCCACGCTGCCGCTGCCGTTGCGCGCCGATCCCGTGCGCCTCGCGCAAGTGCTGTCGAACCTGTTGAACAACGCCGCCAAGTACACCAACCCCGGCGGCCACATCGTGCTGTCGGCGACGCGCCAGGACGCGGACGTGGTGCTGCGCGTGCGCGACAACGGGCTGGGCATCGAGCCGGATGAACTCGACCGCGTGTTCGACCTGTTCAACCAGGCCGAGCATTCCATCGGACACGCGGCGGGCGGCCTCGGCATCGGGCTGACGCTCGTGCGCAGCCTCGTCGAACTGCACGGCGGCACCGTGCTCGCGCGCAGCGGCGGCCTGGGGCAGGGCAGCGAGTTCGAAGTGCGCTTGCCGCTGCACGATGGCGACGCGGTGGATTTCAGCGACGACGAGGTGTCCGGCGGCCCCATGGGAGCCGCGCACCAGCGCTTGCGCTTGCTCGTGGTGGACGACAACCGCGAACACACCGATTCGCTGGCGCTCTACCTGCGCATGACAGGGCACACGGTGCGCACCGCCTACGACGCAGCGTCCGCGCTGGTATGGCAGGGCACGTTCTCGCCCGATGCGGTGTTGCTGGACCTCGGGCTGCCCGGCGTCGATGGCCTCGAAGTGTGCCGGCGCATGCGCGCTGCGGGCGGCGAGGCGCTGGTGATCGTGGCGATCACGGGGCGCGGGCAGGCGTCGGATCGACAGCGCAGCGCGGAGGCGGGATTCGACGCGCACCTGGTCAAGCCGGTGGATCCGGCGGCGCTGGTGACGCTGGTGGATTCATTGCTGCGCATCCAGCGGCGCGAAGCCTGACGCACAAAAAATCGCCGACGCGCGAGGCGTCGGCGATTCGTGTGCAACGGTGTTGCTTAGCTGGTGCGCTTGTTCGAACTGGCGTCCGAACCCTGCTTGCCCTGCTGCATGTCGCGGTCGCTGGACTGCGAGGACTGCGCGCTGCCGGCGCGTTCCCATGCGGCCTGCGCCGCCTGCTTGCCGCCGTCTTCCCACTTCAGCGCCTTGCTGTTGCTGGAAGCGGTTTTCTCGTAGTCCGCGCGCAGGTTCTTCTCGGACTGCTCGAAGGTCTGGCCGCTGGTGCCGTACTGCGAACGTCCCTGCTCACCTGTGTTGTAGGCCTGCTCGTACTCTTCGTACTGGCGGCCCTGCTGGTAATAGGGCTCGTTCTGGAACTGGCCCTTCCAGTACTGCGACTGCGAGGACTGGTTCTGCGAGGACTGGTTCTGGTTGGAAGCCTGGTTCTGCGAAGCCTGGTTCTGTGCCGGCTTGTTCTGCGACGACTGGTTCTGGGAAGACTGGTTCTGGTTCTTGTCCTGGCCCATGCCGCCGGTGGTGTTCTGACCCGCCATCTTCGTGACTCCTTGCAATTCGGCCGGCTTGGCCGATGCGACGCACGTTACGCAGCAGCGCGTTAGCGCGAGGGGCGCGTGCGGTGAAGTCGCAACTAACGGAGTTCATCGGCGTGAACACGCACGCCTGCCGCTTGCACGTTGCGTCTACGCGATGCGTTTGCGCGGCAGGCCGATCGCCGGAAATTGCGCGGTCATGCGCGAACCGCTCACGACGCCCCAGCGGATGCCCATGCGATGCAGGCGCGATTCCATCGCGGCGCGCATCGACGGCGGCGTGCGTTCGAGGATGGCGGCGTGGCGTTCGGCCCATGCGGTGGCCAGGGCGAAGATGCCCCCGGACATCGACTGCATGCGCGGCATCTCGCGGTCGAGCGCTTCCAGTTCGGCCTCGAGCTCGGGCCCCAGGTCTTCCTTGTCCATCGATGTCCCCCGTGCACCGGCCGGGCCGGCGTGGTCGCACGCTCGCGAGGACCGCGTGCATGCGCCGTGACGATGGACCTGTGAATGGTTCAGTGCTGCGACCCGGGTTGCATCGTGCCGGTGACCATGCGCACAGTTCGGACAAGGGGCGCTCTCTACCCTGTGCGCCGATCGCGCCGCGGCATGCCGCGCGAGGCCGGGGCAGGGCACCCGGGGAGCCACGGGGAACCACCATGACCGCGCCACGCGCCGGCACGACATCGCAAGCAACAGACGGGACGCCGTTGCCGGCGGCCCTGCTGGGTGCGCGCGCGCCGGCGGAGGCCATCGCAGCCTGGTTCGCGCAGGCCCCGCACCTGCCGGCCATGGGCGCCTGCGTGCTGTGGTCGACGCACTGGCCGCGCGACGTGCGCGCCTGGCCGGAAGGCCCCGTGGACCCCGGCGTCCTGGCGCGGGCGATCGATGCCGTCGCGCGCAGCCGCGCGGGCGTGAACGACGCTGCCAACCCCCGCGTGCTGCACGACGACGGCGAGGATGCCGTCGCCGTCCTGCATTGCCCGGCCGGTCCCGTGGACGCGGACCCTGCCCTGCGCCTGCGCCTGGCCGAGTTGCTGGGCATGCAGCAGATGCAGGAAAGCGTGGCGCGCCTGGAGCAGGCCGAAAAGCTGCAGCGCTCGCTCTACGCGATCGCCGACATGGCGGGGTCGGACCTCGACATGCCGGACATGCTGCGCGGCCTGCACCGCATCGTCTCCGACCTGATGTACGCGGAGAACTTCTACATCGCGCTGTACGACCGCGAACGCGATGCGTTGCGCTTCCTCTATTTCGCGGACGTGGTGGACGACCAGGACAAGCTGCTGCCGGACGAGGAGGTGCCGCTGGCGCACTTCGAGCGCGGCCTCACGTGGTACCTGGTGCGCGACAAGCGCCCGCTGATGGGCGCCACCGAGGATCTGCAGAAGCAGGTCTCCGGCCCGCTGCGCCTGCACGGCGCGGACAGCAGCGACTGGCTGGGCGTGCCCATGTTGCGCGAAGGCGAGGTCCACGGCGTGGTGGTCGTGCAGAGTTACACCGGCGATCGGTGCTACACGACGGCGGAGATGTCGCTCCTGGCCTTCGTGGCCGAGCACATCCTCACCGCGCTGGAACGCAAGCGTGGCCGCGCCGAACTCGAACAGCACGTCGTCGAGCGCACGCAGCAGCTGCAGGTGGCCAACAGCGAACTGCGCCGCGAAGTGGGCGAGCGCGAACGCGGCGAACGCCTGCAGGCCGCGCTGTACCGCATCGCCGCGCTGGCGAGCCTGGACGAAACCAGCGATGGCTTCTATCGCCACGTGCACGCGATCGTCGGCGAGCTGATCGACGCGCGCAATTTCTACATCGGCCTGTTGTCGGAGGACGGCATGGTCGTGTCGTTCCCCTACGCGGCCGATGAATTCGAACGCGACTGGAGCGCGCGCAGCTTCGGCCGCGGCCTCACCGAATTCGTGCTGCAGACCGGGCGCCCGCAATTGGTGAAGCGCCCCGATGCGATGGACATGATCACCGCCGGCTTGCTGGACCCCGCCATGATGGGCGCGCCCACGCAGGTCTGGCTCGGCGCGCCGCTGCTCAGCACCGAGGGGGCGATCGGCGTCGTCGCGGTGCAGAGCTACGAATCCAGCACCGCCTACGACGAGCGCGATGCGGAACTGCTGACGTTCGTGTCCTACCAGATCGGCAGTTCGCTGCAGCGCCGGCGCGCGGCGGAACTGCTGCGCCAGGCCAACGCCGAACTCGAGACGCGCGTCGAGGAGCGCACGGTCGAGCTGCGCGAACAGATCCAGGTGCGCCAGCACATCGAAGCGCAGCTGCAGCACCAGGTAATGCACGATGCGCTCACGGGCCTGCCGAACCGCATCTACCTGCGCGATCGCATCGAGCGCGCGATCGGCGGGCTGCGTCGCGATGTGCAGTGGGGCTTCGGCCTGCTCTACATCGACGTGGACCGCTTCAAGGTGGTCAACGACAGCCTCGGCCACAGCGCCGGCGACGCCCTGCTGAAGGAAGTGGCCAGCCGCCTGTCCGGGTGCGTGCGCGAGCCCGACGTGGTGGCGCGCATGGCGGGCGACGAATTCGTGATGCTGCTCGAACACGTGCAGCAGCCCGAAACCGCCTGCAAGGTGGCGCAGCGCGTGTTGCGCGCCTTGCAGCCGACGCTGCAGGTGGCCGGGCGCGACCTGCAGCTTTCGGCGAGCATCGGCATCGCGATCGCCGACGCAGGCTGCGAGTCCGCCGACCGCATCCTGCACGACGCCGACACCGCGCTCTATCGCGCCAAGACCGCGGGCCGCAATCGCTTCGTGCTGTTCGACGATGCGATGCACCAGACCGCGATGGGCGTGCTCGACCTCGAGCAGGCGCTGCGCGACGCCTTGCTGCGCGACGAATTCGAACCGTGGTTCCAGCCCATCGTGCGCCTGGACGATGATTCGGTGGTGGGCTACGAAGCCTTGCTGCGTTGGCGCAGTGCGTCGCGCGGCGTGCTGCGGCCGGGCGAGTTCATGAAGGTCGCAGAAGACAGCGGGCTGATCGAACCGATCGACTGGCGCATGTTCCGCCTCGCGTTGCAGGCCGGCCGCGCGCTGGTCGCGCCGCGCGGCGATGGCGTGCAGCGCTACATCACGCTCAACGTGTCGCCGCGCTTGTTCCAGCACAACGATTTCGATCGCCGCCTGCTGGACCTGGTGGCCGAGAACGGCTTCGATCCGGCGGCGCTGCGCCTGGAAGTCACCGAAGGCACGCTGCTCGGCGATCCCGAGGCGATGGTGGCCACGCTGCATCGCCTGCGCGAAGCCGGCGTGGAAGCCGCGCTCGACGATTTCGGCACGGGCTACTCCTCGCTCGGCCACGTGCATCGTTTCCCGTTGCGCATGATCAAGATCGACCAGAGCTTCGTCGCGCCGTTCGCGAACGGGGAATCGCCGCGCAGCTCTGCAGTGATCGAAGCCATCCTCGCGCTCGGCAATGCGCTGGGCGTGGAGATCGTGGCCGAGGGCATCGAGACCGCCGCGCAGCACGACGTGCTCAAGCGGATGGGCTGCACCTACGGCCAGGGCTATCGCTTCGCCGCGCCGCAGCCGGCCAGCCACTGGCTGGGATAGTGAAACCCGGGATCGCGACTGGCGGATGACGGCCGCGGGCGTACCCTGTGCGGCTTCCGGGCCACGGTGGCCCGTCGGGAGTGTTCCATGGCGTACTCGATGTACCACGCGACGGTGCCGGTGATGGTGCGTGCCCTGCGCAACCTGCGCAGCGTCCTGCAGATCGGCGAGAAGTTCGCGAACGACAAGGGCATCGCGCCCGAGGTGCTGCTGCAGTCGCGCCTCATCGCCGACATGCTGCCGCTGATCAAGCAGGTGCAGATCGCGACCGACACGTCCAAGTTCGCGGTCGCGCGGTTGACGGCGACCGATCCGGTGTCCTTCACCGACGACGAAACCACGTTCGAGCAGTTGTACGCGCGCCTGGATCGCTGCATCGAAGTGCTCGGCGCGTACAAGCCGGAGCAGTTCGACGGCGCGGAATCGCGCGAAGTGGCGTTCAAGACGCGCACGGCCGAGCTGAAGTTCACCGGCGCCGATTACCTCGGCACCTATGCGCTGCCCAACCTGTTCTTCCACGCCACCACCGCCTACGCGATCCTGCGCGTCGCCGGCGCGCCGCTGGGCAAGACGGACTACCTCGCGGGCGCGGGGCGCTGAGCCGATGCTGCCGACCGCCGACATCTCGTGTCCGTACTGCGGCGAGACGATCACGCTGGTGATCGACGATTCGGCGGGCGCGCAGCGTTACATCGAGGATTGCCACGTGTGTTGCCGGCCGATCGTGGTGGATGTGTCGATCGACGACGACGGCGATCCGGTGGTGCACGCTTCGGCCGAGGACGACGCCTGAGCCGCTAGCTCTGCAATGGCGCGTTGCAGTGTGTTGACGCGTGTTGCGTTACATGGACACCCCCGCGACCTGCGGGGGATCCATCGAGAGGAGCGCGCACATGACAGGCACGAAAACACTGCTCGGCATTGCGCTGGGTGTCTCGATCGCCGGCGTGGCGGTCGCGCAGTCCGCGTCTCCGCCGGAAACGCCGACGCCGCAGGCGAAGAAGACCGGCGGCAACCAGGAAGCGGTGAAGGCGGCCACGCCGTCACCCGACACGGCGATGGCGCGGCTGGATACCGACAAGGACGGACGCGTGAGTTCGAGCGAAGCCAGTGCGGATCCGACATTCGATTCGGGATTCGCGGCGATGGACGCCGATGGCGATGGCTACGTCACCGACAACGAGTTCCATGCGAAGGCGAAGGCGACGTCGAAGCCGAAGTCGCCCTGAGCCAACGCGCGATGCGAGCACATGCAAAGGGCGCCCTCGGGCGCCCTTTTTTTCATCACGACGATGCCAGGCATCAATGTCGGGTCGCGGTCTCGTCGTCGTCGTTCTCGCGCATCAGTTTCTCGCGCGTCCACTGGTCCCCGATGCCGCGCCCCTGCGCGCCCTGGTTTTCCAACGCGTTGCGCTGGCGATCCGTTTCTTCGACCTGCCGCTTGGTGGCCGTCAGCGCTTGCGCAGCACTCTGCTGCGCCGCGGATTGGGTGCCGTCGTTGCGGGGTTTGCTGCGTGGTGCCGGGCGCTGGGTGGGCATGGGGGAATCCTCGGAGGCGTGTGCGATGGCGTGGGTTTTCGCGATCCATCGTGGGGGCCGGGGCATTAAGCGGCGTGCATGGCGCAAGTAAAGTTTTCGTAATCCCGGGCGCCCTTCACGCAATCCGCAGCGGCCATTCGCGCGGCGATGACATCGGCCGCTGCACTCTCCATTCATCGAAGGGCTATCTGCGCGCAACGCGCGCGAACGCCCGCGATCGCCGCATCGCACGATCGCGCGCCGGCCGTTAACGCAGAACGTGCGCGCAGTGGTTAACACGATGTGGAGGCACCGATCGCGCGGTCGGTTGGATTCAGACGCGCCGGTGCAAGGTGTTCGCCGTTCCGAGGGCATCTGTCGCCCCCACCGCGAACGCACTGTTCCCCCGCAATGGAGATCGACGCATGAAGTCCAATCGCAGCCCGCTTTATTTCGCCCTGGCCCTGACGCTCGCCGCGCCGCTCGCCTTCGCGCAGTCGGCCCAGACCACGCCGCAGTCGGCGACCCCGCAGGCCACGACGACCACCGAATCCACGACGACCACGCAGTCGACGGATGCGCAGGCCAACACGAACGCGAACGTCAACGCCGCCACCCCGGCGACGCCCGCCACCCCGGCCACCCCGCAGAGCGCGACCGACGCGATGGCGCAGACGCCCGCGACGCCGGCCACGCCTGCCACGCCGCAGAAGAAGAACTGGTCGGAGCTCGACGTCGACCAGAACGGCTCGCTGAGCGTGTCGGAAGCCGCGCCGGTGCAGAGCCTGACGAAGGCGTTCACCAAGGCTGACGCCAACGCCGACGGCCAGCTGACGCAGGACGAATACAAGGCCTACCTCGCCGCCAACGGCAAGGCCAAGGCCCGCTCGGGTTCGGGCGGCTAAGCAACACCGCCCCCGGCCGGAACGCGCACCCACGCGCG